>JANQOE010000046.1 GCA_028279245.1 Alphaproteobacteria bacterium
CTCGCGCTCGAGTATGAGGCGGCCCAACTTGGCCACTACCCGGAAAGACGGTCCGGCAACAAAGGCGTCGAGCCGGAAGGTTTGGCGGTCGCCACATTCGGTGACGACACCTATATCTTCGTCATGTTGGAGCGCGCCTCGCTGGTCGGCGTCTACCGCGACACCGGCGGCGCGCCGGAATACGTGCAGGCACTCCCCTCGGGTATCTCCCCGGAAGCCGCCGTCGCCATTCCAGAGCGCAATCTCCTTGTGACCGCCAACGAGTCCGACCTCATCGAAGATGGCGGTGTGCGGGCCCATGTCATGGTCTACGAACTACAGGATGCAGCACCGGCCTACCCGACCATCCGCTCGGTCATGGCGGACGACCGGCCGATCGGCTGGGGAGCCCTCTCCGGCCTAACCGCCGACCCGGTCGAGCCCGGTAAGCTGTTTGCTGTGAACGACAGCTTCTATGCACAGCAACCGTCGATCTTCGAAATCGATGCCACCCAAACTCCGGCCATCATCACCAACCGTATTCCGGTCACGCGCGCCGGCTTCCCGGCCCAAAAGCTGGATCTGGAAGGCGTTGCCGCAGACGGCAACGGCGGCTTCTGGCTCGCTTCGGAAGGCCGCATCGGCCGTCTCGTGCCCCATGCGATCTATCATGTTGGCGCCAACGGAGAGATCGATGAAGAGATCTCGTTCCCGGCCGAATTGCTCGCCGTCGAAAAGCGCTGGGCGTCCGAAGGCATCGCCCTAGTCGGAGACACCCTCTGGATCGCCATCCAGCGTCAATGGCAGGACGATCCGGACAACACGGTGAAGCTCGTCGCCTACAACACGGCATCCAAAGAGTGGGGCGCCGTCCGTTACCCTACAGATCCGGCCGAGAAGGGCTGGGTCGGTCTGTCCGAAATCGCCCTGCACGGCGACCACGTCTACATCATCGAGCGCGACAACCAGATCGGCGCCGCGGCGAAGATCAAGAAGCTCTATCGCGTCGCGCTCAGCGACCTGAACCCGGCACCGCTCGGCGGCGAATTGCCGATGGTCGCCAAGGAAGAAGTCCGCGACTTCATCCCTGACCTGCTCGCGCCTGGCGGCTATGTGGTCGACAAGATCGAAGGCTTTGTCGTGGATGCGGCCGGCGTCGGCTATGCCGTCACCGACAATGACGGCGTCGACGACAGTTCCGGCGAGACACACTTCTTCTCGATCGGCCAACTCTAGGCGCCACAACGCACAGCACTTGCGGCCCGCTGGCAACAGCGGGCCGTTTGGGTTTCAGGCCTAGATCCGCATCTGAATCGGGCCTTCGGGCCGCTTGTTCACAAACTGATCGACGTAGGCGTTGCCCGAGGAGTCGATCTCCGTCCCCGGACCGACCCAGATGATCCGTCCCTCATGCATCATCGCCACCCGGTCCGCGGTCTTGCGGGCGCCGGCCATATCGCTGGTGATCGACAGCGTGGTCGCCCCCATCGCCTTCACCCGCTCCCGAATGAGCTCATGAATAATGTTGCTCATGATCGGGTCGAGCCCGGCCGTCGGTTCATCCAACAGGATGACATCGGGCTCACTGACGACGGCCCGCGCAAACCCAACCCGTTTCTGCATCCCGCCGGAAAGTTCCGCCGGCAGCAAGTCGCCGACCTGCGCACTTAGCCCCACCAGGGCCAAGGTCCTGGAAGCACGCTCATGCGCCTCGGCTCGTGGCAGTTTGTGTTCTTGCAACAGCCGGAACGCCACATTCTCCCAAACCGCCATGCTGTCGAACAACGCGGACCGTTGAAACAGCACGCCAAAGCGTTGCATGAACTCCATGCGGTCACCGGGCGAAAGGTTGGTCGTGTTCACCCCATCGATCAGGACATCCCCCTCATCGGGGTGCACAAGGCCCAGGATCACCTTCAGCAACAGTGTCTTCCCGGCCCCGGATCCACCGATCAGCACCACGGACTCGCCACGGCTGACGCGCAGGCTGACCCCGTCCAGAGCCAGTTCCCCGTCGAAGCTCTTTGAGATGTCGCGCACCTCGATCTTGGGTGCCTGTTCCGCCATTCGCGACGCCCCTCCCCGCGCCGGGCTTCATGCCATGATCGCGCCCTTTTGATCCACCGAAATCCCCCGCGTGGTAGCTTGAGCAGCTGTTTAGGAGGTCCTGCCTTGGCGCGCTGCGCCCCGACTCTTCTGTTCGTGATGTGCCTGCTTGCCACCGCCGCCGCCAAGGCTGAGCCCTTCGAATACATTCGGATCGGCGACAAGGATGGCTTCGGCTTTACGGCCCCCGCGCCGCTGGTGCGCGCCACACCGCCTCCTCACAATCGGCCGGCCGACACCAACCGCGACGGTATCCTCGGCCGCAACGAGTTCCTTCCGGACCTCAACGCCGACGGCGGCGTGGCGTGGGTCAGCGACGACAACTTCGACAACCGCAGCCAGGATGAAGTCGACAATGCGGTTGTCGATTGCCGCGGCTGCGTCTTGGTATCTGCCAACTCGACCGGTAGTAACTGGACTGACTTGTCCCTTTCTGTGTCCTCGCCGAACGTCAACCGGCCGGACGCGGACGGGCCGACAGTGCCCAACAACGCAGTCTTTGTTTTCGACTTCAAGGTCGCCGGAAGCGACATCATTCCGGGATCCCGGCTCTTCTTCAATCTCGTGTTCGGCGACTACGATATCGATCCGGCGCTCATCGGTGTGCAGTTCCCGCGAACAGCCGCCCCGGACCCTCGCCCTGCGTAACCAGGGCCCGCTCGATGGCCTGATCCAGGCTCGATCGACCGTTCTGGAGTTTGCAGACGTCTTCACATCCGATGGTGACGGGAACTGGGATGGTTTCTTGCAAGTCATTTTTCTGGCGCCGCGCGATCCCTACACGGCCTTCGACTATGTAGAGCTTAGCCTTTTCGACATTCTCTCGGTCGAGGCGCCGGCCTCGGACGTGCGCCCGGGTGAGACCCTTGAAGGCTTGTCCGTTTCTTAACGGATGGCTCCCCATCCTGGCTGGGCATCAAGACGGCGGTGACCCGTGCCATCCGACCGGAATACCTTCAAGCGCCTGTCCCAGCATGAGGCCGACGTCATCGCCCTCAAGCATGAGCTCCTCTACAAGGGGCAAGCGAATGGAGTCCGCGCCGATTTCTCCTTCTGCGACCTGACTGGCCTCAACCTTTGCGGACGTTTCCTGACCGACGCGCTGTTCACCGGCGCCAGGCTGTGCCACGTCGACCTGTCAGGGGCCAACCTGGACCGCGCCAACTTGTTCGCCGCCGACATGCGGCTGGCAAATCTGGAACGCGCGAGCATGCGGCGCGCCGATCTGCGCGGTGTCATCCTGCGCGGTGCGAACCTCGACGGCGCCGACCTGTTCGAAGCCGACATGCGCGAAGGCCGCATCGCCGAACGCGGCAACTCTGGCGAATTGAGTTTCTTCCACAAAACCGATCCCGGCCCGTCGGAGATCGTCGCGGCTCTGCTCTCCAACACGAATCTGGAGCAGGCGCGGATGTCCGGCGTCATCGCCACCCAGGCCGACTTCACCGACGCCAACATGCGGGGCTGCAAACTGGTTCGCGCCAAGCTCCGTGACACTAAGATGGTCGGCGCCATTCTGGAGGGCGCCGACTTAACGGGCGCCGACATGTCCGGCGCCAATCTTGAGAACGCCGTGCTCGTCCGTTCCGTCACGTCCGAGGCGCTGTACGACAAGGCACAACTCCTCCACACATTAACCGACGCCGTACGCGGCCGCCCAACCACCGAACTCCCAAGCCCCTTCGACGAGCTGGTCGCCGACCATTGGCGCTGGATCGAAACCGGAGGCAAGGAGGGCGAACAGCTGGATCTCTCCAGTTACGACATGCGTCGCATGGGGTCCCTCGCCCATCTGGATCTACCCGGGTGCCGCGCTGAGGAGACGATCTTCTACGGTCTGAACATGGTCGGCGCGAAGCTCCAGGGTGCCCAGTTGCGGGGAGCCGACCTCCGCACGGCAGTACTCCACAAAGCCGACTTGCGCGGCGCCAATCTGCGCGACGCCGCCCTCGACCAAGCCGATCTTCGAGACTCCAATCTCAGCCCGTTAATCGGCTCAGCAAACCAACTAATCCCAGCGCAGCTTGGCGGGGCCCGGATGCACTACGCTGATCTGCGTGGCGCCGACTTGCGGCACGCCGTTCTCATCCAGGCCGATCTGACCCACGCCAACCTGATCGGTGCCGAACTCACCGGCGCCGACCTGACGGCCGCCAACCTCCGCGGCACCCGCCATGTCCACGGCGCTTTCGACGACTCCCTGATTGAGGATGTGCAGGGTATTGCCCTTGTTCCGCGCGTGCTGACGGCAGGCGAGCAGTAGGCGGGACAATTTGTCCCGGCTAGGCGGGCATGCCAAAGTGCGCCAACCATGCCGGAACTCCCAGACATAACAGTCTATATCGAGTGCCTGCGCCCGCGCATCTTTGGACAACCGATCCAGTCCGTTCGTCTCGCCAATCCTTTCCTTCTCCGCACCGTAGACCCGCCAATCTCAGCCGTAGAGGGACAGACCGTCTGCGACCTGCGCCGCCTCGGCAAACGCATCGCCATCGGCGTCGAGGGCGATCTGTACTTGGTCCTCCATCTAATGATTGCGGGCCGCCTCCACTGGCGCGACGTCGGCGCCAAGCTATCAGGACGAACCGCCTTGGCCGCCTTCGATTTTCCGAACGGATCGCTGGTTCTGACCGAGGCCGCAACGAAGAAACGGGCATCCCTGCATGTTGTTGCCGGTGAAGCCGCGCTCGAAGCACAGCATCGGCATGGGCTCGAACCGATCGGCGCGGATCTAGAGGCATTCACCACCGCACTGCAAAGCGGCAACCACACGGTCAAACGTGCCCTGACGGATCCCCGTCAGTTCAGCGGCATCGGCAACGCCTATTCCGACGAAATACTGCATCGGGCGCGCCTCTCACCGATCAAATGGGTCAGCCAGCTCAACTCGGATGAGATCGCCAGGCTGCACACCGCCTGTCAGGAGGTCCTCATCGAATGGACCGACCGCCTGCGCGAGCAAACCGGCGACGGCTTCCCAAAAAGAGTCACCGCTTTCCGGCCGGAAATGGCTGTGCACGGCCAGTACCGCCAGCCTTGTCCGGTTTGCGGCACACAGGTGCAGCGCATTGCCTACGCATCGAATGAGACCAACTACTGCCCTCGATGCCAAACCGGCGGCAAGGTCCTGGCCGATCGATCGCTCTCCCGACTACTCAAAGGAGACTGGCCAAGGACGATAGAAGAACTCGAAGCAGCCAAATAGACACACGAGTTTGGAGCCGAGTGTTCTTGCAGATCGGGTAACGCATACCGCGCAATAGAAATTGCCTCTGGTCCCTCACATCACCAGAATCAGCTCAAGTCATCGCCGTAAAAACGTGATGGCGCGTCTCCAAAACCGACGGGTCGCGGAGACACCCCGTGTGGCCGACGGGTCGCGCGGTCCCGGTACCGGATCCGACGGGATCCCGGTACCGAAACTGGAAAGTTGACGGACCGACCAGCACGAAGCGAAATGCATCGGGGAGGAAAGCGACAGAGTTTCGTTCAAGCTGTGAAGCGGCAGGTGCGCGAGGGTGTGACAGACTTGGCAGGGTCTTGAGTGCTCAAACGGTTGTCGCGGCTACAGAGAAGTTGGCAGGTTTGACAAACTTGTTGGCAGGAATGGAGCTTCGGAGCTTTCTTTTGAGAGAAGCAGGACGTTTCAGAGAGACGCCGACCGCGGACGCATATGGAGGCTGAGGGCCAAAGTATGCGACCCAAGGTTTGGCGTCTCTTTCTCGTTTGGAAGGTCTCTAGTTCGCCGAACCATCAGAAACGGTCGGCAGACGCGGTCCTTCGTCCCGGCTTGCGTCTCCGCCCGCGCCCACATCCTCCAAGAAAGCAGCCCGGGTCTCATCTGACGCGGCCTTCCACGCGGCAACCAAGGCCCGCAACTGCCGTTCCTGCGTCAAGGTCGGCTTCCCCGACGTCAGGCGTTCCTTCGCTTCCCGAAAACTCCTGACCTCATCACGGGCCACAAGATGGACCGCCCGGCGTTGGTCTTCGTGGCTCAGGTCAGCCAATGCATCCAGTTCGACAGCCTTTCGGAAAGACGGCGACAGTCGTATCGCTTCCCTGACATCACCAGCGATGCGCTCAGCCCGGCGAATTGACCGATTGATGTGACGCTTCGTCAGACCGGTGCGCTCGGCAGTGTCGGTCGCGAAGCCCGTCTCATGCTGCGGCTTGATCCCGTCCCGCTTGCCGGCGACGCGCTCCTGCTCCCGTTTTGTCTCGAATAGCTGCTTCCGGCGCAGCAGGTGTTCGCTTCGCTCCCCCTCACTCAACTCCGCGCGAACAAGGTTCTCGTCGATCTCCCACATCTGCTGGTCGATCTCGCCGAGCGTATCAACGAAGAGTGCGTCGATATGCTCCCAACCCAACCGCCGGCACGCTTCGAGCCGGTGCAATCCCGCCACAAGCCGGAAGCTGTCCGTGTCCTGCCGCACCAGCGAGATCGGCGTTCGGAGTCCCAACTCCTGTACGGACTCCATAAGCGCCGCGACCTTCTCGCCGTCGTAGCTTCGCAAGCGCTGTCCGATTTCGATGTCGGCAATCAAGACGCGGGCCACAGTCATGCCCTAATTATCCCTCACCACTGCCCTAGGTTTGTTTTCCACAGCCCAGCCTTTTGCGGCTAACATTCGATTGGCGATTCGCCTAATTCGAAAAGGCGGAGAACTAACCCATATGTACAAATCGGCCGCGTTTCACATATACACCGCGGCAGCCGCGAAGGCGCGGCGCATTTTTTGGAAGGGAACTGGTCAATGCGGTTTTTCGGATTGGTTCTGGTCAGCATCGGGTTTCTTGGCGCCGTCGTCAGCGTCAGCATTGGTATCATCGAGTCATTGAGCGAGGCGCCCGAAGCCGGCGCCAACGCAGCATTGATATTCGCCGTTCTCGCCGGCGCGGCGTTTGCCGGCGGCGCGGTCTTCTTCTCCGGCGGCTTGATATCCCACCACCTCCGGCGCCAGCAGCAGTATCTGGAACAGCTCTTGGAAGTCGCCGCTGAAGGCGCCGAGAACCCGGCAGCGCAAGACGCCTACACCACCCGGACACAAGAGCCGTCAGTTGTGCGCCTTGGCGGACCTGGGCCGCGCGCAGCAGCGCCTATGGAGCACCGGTTGCGTTAAGCCGCTCCGGCACCTCGGCCGCCATATAGACCCGGCACTCGCGATACCCGCAGGAACCGCAAACCCACAGTTCCTCCATCATGCGGCCGTTATACGGCCCACGCGTCCGTTCATGCTGAAGGGCATAGGCCCGGCAGCTTCTACACCGTGCACCTCCGTCAGCTTCCTCAAGATCGCGCTCCAGTTCCTCAACGCGTTTCTCGAGGGTCCGGAGTTGCACGGCAACCGCAACCGTCTGCCCCCAACCGCCTGCCTCATCCGCAAGCATCTCGCCAGCGGCATCTCCCGATACCGAATCGCCCACTATCGACTCCCCCAAAGTCGGTCCATTCTGATCGGAGCACCGACAGGTTCGTCAAGACCGATATCGCGCCGTCACACGAAAAACGCGAGCAGCCCCGATACGGTGACAACCGACAGCACAGTAGAAATCATGATGATGGCCGAGCTTCGCTGTTCGTAGACGCCATAGCGTTCAGCGACGACAAAGACCAACGCCCCGGTCGGCAAAGCCGATAGCAAAACCGCGCCTCGCGTCAGCTCCGGCCCAAGACCGAACCATATGGCCAACCCCCAAGCCGCGGCCGGGTTCACAACGAGCTTCAGGAATACCACCCAGCCGACCTCGGCACGGCCTGCCGACATCGGCCGGTCCACAAGAAACAGCCCCATAGCGAACAAGGCACAGGGCCCGGCAGCGGCGCCGAGCAGGTCGCCCAGGTTGCCGATCCATCTGGGCAGCGGCAGGCCCAGACCTGACCAGAGCAAGCCAAGCGCCGGTGCCAGCACCAACGGGTTCCTCACGAGCGCCCCGCCGACCCGGCGCAGTGTCTGCACGCTGCCCGCGGACCGGTGCATATCCAACTCGATGAGCAACACAACCAAGCCAACGCCGAGGGCCGCGTTGATCACAGTCGCGATGATCGCCGGCAACGTGCCCGACGGCCCATAGGCCGAAATGAACAGCGGAATCCCCATGTACCCGGTGTTTGGAAACGCCGCGGCAAAGGAATGCAGGAATCGCTCGGCGTTCGTCCGCCGCATCAGGGCAAAGGCGATGATCAGGGCGACAACGAAAGTCACCAGCATCCCGCCGCCGAATACGGAGATGTAGGGCCAGTTCAGGATCTCCGCTGTCGGCACCCGGGCCACCGACAGGAACAACAGCGGCGGTAGCGCGAACCAATAGACGAAAGCGTTAAGCGCCCGCGAACTCTCTTGGCCCAGAATCCCGGTCCGCCCCGCGGCATAGCCCAGCAGCATGATGGCAAAGACCGGAAACGCGACATTGACGACCGGCCCCACTAGCCACCCTCCCGCCGCCGCAGATCCGCCCGCTTAATTTTGCCCGTCGCTGTCATCGGCAGTGCATCGACAAACGCGACCTCGCGCGGATACTCATGCGCACCAAGGCGGCTGCGCACCATATCTTGGATCTCCCGGATCAAGCCTTCCGAACCTTCAACACCCTGCTTCAGGACGACGAACGCTTTGATGCGTTGCGTTCGCACCGGGTCGGGAACGCCGATCACCGCGGCCATCGCAACCCCTTCGTGCGCCAGAACTGCGTCTTCGACTTCGCCTGGGCCAATTCGGTAGCCCGCCGAGGTAATGACATCATCGTCCCGGCCGACGAACCACAGATACCCATCTTCATCCGCACGCGCTTGATCGCCGGTGATAAGCCATTCACCCCGATACTTCCGGGTCGTCGCACTCTCGTTGTTCCAATAGCCGAGGAACATCACGGGATCGGGTTGCCGCACCGCGATATCTCCCACAGTTCCCAACGGAACCGTTTGCCCATCGCCATCAACAACCGCCACGCGATGACCCGGGATCGGTCGGCCCATGGACCCCGGACGCAATGACGCCACCTCCGAGCAGTTGCCAACCACCAGGTTGCATTCAGTCTGCCCGTAGAACTCATTGATCTCTCCACCCAGCACAGAGCGGCCCCAATCGATCATCTCCGACCCTAGGATCTCGCCCCCCGTGCCAATGCTGCGCAACGCCGGAGCCTGCTCTCTCTTAAGCTCCGCATTGCGCATCAGCTTAAGTGCCGTCGGCGGCAGAAACACATTCCGCACCTCGAACCGTCGCATCAGGTCAAACGCGTGTTCCGGATCGAATTTGTTTGCCCGATAAGCAACGACCGGAACGCCGTGATACCAAGCCGGCAACAGCACATCCAACAGCCCGCCGATCCAGGCCCAATCAGCCGGTGTCCAGAAACGGTCGCCGGCCTGGGGAAAAAAACAGTGCGGATACTCAACCCCGGGAAGGTGCCCCAACAACACCCGATGGGCGTGCAGCGCACCCTTCGGTGGACCGGTCGTACCGGATGTGTAGATGATCAGTGCCGGATCGTCGGCGGCCGTATCCGCCACACCAAAACTGTCCGACGCCCGATCACACAATCCGTGGAAATCGAGCGCACCTTCATTTGCCCCATCAATGCTCATGATGTGGCGAAGGCCCGACAAATCCTCGCCAATGCCGCCCAGTTTCTCGCAACCGCCTGCGTCCGTGATAACAGCCACCGCGCCGCTGTCGCGAAGGCGATATGACAGCGCATCCGGTCCGAACAGTGTGAACAGAGGCACGGCAATCAACCCGGACCGGTAAATTGCCATATGGGCGATCGCCGTCTCCGGGCATTGCGGCAGCAGCACCCCAACCCGGTCACCACGCTTCGCGCCCAAAGCCGCAAGCGCATTCGCCAGTTGGTTTGCCCGGCGGCTCATCGCCCCGAAGGTCCAGTCCACAGCCTGGCCGTTACCATCGACGGCAACCATGGCCAAGCGATCCGCCGGGTGCGCCAAACAGGCGGCGCCAATGTTGAACCGCGGCGGAATCCGCCACTGAAACCCCTCAGCCAGCGACCGGTAATCGCGTACCGTCGGATCTAGCAGCCTCACCGGCCAAGTCCTCGCCAAAACAGCGCCTTACGGGATTTGCACAGACTAAGATAAAATTTGCGACAAATCGTATCGATATTTACGTGGCGGATCGGCTTTCTTTGTGCCGCCTTTGTGTCCATTCGTCCCAATACTTAATGCATCCTAAATGCGGTTACTCGATCATTCCCCGCTTCGCAAACGGCAACTCTCAGGTAGGGAGGGATCATGGCCGCAAGATATCCAGTCGTCGCTTTGGCCGGGACTCTGTTTCTCGCAGCTTGCACCTCCGAGATCCCGCTTGCCCAGCCCGACTTTCCGACGCCAACCCAGCCGCGGATGATGGCCGCGTACCACTGGGAACAGCTCGCCGAGAATGTGACGGCGCAGTTTACCCAACAACTCGGTCCGACCGAACAGCGCATCTATGTCGCGCCGGCCGAACCGACCACGCCCTTTTCCGAGGCCTTCCACGGCTTCCTGACGGAGGCCCTGCACCAGCAGGGAATCGTCGCGTCCGAGCCTGAAGACGATGTGATGGTCATGACCTATGACGTTCATGCCGCCGTCGGCCATCGTGGCGATCTGCGTCATACCGATCTGATCGTTTCCACACAGGTGATCGACGCCGGCGACATCCTCTTCAAGTCCAGCGACATTTTTTACGTCAACGCCGCGGACATGGCGAACTACATGCCGCCCCCGCCGCAGCCCGTTATCGAGACCAGGCCGCGCCTGGTTCGTCTCGGCCGATAAGGGAGCCGTCCGATGCTTCGCCGAAAAATCGACTGCTTGCTCGCCGCCAGTCTGCTTTTCCTGACGGCCTGCGCGATACCCACCACGGAACGCGCCAGCCCGACGGCAGCGGTCACCTCCGAACAACGTCCGGGCGGGATGATCGCTCAGGTTTACGACGCGACCGACTCCCTGCTGCACCATCTGCCTGGAAGTCTGCAGCCCGGCGCCGTCGTCCTGGTCGCCAGCCTGGCGAACATCGACGACCTTGAAGAATCATCCCGGTTTGGCCGGGCGGTGGCCGAGCAGGTCGGCTCACGTATGGTCCAGAATGGCTTCGTGATCCGCGAGGTAAAGCTCGGCAACACGCTCATGGTGCGGGAGCACAACGGCGAGTTCATCCTCTCGCGGGATTTCGCCAACGTCGCCAACGCCCACAATGCCGATGTCGTCGTCACCGGCACCTACAGCGAAGCGCAGCTCTATATGTTCGTGAACCTGCGCATGACGCGCCTGGTCGACGGCGTCGTTCTTGCCGCCCACGACTTTGAGATCGTGCGGGATACCGACATCATCACCATGACGAAACGCAACTAGTTGGCGGCGGCCGGACCCAATGCGGTCCGGCCCGCTCTGTTACCCTAGGAAGTCTGCGCCGGACAAACACCCGCACCAAGGATCGGCCCGGGTACGTTATGTTCCGTATCGATCCGCTGCACGAGCACCGCGCAGCCATGGTCCGCCGGGAGTTCGACCTCGGTCAGATCCAGTTCGAGGCTCTCCCCTTCCCATGCACCAATCGGCCGGAACTCCCGGACAATATTGTGGTTGGTCAGGGTCTTACCCTTGTTCTCGCCACGCAACACATCGGTGGTGTACTGGCGCAAATACTGCACATACCAAATTGTTGCTTCTTCGGGCAGCGTACCGTCAATCCTGACCTGGTAGCCCCGCCCATCAACCGGATCGATCGAGACGCCAAGCACCTGACCCTGCCCGCTGGCTGCGCTCACCGCCCGTAGCACCGCGCCTCGATTTGAGCCGACGGCTTCCGCTACACCGTCAATGACCATCTGAGGCGTGTACACGTTCGCTCGCCCACGGATCCGCAGATTGTAAACGCGCTGCCGCTGGGTCGATTCCGGACTTGAGAAGATGTCCTTCCATTTGCCCCCGCCGTGCACCAGTTCGTCCCAATAGTCGACGTGGAACTCCAGCCCAAGGACGTCCGCCCGCTCCTCGACCAACTCGCCAAGAAACGCCTCGGCGGGCGGGCAGGAGTAGCAGCTTTGGGATGTAAACAGCTCCACAACGGTCGGGTTGGTTTTGACTTCGGCGGGTGCAATCCCGTGCGGAGCGACGACGGCCGCGGCCGCGGCAAAAAGGAATGTGACGTATTTCAGGCTCATTCTTTCCTCCACGGCAGCAGCCGTTGTCGAGAGAGTAGTGCTAGTTGGACTTCTTCTCTTCCATCTTATCCATCATTTTTCCTTCAAGAGCCGCCTTGGCTTTCGTGACTTCAGCCATGCACTCTTCTTCCATCTTCGCGTCGGCCTTCTCCATCGCCATCGCGACGTGCTCGAGCGCCATCGTCTTGCCGTCGCCGTCAGCGGCGGCCATAGCCATTTCCTTGGTCATAGCGGCATCGTCGGCGCAAGCCGCGTGGGCCGGGGTCGGCGCGGCCAGGCCTTGGAGGAACAGACCAGCGACAGCGGCGACGGCGGCGGTAGCTACGAGTTTCATATGAGGTCTCCTGCAAGCATGCTTGGTTAACGGATCGCCAGCATCCCCGGCAGGGATCACGAAACTCTCACGCCAGTCATCACAAGAAAAAGCGGGACCGAGACGGTCCCGCTGTAGTCGAGGGGGAAGGAGGATCTAGGAGGGTCGAGCGAGGGGTTGCCTAGGCGGCGAGCGGCATGTCCTGCAGGCCATGCTCCACCGCCCAGACGGCGATCTGGGTGCGGTTCTTGAGCTTCAGTTTGCGCTGCACGTTGCGGACATGGATCTTCACGGTGCCGTCGACGATGCCCAGCAGCCGGGCGATCTCTTTGTTCGACAGGCCGTTGGCCAGATGCTGGACGACGATCAGCTCGCGC
>JANQOE010000077.1 GCA_028279245.1 Alphaproteobacteria bacterium
GAACCGGCGTCGGAGGGCGGCCGGCAGCCGCCCTACGTCTATTGGGAGCCGGGAGGGTTACGCCACAGCCCACGCCTCACACTTGCGCTGTTCGAAGACTTGCGTGAACGCGGGTGGATCGAACGCACCGCGCCGAACAGCGATCAGTTCACCTTGTCGTCCGACGGCCGTGGCCTGGCGGACGACATCGACGATGACTGATTAAGCGGCGACCTGGGCGGCGTCGGCGGCCGGTGCGGCGTTGCGGCGTTTGCGGCCGGTTTCGGCCATGGCGACAACCGGGTCGCTGCTGCCAAGGGCGGCCAGTTCGCGGCGGCACAACTCCAGTGTTGCTTGCTCGCGGGCGTCGTCCCGGTCGAAGACCTGGAGACAGCTCAGCTTGATTTCGACGAGATCGGTCAGCGTTTCAATAGCGCGACGTGACAAAGCCATGGTGGGTTCTCCCTCTGCTTCCAGGGTCGAGGCTACGAAGGATTGTCTTAAATATTAATGAAGGTTCGCCCGGCATTTTACGCGTAACCGCTTGACATGATTAATATTTTGTAAGCCGCGCGGCGCTAGTCTCCGGGTTACGGCCAGGTCCGGCCGCGAGCAGGAGGCGACATGTACGACGCGGCGGTGGAAGTGGTCGACGGGCAACTCATGGCGAATTGCGGCGAGACGCCCTACTCGCGGCGCCTGGCGGACAAGCTGCTCGCCGCCTTCAATTTTGCCTACGCTGTCGGCGAGACCGACATCGCCGAATCTGTGCGCGCACTGCTGCAGCAGCTCGATATCGCCGACCATGCGATCGGTGAAAACCGGCGCCAGCACATGTCCAACGTGGCGCAGGCCGATCTGTGGGCGTCGTTCGTCGAGGCACGCAACAAGTACCGTGCCGCCTGTGCGGCCGAAGGGAATGACGCCGCCACGTGCGACGCCGCGCTGTCCGAAATGCGGGACGCCTACCGCGCCTGGACGGTGGCTTAGGTCGCGCTGCGCGGCTAACCCAGAGCACAAACACAATCGTCGAGACCGGCCGGACTTGGCGGCCCTGACCTATCCGAACCCCACGCTTCTTGGTATGGCGATATAGCCGAACCAGAAAAATGGCAGTGAGCAGGGTGGAGATGGAAGGCTGGAGCCTGGAGGCGGCTGAAGGTGGGGATGAGACCGCCGACTTCGACAACCAGCTTGACCCAGAGTTCGATGCGCATCCCTGGCTTTACTTTCGGCGGGCGACCGAAGCCCAGCGCCGGGCACAGCGTGCACATGTCGAGACGCTAGGGGCCGGCCGGGGGTGGGCCCTTGGTGATTGTTTCATCTCGCCGCGGGCTCACGTGTATCCCCAGGCACTGACGCTCGGCGATGGCTGCATGGTGGCGGCGGGGGTGCGGATTGCCGGGTCGCTGGTGGCAGGTGCGCATTGCACCTTCAATCTGCATGCCTCGGTCACGGGAACGGTCCGGCTGGGTGACGATGTGCGGGTTGCCGGCGGGGCGGCGATCGTCGGCTTCAACCACGTCATCGAAGACACGGATAAGCCGATCCGTACCCAGGGCATCGAGTCCAAAGGCATCACCATTGGCAACGACGTTTGGATTGGCGCCAACGCGATCATCCTGGATGGGGTGACGATTGGGCACCATGTGGTAGTCGCGGCGGGTGCCGTGGTCACGCGGGATGTGCCGGACTATGCGATCGTCGGCGGCAATCCGGCGCGGGCGTTGCGGGACCGGCGGGCGCCGCGCGGGGCGGCCAAACAGCGGGCGCTGCGGGACCGGCTGCAGGCCTTTGGCGAACAGGCGGCCGTGGAATGGCCCGCCGTGCTCGAGGTGGCTCGCACCACCCGGCGGCCGGGTCACTACTACTCGGACCCGCGGAACGACGACAAAGCCCCGCTGCGCCCGGACTGTGATGCGGTGCAGATCGCGGCGATGTTCGGGGCGGTTGCATCGCCCTTGTCCAAGGCGGAATGGGCCGCACTGTTCCGCGGCTGGCAAGATGCGGATACCGGTCTGTGTTGGGGGGCGGATCAGCGTCCGGCAGGCACGCAGAGTCCGAGTGGGAGCGTGCTCTACAACATCCTATGCGTTGGCTATGCGCTCGAATGTGTCGACTCGGCGTTTGCCCATCCGGTGGAGTGGGCGCGTGCGTTTGACAGCGCATCCTTGGCGTCCTGGTTGCGGGATCTGCCGTGGCGGGATCGCGGCTGGAACTGTGGTGGCCAGATCGATGCGCTGGGCACGGCGCTCTATTGCAACGCCAAGTATTTCGGGGATCGAGGGCAACTCGACAGCCTGATGGGCTGGCTGTTGACGCATGCGGATCCGGGCTCGGGCATGTGGTCTCCGCCGAAGGGGCATGACTGGTTGCAGCCGGTCAACGGGTTCTACCGGCTGACGCGCGGTACCTACGCCCAGTTCGGGCTGCCGTTGCCGTATCCCGAGCGGGCCATCGATACGGTGCTGCATCACGTGGCGGCTAACAATGGATTCCGGCAGCGCGGGTTCACTGCCTGCAACGTTTTGGATGTGGTCCATCCGCTGTGGCTGTGCGCGCGGCAAACCCATCACCGCAGCGCCGAGGCAGCTGCCCGTGTCGCTGAGGCGGTTGAACTGATCATCGACCATTGGGTGCCCACACGCGGCTTTGCGTTCGACCGAAATGAGGCACCGGGCCTGCAAGGGACGGAAATGTGGCTATCGGTGCTGGCTCTGGCCGCCGACTATCTGGGTCTGGCCGGCGACTTGCCGTTCGGTCTGAAAGGTGTGCATCGGGCGGAACCGGCGTTGCCGATTGCCGCTATGCCGTCGCCAGCGGACGGCCGGTGAAAGGACCGGATGGCGGGTTGTCACCTTGCACAACCAATTAACTGTAACTCTCTGAGGTTGATCGGGTTTCGCGTGATCCGCTTACCCGAGTACACGGCAAGGCACTGATCGTCACCGCGGCGCAGGTTGCAGATCGGGTTGCGAGTCGTGTCGGCTAGATTTGTCGATAAGCTGGACTGGCAGGCTGAAGAAGAAGGTGGCGCCTTTGTTGGGTTGGGCTTGGGCCCAGACTTGGCCGCCGTGTTGGTCGATGATTTGTTGGACCAGGGAGAGGCCGACGCCGGAGCCTTCGAATTCTGACATCTTGTGGAGGCGGCGGAACGGGGTGAAGGCGTGTTCGGACTGGGTCTGGTCGAAGCCGACGCCGTTGTCCTGAATCCAGTATTCGGCGCCGCCGGGGGTGGCGCAGCCGCCTACCTTGATTTTGGCGACGGGGCGGTGCCGGGTGTATTTGACGGCGTTGCCGATCAGGTTCGCCCAGACTTGGCGGAGCAGCGGCGGGTCGCCGGCGGCGTCGGGCAGGTCGCCCAGGTCGACGTCGAACGTGCGGCCGTCCTGGTCGGCGAGCGCCAACTCCTGTTGCATCACCTGATCGACGATGGCGGTCATCGAGACCGTGGAGATCGTCAGTCCCTTGTTGCCGACGATTGCGTAGGTGAGCAGATCGTCGATGAGCTGGTGCATCTGAGCGACGCCGTTGCCCACGGTATCGAGTAGGTGCAGCGCGGCCGCGTCCAAGGCGGCGGTGTGATCCTCCCGCAGCAGACTTAGATAACCGTCGACGGTCCGTAGCGGGGCGCGCAGGTCGTGGGAGATGGCAGAGGTGAAGCCTTCCAGCTTCGCGTTAGCGCGGCGCAGCGCCTCGTTTGCCTGGCGCAGATCGGCCTCGGTTTCCTTGCGTTCGGAAATGTCGCGGACGATGCCGACGATGATGATGTCGTCACCGACAAAGGTCTCGCTGACCGACAGGTCCATCGGAAAGATCGAGCCGTCTTTGCGCTGGCCGGCGACCTCCCGCCGGCGGCCGATGATGCTGTGCTGACCGGTTTCACGGTAGGCCAGGATGTGTCCATCGTGGGCGGTACGATCGGCGGCCGGCATGAGCATGTTGACGTTGTTGCCGATCACCTCCGCCCGGGCGAAGCCGAAGATTCTTTCGCAGGCAAGGTTGTAGGCCTGGACCGTGCCGTCGGCGGCGATGATGATAATCCCGTCGACGGCGGATTCGATGACCGCCCGGTAACGGTCGGCATCGTCGCCGACGGCGGCTATGGCCATTGGTGGACCCGCGGCTGCCTGCTGAGGGCGGGCGGAGCCGCGTGCTGCGGGCGCGCCGGTCGAAGCCTGGGCCTTCATACAAATCGACTAGCCGTTATGATTAATTCGCTGGCATATGACATGCCCGCGTCTTGTTCAATGGTTAAGCAGCGTCCCGCACACGCCTACCACCAATTATTGCTGCACCGCATGAAATGGCTTCGTTTGGTATTTTTCAGAATTTTTTCTTTTATAATCAATTAGTTACTATTTTTGGGATGGTGGTCGGCGACGGCGCAGTGGTGTTTTGCCCTCAATCACACTTTTCCCAACCTTGCTCTACGGTTAGTTTACTTCATTTTGACCCGGATTGCAAGTCTGGGTTTGGCCGTTCGCCAGGATGCCGGGTGTCCTTTCCGCTTCCGATTCCACACGAGTTAGGTTAATAGGGCTACGCGAATACGCGAGGTATCGTCTGCCTTTTGTAGTCTTTTCTACTTATGTCCGCCCCGTTTCGCGGGCGGACCGAGGCGTTGTCGGGTGCGGCGACCGAAGGGCCGGTCGCGCGTGACCGGCGGTGCGGCCAGTGCGGATACCGCCGAGGAATTGAGGGGATCGGTTCCACCACAAGTCGACGCGGCGCGGCTGCTTGTCGATGCCGGGGTGCCGCGGCGGCGCGATCGAGCCACGCAGCATAGCGATCAGTACTTGACCGTGGGGGCGACGCTGGGGTCGCGGGTGATCGCCAAGCAACTGCGCCAAAGCGTTGGTGTCACCCACGACCGCAGCGGCGGTTTCCTCCATGCACTTGGCGACGCCGCCGGCGTCAACTGGAAGCGGGTGACAGTATTTCTGCAGACACAGCCCGCGCCACACGAACCGATCCTGGGCGCCGCGTGCAATGTGTGCGCGCTGGAACGATCGCTTTGGCGCTGTCACCGGGAGGCACGGTTGTGAGCACCGCGCAAAGACGGCAGTTGACCGATACGGAGCTGGAACAGGCGCTGGAAGGCTGCGCGACGGAGCCGTTCCACACACCCGGTTCGATCCAACCGCATGGCATCATGTTCGTGATCTCGGAGCCGGACATGACCATCCGCCAGGCCAGCGCCAATCTGGCGGATTTCATCGGCCGGCCAGCGAGCGGCCTGCTGAATCAACCGATCAGCGACGTCATCGGCAAGAGTCAGACCCGGACGCTGCAGAGTGTCGTCACAACCGGCGAGTTGCAGCCGGTGAAGTCGACCGTGTTGACCGTCAGAACGGAGGGCGCGTTGCGTCGCTTCGATGCGATGGCGCACCGGAGCCAGGGCCACATCGTCCTGGAAAT
This sequence comes from Alphaproteobacteria bacterium, assembly GCA_028279245.1. Classification (GTDB taxonomy): domain Bacteria; phylum Pseudomonadota; class Alphaproteobacteria; order UBA6615; family UBA6615; genus JANQOE01. The sequence goes on from JANQOE010000077.1 coordinate 5,401, forward strand.
GGAGTTGGCGCCAGCGGAGGAGCGGCACGACGACCTGCAACAGTTCTACGACCGGCTGCGGCGTTTCTCGACGAAGCTGCGCGAAGCCAGCACGCTCGAAAAGACGCACCAGACCATCGTCGACGAAATCCGCGACCTGACCGGGATTGACCGGGTGAAGCTGTACCGCTTCGACGAGGACTGGAACGGCGCGGTGATCGCCGAGAACAAGGCGGATCACATGCCGTCCTATCTGGGCCAGCATTTCCCGTCATGGGACATTCCGGAACCGGCGCGCCGGTTGTTCTCAAAGAACTATCTACGGCTGATCGCCGACATTCATTACGAGCCGGTGCCGATCATTCCGACCTTCAGCCCGCTGATCAACGAACCGACCGACCTGAGCTATTCGGTGCTGCGCAGCGTTTCGCCGGTGCATATCGAATATCTCGACAACATGAACATCCGGGCGTCGTTGACGATTTCTATTATCCAGAACCAGACGCTTTGGGGCCTGGTGGCTTGCCATCATAATGAACCGAAGCATGTGCCTTACCGCGCCCGCATGGCGGCAGAGCTGATCGGCCATATCTTCTCGTCCCATCTGTCGACCTTAGTGGAATCGGAGAAGGCCGACCTGGCGCAACGGCAGAGAACGATGCTGGCCGAGGTCGGCGCGGCGCTGGCGCCCGAACGGACACTTAGTAGCCTGCTGGACGGCACCAACGGCATGCTGCTGGTGCAAGCGATGGACGCCGATGGCCTGGTCTGCCGCATCGATGGCGAGATGGTGACATTCGGCGATGTGCCGTCCAAGTCCGCGACACGCCGCATCCTGGCCTGGTTGGAGGAGACGCATCCGGCCCGAGTCTTTTCGACCCATCGATTGGGCGATGAAATCGACCTCCCGGCGCGGGCCGTGGCGTATGCGGCCGGCCTATTGGCGGTGCCGATAGAGAATGCGGCGGGCGACTATGTGCTGTGGTTCCGGAAAGAGATTTCGCGCGAGGTCAAATGGGCTGGCAAACCGGAGAAACAAGTCAGTGTCGACAGCGCCAGCTTTCGTCTGACACCGCGCGCATCGTTCGACATCTGGCGCGAAAAGGTCTCCGGTAGCGCGCTCAAATGGACGGTCGGACAGGTCGCCGCCGCCGAACGCATTGGCCGGATGATCCTGGAAAAGAAGGTCAAGGATGAGTTGCGCCAGTACGAAGCGGACCTGAACGCCATCCTGAAGCACAGCAGCGCCCTGATCACCATGAAGGATACGCAAGGCCGTTACCTGTTCGCCAACCGGAGCATGCTGCAACTGTTGGAAAAAGACGTCACAGAGGTGCTGCGGCGTACGGATGACGATCTGTTTCCGCCGGAGATCGCGACGCGGTTACGCGAAAGCGATGCGCAGGTGCTGACGGATGGCGAGCCGGTCACGCTGGAGGAGGAACTGGCGGACGGTCAGAGCCGGCATCATATGATTACCGTCAAGTTCCCGCTGTACCGGCCGGGGAACGAGATCTACGCGCTGTGCAGCATCGCCACCGATATCAGCGAGCGGAAGCGGGCAGAGGGACTGAGCCGCCGGTATGCGCGGGACCTAGAGACGGCAAATCGGAACCTGACCCGGTCAAACCAGGAACTCGACGAATTCGCCTATATCGCGTCCCACGACCTGAAGGAGCCGCTGCGGGGCATTCACACCATCGGCAGCATCCTGCTCCAGGACTATGAAGACAAACTGGACGAGGCAGCGTGCAAGAAACTGCGGCGCGTGACGGAGCTGTCGAAACGCATGAGCACGCTGGTCAATGACCTGTACTACTATTCGCGGTTGGGCCGCACCGAGCTGGCGGTGCAGCAGATCGACCTAAACGAGGTGATCGCTGATGTGCGGCAAACGCTGCCTGCATTGGATGACGATCACGTCCGCCTGGTCACCGCCAAGCCGCTGCCATCGATCGTCTGCGATACATTGCGGGTCACGGAGCTGTACCGCAACCTTGTCTCCAACGCGATCAAGTACAATGAAAGCGATGAGAAGCGGATTGAGGTTGGCTGTGCCGAAGGCGAGAATCAGGATCGCCGCGAGCTGGTGTTCCACGTCAAGGACAACGGTATCGGGATACCCGAGGACATGCATGACGAGGTGTTCCGCATTTTCAAGCGGCTGCACAAGGCACAGGACTATGGGGGCGGTACCGGTTCGGGTCTGACCTTCGTCAAGAAGATCGTCGAGAATCATGGCGGGCGCATTTGGCTGGAATCGGCCGTCGGCCGCGGCACCACCTTCTTTTTCACACTGCCGGGAGGCGAGACATGAACACGGTCAGCCCGGGCCAAACGATCCTGATCGTCGAGGACAGCGACGAGGACTTCGAGATCGCCGAACGCGCCTTGCGCGAGTCGCAGATGAAGAATCCGCTGCGGCGTTGCGAGGACGGTCAAGAGACGCTGGACTATCTGTATCACAGCGGGCCGTACAGCGACGCGCCGGCGCCGCGGCCCGGCATCATTCTGCTTGACCTCAATCTGCCGGGGGTCGATGGCCGCCGGGTGCTCTCGCGCATCAAATCGGACGAGGCCCTGAAGGACATTCCGGTTGTCGTGCTGACCACCTCGTCCGACAAGCGTGACATCGAGAGTTGCTATGGCATGGGCGCGAATACCTATATCGCCAAGCCGGTCGATCTGGACGACTTCGTGGAGTCGCTGAAGCGGGTAAAGGCGTATTGGTTCGAGACGGCGATCCTGCCAGTGCGCGACCCGGCCGTGGCCGGAGGCGACAAGTGAGCAACGGCCTCACAATGCGGGAACCGGACCAGGCCACACAAATCCTGGTCATCGACGACAATCCCGAGGACCGGGAATTGCTTGAACGGCTAGCTCATGCCGCGGCCGCCCCAGCACATGTGTACACGGCGACAAACGGCTGGGAAGGCGCCGCCTGGTTGGAAGCGCATGGCGCCGACTGCGTGCTGCTGGACTTCCAACTGGATGGGGAAGACGGTCTCGCCGTCCTGGGGGACCTCGGACAGATAGAACCCTTTTGCCCGGTGATCATCATGACAGGCCACGGATCCGAGCGGACGGCCGTCAGTTCGATGATGTCCGGGGCCGCGGACTATCTGGTCAAGGGCGAGATTACCGAAGGGACATTGCGCGAAGCCATTGGCAAGGCGCGGGCCAAGGCGGCGGAACGGCGGAAGGCCGCGGAACAGGACGACACGCAGAAACGCTTCCTCAAGACGCTCACCCACGATCTGCGGGCGCCGCTGCGCCAGATCGGCGGTTTTGCCAGCCTGGCCTTGCGCGACTACGACACGGCCGAAGGCGGGCGGGTGAAAGACTTGCTGGAGCAGCAGATGGCCGCGACGCGCGCCGCGGTCGAACTGCTGGATACTCTTTCAGCCTATGCCCTGCTGGAAGAAACGGTAGGCTTAACACCGGTCGACCTGGACGTGGTCGTGGCGCAGGCGAGCGACAACCTATCGGCGTACATAACGGAGCGCGCCGGAGAAGTGCACACAGGCCAACTGCCGCCGGTCGTCGGCAACCAAGTTCAGCTGGTCCAGCTTTTTCAGAACCTGATCCAGAACGGGATCAAGTACAACAAGAGCGACCGGCCGACAGTGACAATCGAAACGGTCACGCGAAGCGACCGGCAGGCGACCATCGTGGTGTCGGACAATGGAATCGGTATCCCAACCGATTCCCTGGATGCGATCTTTGCGCCGTTGAAACGGCTATGGGGCCCGGTCGACTATGAAGGCAGCGGGCTCGGCCTGGCGATCTGCAAGAAGATCGCGGCGGGGCATGGTGGCCGCATCTGGTGCACGTCGATCAAGAGTAAGGGCAGCCGGTTTTTCGTGATGCTGCCCGCTGCCAAGGAACGGCCGCAAGACGCGTCGGTGGCGACGGATACTGTCGCCGGGTAGCGACCCGCAGGATCAGCGACGTCAGTTCGCCGTGTCGCGGTGTGGGAGCTTCACCAGCGCGAACCAGAAGTCACTGAGCGCGGCGACAACTTCGGCCAGGCGTTGGAAATCGACCGGTTTCTGAATGTAGCAGTTGGCGTGGGAGCCATAGCTGCGCGCGATGTCTTCCTCTGCCGCAGAAGAAGTGAGTACGGCGACAGGAATTGTTTTCAACGCATCATCCTGCTTGATCTGGTCCAGCACCTCGCGGCCGTCCATGCCGGGCAAGTTTAGGTCCAACAGAATGAGGTCGGGCACCGGCGCCGCCGCATGCTCGCCTTCGCGCCGCAGGAATGCCATTGCGGCCAGGCCGTCGCCCACCACATGTAGCCGGTTGATGACCTTGCCGCCGCGCAGTGCTTCCTGGGTCAAGCGCACATCACCCGGATTGTCTTCGACCAACAGGATCTCCGCCGGTCTATTGCCCGTGTCCATCAAGTATCCCCCTTCTTGCCGTATGCCGGCAGCGAAAAGTGAAATGTCGTGCCTTCGCCCGGTTCCGACTCGTACCAGATACCGCCGCCGTGACACTCGACGATCCGTCTGCAGATGGCCAGACCGATGCCGTGCCCGCGGTAGTCGTCGCGTCCATGCAGTCGCTTGAAAATGCGAAAGATGTCGGCGGCTTGGGTCCGATCGATGCCGATGCCGTTGTCGCGGACGGAGAACCGAATCCAGCCGGGCGTCTGTTCAGCGGCCGCGATGTGGATTCGTGGCTGGTCACGGGTGAATTTGAGCGCGTTGCCGACGAGGTTGGCGAATAGCTGCGTAACCAAAGCCTCGCTTCCCGCGACGTTCGGGAGCGTGTCCCAGGTCACTTCGGCTTGCCGCTCCTTCACCTCCTCACGGAGCGTCATCAGCGCGTGGTGCAGCGCCTCGACGGTGACGACGCGGTTCATCTCGACATTGCCGGTTTCGATGCGGGACAAGGCCAGCAGACCATCGATCAACGCCTTCATCCGCTCCGCACCGTCGGTGGCAAAGCCAATGAATTCGTCGGCATCGGCATCGAGCTTGCCGCGATAGCGTTCGGCCAACAGGCTGACGTAGCCCGACACCATGCGCAGCGGTTCCTGCAGATCATGGGATGCCACATAGGCAAATTGCTGCAGTTCTTCGTTCGAGCGTTTGAGCTGCGCGGTCCGGCGCTCCAACTCCGCGGTGCGATCGGCGAGTTGCTGTTCGGCCTGTTTGAGCGCGGTTACGTCGGTGTGGGCGCCGAGCAGCCGGAGGGGCTTGCCGGTCTCGTCGCGGATGGCGACGCCCCGGCAGCGCACCCACACGGTCGAGCCGTCGCGGTGGCGGTAGCGGACGATCTGATCGTAAGGGTGCGAAGGCGACTCGCAGTGTTTCTGGAAATTGTCCAGGGCGACCTGCAAATCCTCGGGAAAGATGTGTTTCTGCCACCAGGCGGAAGTGTTGGGGACTTCGTGATCCGCGTAGCCGAACAACTCCTTCATGCGGGGGCTCATCCATTCCTCCGCCGGGCGTTCTACATCCCAATACCAGATACCGTCCAGCGATCCGGCCTGCAGGAAGTCAAAGATGGCGGGGTCGGTACGGACCAGCTCATACAGCTCGGTCTTCAGATAGTGTTCCGGGTCCGCGGACGCGCCCGCGTCGACCTGTCTCGCCGGGGTCGATGACACGGCTACGCCGCGGCGGCGCGACGGTTGCGTCGACACGTCGATCGTACGTGGCGTGCGGAACAGCCTATCTGCTTCCTCATCTAACCTTCCGACTCGGATTGGATTACGCTATATGCTTTACGTACTACATTAAGTAGCTCAACGCCACGTTGGTTACTGGATCATGCGTGGCCGGCCCCAGATGATTGGTCTTGTGCGACTTGGATACGGCGACACCAAACAACGGCAACGTGCGTCCAAACATGACAAGCCGGCGGTTTGGTTCGACGCTGAAGCTGTTGATTGTCGAGGACAGTCCGGCCGACGTCAGGTTGCTTGAGGAGTTGCTGCACACCGAGACGCACCGCCGTTTCGTGTTGCAAAGCACCGGCACGCTGCAGGTTGCGGTCAGCATGGCGACGGCGCAGGAGTTCGACGCGGTGCTGTTGGACCTGGGGCTGCCCGATGCGGAGGGGTCAACAGCGGTTGTCGAGCTGCGCGAGCAATGCAGCTCGCTGCCGATTGTCGTGCTGACCGACCGGGTCGACCCGGAGATGGCGGCGGAGGCGCTGCATGCCGGCGCTCAGGACTATCTGGTCAAGGGCCGGTTCGACGGCGACGGGCTGATCCGCGCGGTCGACTACGCAATCGAACGCCACCGGCTCTACCACGCGCTGGAAGAAGCGGTGTCGGCGCGGGAACGCGACAAAGCGTTGGCCCGGACCGAGGGACTGATGACGCCGACGACGGCGGCCACCGCTGGAAGCTATGGCGAGTATCTGATCCGTGAGACCCGCCCGGACGTGTATGAGTTGTTGGTCGACGAATACAAGTCGCTGATCGTCGGCGCCGTCGAGCGGCAGATGTATCAGGACGTGCCGGCGCTCAAATCCCGCACCCGGGCGATTGCCGACCGCTTCGGCACCCTGCGCGCAGCACCGCGTGATGTGATTGACGTGCATGCGGCGGCCATCAAGGCGGCGAGTGGCGACGCCAACCGGGTCCGGCGATCCGCCATGAGCATCGAGGCGCAGTTCCTGGTGCTCGAGGTGATGGGATACCTGGCCCTCTATTATCGGACGTTCATGAGCGGGCCCGTCCACGAGCGGGCCGAGTAGTCGGGGTACACTATGACAAGTGCCGAGAAGGTCATTCTGAAGCTGTATGTGACGGGGCGCACGCCGCGATCGCAGCGCGCTATCGGGGCGCTGCAGAAGATTTGCGAGGAGGAACTCGCCGGCAGCTACGACCTGACGGTGATCGACGTGCTGGAACACCCGCAGTTGGCCGAGGAGGAGAAGATCCTGGCGACGCCGACGGTGATCCGGTCTTTGCCGCCGCCGATCCGCCGGATCATCGGCGATCTGTCGGAAGCCGAGAAGGTCTTGCTCGGCCTCGACCTCACAACCATTACCAACAACATCAGCGAGTGAACTGACAGTGACGACCGAGCCGCTGCAAAAGCACGAGACTGGGATCGAGGGCCTGGACCATGTCTCCCAAGGCGGAATCCCAAAGGGGCGAACGACACTAGTCTCCGGCACCGCCGGCAGTGCCAAGACCATTCTCGCCGGCCAGTTTCTGGTGCAGGGCATCCGCCAGTATCAGGAGCCTGGGGTATTCGTCACCTTCGAAGAAACGCCAGACGATATCCGGCAGAACATGCTGGGCTTCGGCTGGGACGTCGATGCGTTCGAGGCGGCTGGACACTGGCAGTTCGTCGATGCTTCGCCGGAATTCGGCAGCGAACGGATTATCGCTGGCGACTACGATTTGGGGGCGCTGGTGGCGCGGGTCGAGCACGCCGTCAACGCTTGCGACGCCAAGCGGGTGGTGATCGATTCGATCGGGCCGATCTTCGCGCAGTTTCCCAATGTCACGACGGTCCGCTCCGAACTGTTGCGGATTGCCCAGGTGCTGAAGCGGCTAGGCGTTACCTCGATCATGACAGCGGAACGAACCGAGGATTTCGGACCGATCGCGCGCTACGGGATCGAGGAGTTCGTGTCGGACAATGTGGTGATCCTCCGCAACGTGCTGGAGGACGAGAAGCGGCGGCGGACGATCGAGATCCTCAAGCTGCGGGGAGCACCGCACAGCAAGGGCGAATACCCCTTCACCATCGTGCCCGACAGCGGGATCGAGGTGATCCCCCTGTCGGCCATCGAACTGGCGCAGTCGTCCTCCGAAACCCGGATCCCGTCCGGCATCGAAGAGCTGGATGAAATGTGCGGCGGGGGGTTCTTCCGCGACTCGATCGTGCTGGTGTCCGGTGCCACCGGCGCGGGCAAGACCTTGATGGTGACCCAGTTCCTGGCCGGCGGCGTGGCCAACGGCGAACGCTGCCTGTTGTTCGCGTTTGAGGAGAGCCGGGGGCAGCTGTTCCGCAACGCGGCCGGCTGGGGCATCGACATGAATGGCATGGAAGACAACGGGCTGCTGGTTGTCGACTGTTGCTATCCGGAGATCATGGGGCTGGAGGATCACTTGATCCGCATGAAGGTCCTGATGGACCGATTCAAACCGCAACGGGTTGCCGTGGACAGCCTGTCGGCGTTGGAACGGGTGTCGACGCTGAAAGGCTATCGCGAGTTCGTGCTGGGCCTGACGGCGACGATCAAGGAGCGCGAGGTCGCCGGCCTCTTTACCTCGACCACACCATCGATCACCGGCGGCACGTCGATCACCGAAGCGAACATCTCGACCATCACCGACGCGATTATTCTGGTGCGCTACGTCGAAATGTTCGGCGAAGTGCGGCGCGGCATGACGGTACTAAAGATGCGGGGCTCGCCGCACGAAAAAGTCATCCGCGAGTTCACCATCGATTCCAGCGGTATGCATATCGGCAATACGTTCCGCAACGTCATCGGCATTCTTTCCGGCCAGCCACAGAATGTAACGACCGACGAGATGGAGCGGATCCAGGAGATGTTCCAGCGGCCCTGAAGGCCGCGTCCACACGCCGTTTCAGAGGTGCCGCAGGACGCGGCCGCGCCCGGCCCATGTCATAGTGGGCCGCGGTAACCCGTTGTTTACCGTGAATTTGTAAGAACGCCGGGCTCGCAAGGACGGGGCGCAGAAACCTGCCGGCGGGTATCAGGAATATAAACAAAGACGCGATAGCCTGGTCTATGAGGACGCCGCCCGTTATCGACGATCCGCACATCCTGCTGGTCGAACCAAACCTTCACAGTGCCGACACCATCCAGCAATCGCTGGCGCACGGCTGGCCGGGATCCGCACACGTCCATGCGGACGGTCTTTGGTCTGCAGCCGATAGTCTGGCCCGCAATAACTTCGACTTGATCCTGCTGAATCCGGAACTGGCCGGCCACGACGCCGAGGAAGTGGTGATGCTGTTGCTGCAGCAGGCGCGATCGACGCCGGTTGTGGTGCTGACGGAAGGCCCGCAATGCGCATCCTACGTCGCACTCGGCGTGCAAGACTGTCTGGCTCCGGCCGACCTCGACGCCAGAACCCTGTGTGGAGCGGTGCGGCGGGCCATGGTGCGGCAGGAGAACGCCGCGGTGATCGAATACCGGACCGGCACATTGCGGAAGCAGAAAGAAAACCTCCGTCGGCTGATCGCCGACAATGGCGACGGCATGATCGTCCTGGATATGGACGGCCGGGTGGCCTTTGCCAACGAAGCGGCGCTCGCTTTGTTTGGACGCGGGCTGGTCGGATCGGCCCTCGGCATTCCGCTGGAAGGTGGCGAGCGGTCCGAGGTCGAGTTCATCGGCAAGGGCGGCCGGCCGGTCCTGGCCGACATGCGGGTGATGCGTACGCAGTGGCTTGGCGAGGACGCCTTCCTGGTCTCGCTGCATGAGATCGGTGCGGCCAAGGCCGCCGTGGAACGATTGCGCGAGGAAACGGAGTCGGCGGATGCCGCCGGGCATTTGAAGGCACAATTCCTGACGAATGTGAGCCATGAGCTGCGGGCGCCGCTGAACGCGATCATCGGCATGGCCGAGCTAGCCCAGGCCGGTATCCATGGCGAGATCACCAACCCGGTGTATGCCAGATATCTGCGTCACATCGCCGGCTCGGGCGAACACTTGCTGCGGCTGATCAACCGGCTGCTGGAGATCTCCCGGATCGACGCCGGCGCGTTGGAGGTCCGCGAAACCATCCTGCCGCTGGATGACCTGCTCGCCCCGGTGATCGACGAGGTTGCGGATGGCATGGCCGCCGCCGGGGTGGCGTTCGGCTATGAAGTCGACGCCAACGTCTTGGTGTAGTGCGACCCCGACAGCT
>JANQOE010000088.1 GCA_028279245.1 Alphaproteobacteria bacterium
GTCGACACCTACCTCGCCAAGCAAGTGGGGCTGAAAGCGGCGGGGTCGCGGGACGCGGCGGCGTGGCTGGAACAGCGGTTGGCGGAGTTGCGGCAGGAGGTGGAAATCGCCGAGCGCGCGGCCGACCGGTTCCGCGCGGACAGCGGGTTGCTCGACGGGGCGACGGCGCCGTTGATCGCCGAAGAGATGTCCGACCTGGCCGATGAGATCACGGCGGCGCGGGGGCTGCTGGCGACGGCCGAGGCGACGGAAGCGCGCATCGACCGGATGTCGAAAGCCGGGGACCTGTTCGCGCTGAGCGAGGTGCTGGAGTCGAGCGCGGTGGAGCGGCTGCGTGACTTGGAGGCGAAGTTGCGCGGCACAGAAGCCGAGTTGTCGTCACGGTACGGCGACGCCTATCCGCCGCTGTCCAGCACGCGGGCGGAACTACAGAAGGTGCGCGAAGACATCGCGTTGGAGGCCGGGCGGATCGTTAGCAGCGTGCAAGCGGAGGCGGCCGAGGCGCGGGTGCGGTTGGCGGCGCTGGAGAGGACCATGGGGGCGCTTCGCGGCCAGCTCAACGAGGCCAACACCGCCCAGGTGCAACTCGGGGCGCTCGAACGCGAGGCGGAGGCGTCACGGAACCTGCTGGAGACGTTCCTCGGGCGGTTTAAGGAAACGCAGGAGCAAGGTGGGCTGGATCGGCCCGACGCGCGGGTCTTGTCGTACGCGGCGGTGCCGCTGACGCCCAGCTTTCCGCCGAAGAAGATGATCCTCGGCGTGCTGGTGGTGTTCGCAGGGGGCGCGGCGGTGGTTCTGGTACTGCTGTTCGATCATTTCTTCGGCAGCTTCGTCACCTATCGTCAGGTCGAGTCGATGCTCGGGCTGCCCGCGTTGGGCATTACGCCGCGCCTCCCGTCCCGGCGCGTGCGGCGGTTGCCAAAACGGAACTCGCCGATGCTCGATCGGCGCAGCGAGCTAAGACAGTCCCTGGGATCGATCTATGCCGCGCTGCGAACGCGCAGCCTGGAGCGCCCTGGGACAATCATGGTGACCTCTGCCGTGCAGAATGAGGGCAAGTCGGTCTGCTCACTTTCGCTGGCGTTGTTCTTCGCGCAGATGGGTGAACGGGTGTTGCTCATCGACGCGGATGTGCGGCGGCCGCGGGTGCACCGCGCCTTTCGCACACCGCGATCGCCAGGCCTGTCGGACCTGATTATGCACGATGCGAAGTTTGAGCAGGCGATCCGTTGGAACGACCGGCTGGGCCTGTCCTATCTCTCGGCTGGGACAAGTGCCGACAGTGCCGCCATCTTCGGGTCTGATGAATGGGAAGAACTGTTCGGTATTCTGCGTGAGCACTTCGACATCATCGTCATCGACACGCCGCCGGTTCTCGCGGTCCGTGATGCCTTGTTGTTAGCCGACCGTGTTGACGCGACGATCCTTGCGGCGCGCTGGAAATCGACGCGCCGGGCATTGGCGCGTGAAGCCTTGGAAGAACTGAATGGGGCGCGTGCACGGATGGCCGGTGTCGTGTTGACTCGTGCGAATCCCCGCAAGGTCGATGCCTACCGGTATCGCGAAGCACAGAAGTATCGCGGGCGTCAGACCGCCTAGTCGCCTCCATTCCTAGAGCCTCCAGGAAGATACGTCCGACTCCGTAATGACATCCGATCGCCGATGGGACGGTGCAAGGATGAAGACGGACAAGGGTGGAGGCTTGCAGGATGCGGGTGCTGCTTTGCGGTTTGAATTCCTGGCCGGAACCGATTGGCGTTGGCCGCTTCACCGGGGAACTTGCGGAACACTTTGTGCAACAGGGGCATTCGGTTCGCGTGGTCGCTGCCCCACCATATTACCCGCACTGGCGTGTGTTCGACGGATATCGCGCTCTTCGTTATAAGACAGAGGAGCGCCATGGCGTTTTCTATCACCGTTGCCCGGTGTGGGTTCCAGCGCAGCCGAGCGGGCTCAAGCGCATGCTGCATCTGGCCTCGTTCAGTGTCTCAAGTTTTCCGGTGCTGTTGTGGCACGCGGTGAAGTGGCGGCCCGACTTGGTAATTGCCGTTGAGCCAACGTTATTGGCGGCGCCCGGGGCGTGGCTTACCGGCCGGCTTGGCCGGGCCCGCGTTTGGCTGCACGTGCAGGATCTGGAGGTTGAGGCGGCGTTCGAACTCGGGTTGGTCCGGGGGGAGTGTTTGCGGCGTATCCTGTCCGGTGCAGAACGTTGGTTGCTGCGCAGATTTGATCTTGTGTCGACGATATCGCCGCGCATGAAGGACAAGATCGTCGCGAAGGGACTGCGGAAGGAGAAGGTGACCGTGTTGCCGAATTGGGCTGACACGGAGCAGATTCATCCGTTGTTGCGTCAGTCTTGGTTTCGCCGCGAGTTGGGCCTGCGGGAGACCGACACCGTTGTCCTTTACGCGGGCAACATGAATGCAAAGCAGGGTCTTGATACGGTCATTGAGTCCGCGCGGTTGTTGCGTGGCCATGAGCGGGTCCGATTTGTCTTGGCGGGGGAAGGGCCGGGTCGGCAGGCCTTGGAGCGAGAGTCCGCCGATCTGACGAACGTCAGGTTGCTGCCGCTGCAGCCACTTGCGCAGCTTAACGAGCTCTTGAACTTGGCTGATATTCACGTGCTGCCGCAAAGGGCTGGCGCGGCGGACCTCATGCTTCCGTCCAAGTTGGGCGGCATGCTGGCAAGCGGGCGGCCGATCATTGCCGCAGCGGTTCCCGGGACTCAGTTGTGGGACAGCGTCCAGGATTGCGGCTTGACGGTGTTACCCGAAGACCCGGCTGCATTGGCTGCGGCCATAAGAGAGCTGTCCGATGATGAGGATAGCCGAAAGCGGCTGGGCACAAATGCGCGTCGAAGGGCAACACAGCAGTGGTCGCGAGAGCGAACACTGCGGCGGGCTGAGCAGCAGGTCAGCGTGCTGGGCGCGAGGCCGGCCGCGAGGGCGGTCTTCCGCCGCCGGGGTACGCTCGAACAGGTGGCCGGAGGCCGCTGATGGCTTACCGTGCGGTTGAGGAGGTTGTTGGCGCGATAGAGCCGGCTTTCGTCCCGCTTGAGGTACGCGCTGGACGCGTGTCGAGCACCGTTCTGTTGGACCTCGTCAGGGCCGGCGACGTCGCAATCATATTGCTAGCGTCCTTAATCGCCGGGACCGCATATCTCGGCTGGTTTTGGCAGCCGGAAGCTCCGGCGGCGGCGAGTTATACCGTTATGACACTGGTTGGCGGTGCTCTCGCGTCGTTGCTATTGGCGCAGCTTGGCGTCTATCGCGTGGAGCGCCTGAGGCTACGCGGATTTCAGGTGTTCCGGTCGTTGTCTGGATGGACGATCACAATTGTCGTGCTGATCGTGGCGGCTTTCTTGTTCAAGATCTCAGAGTCTTTTTCGAGAGGCTGGCTGCTGTTGTGGTGGTCGTGCGGCGGGCTTGGCCTGTTCGGTTTCAGGCTTGCTGTTCGTCCGTTGGCGGACTCTATGATCATGCGCGGCCGGCTAAGCGAAACGGTTGCCGTCGTCGGAACGCCTCGCTCCGCGGCTAAGGTGCTTGAGCGATTGGACTTTGGTGTGGGAGCAGGCTCGGCGTTTTTGGGCTGCTATACCGACTCCCACGATGGTTCGGCAGCCGAGGGGGCGCCGTTTGTGGGGACGCTGGACGATCTGGTATCGCTGGCGCAGCAGCGGCCGATTGACAAGGTGATCATCTCACTTCCGATGGACGATGTGTCGCGCATTGAGGCTGTTGTACGTCGCCTGCGGACTTTCCCTTGTGACGTGATGGTTGGGCTTCACCAACTTGATCGGCTGAATCCGACTGATGTGCGGATGATCGGCGGCGTTCCGGCGGCGCGTGTGTCGCGGAAGCCGTTGGAGGATTGGCAGGTCGTTTGGAAGGGTGTCGAAGATAAGGTGGTTGCCGGCACCGTCTTGTTGGTGTTTTGGCCGGTTCTGCTTCTTTGCGCTTTGGCGATACGGTTGGAGAGCCCGGGGCCGGTCATATTCTCGCAACGGCGCTTTGGCTTCAACAACAAGCCGGTCACTATCTACAAGCTCCGAACGATGTATGCGGAGATGGGTGACCCTGCTGGTGGTCAGCAAACGATTCGTAATGATCCCCGGGTGACGCGGGTTGGCCGCGTCTTACGACGGACCAACCTTGATGAGCTGCCCCAGTTCATCAATGTGTTGCAGGGACGCCTGTCCGTGGTCGGACCCCGTCCGCATGCGCTGACTATGCGAGCAGCCGATCGCCTGTACCATGAAGCCGTTGCTGAGTATGCGGACCGCCATAAGGTGCGGCCGGGTGTGACGGGATGGGCGCAGGTGAATGGTTTGCGCGGCGAGACCGATACGATCGAGAAGGCCCGGCGGCGCGTTGAGTACGACCTGTACTATATTGACAATTGGTCGCTTGTGTTCGACCTGAAGATATTGCTGCTTACGCTGTTACGCGGGTTTCGTGATCCGAATGCGTATTGATTTCTTCTAAGCAGTACTGTCAACCGAAGGTCGATTTGTACCTCTCGCGAAGTTCGTTCTTTTGGACTTTGCCCATGGTGTTGCGGGGGAGTTCGTCGACGAAACGGATGGCTTTCGGCAGTTTGAAACGGGCCAAGTGTTGGCTGAGTTGGTTGACGATATCGGGTTCTTTGACGGCGCAGCCACCCTGACAGACGACGACGGCAACCCCAACTTCGCCGAAATCAGGGTGGGGGGCGGCGATGACGGCGCTTTCGGCTACGCCGTCGATGGCGTCGATCGCCATTTCGATCTCTGCCGGGTAGACGTTTAGTCCGCCGGAGATGATGAGGTCCTTGTCCCGGCCGGCGATGGATACGTAGCCATCGGCGTCGATGTGGCCCAGGTCGCCGGTTATGAAGAAGCCGTTGTCGCGAAATGACTCTTTGGTTTTCTCGGGGGCGCGCCAGTACCCGGCGGAGACGTTGGGGCCGCGTACTTCGATCGACCCTGGCTCACCGTTGGGTAGGGGGCGTCCGGTTTCCGGATCCGCGACGATGACGTCGACGTCAGGCAAAGGGAAGCCGACCGTGCCGGGGCGGCGCTCGCCGTCGTAGGGGTTCGATGTGTTCATGCCGGTTTCGGTCATGCCGTAGCGTTCGAGAATGGCGTGGCCGGTGCGGTCCTGGAAGTCCTTGTGGACCTGGGACGACAGCGGGGCGCTGCCGGAAATGAAGACGCGCATGTGGGCCGTGGTATCGCGGTCAAACGCGGGGTGGGCGAGCAGACGGCTGTAGAAAGTGGGCACGCCCATCATCATGGTCGCTTGGGGAAGGCGCCGGAGCACCTGGTCCGGGTCGAACTTTGGCAGATAGATCAGGGATGCGCCGCTGAGCGCGACCGTGCCAAGCCCGACGAGGAGGCCATGGGTGTGATAGATCGGAAGGGCGTGCAGGAGCCGGTCGGCATCGGTGATGCGCCAGGTCTCGATCAGCGACAGTGCATTGGACGAGAGATTGCCGTGGGTCAGCATGGCGCCCTTGGAGCGGCCGGTTGTGCCGGAGGTGTAGAGCAACGCGGCAAGGTCGTCAGGTCGTCGTTCGATGGTGTCGAACCCTGCCGGTTGTTGGGACGCCAGGTCGACGATGGAGCCGGTCTCGTCGGCGCCGAGGGTATGGACGTGCTTGATGCCGGCCGCGGTGGCGTGGGGTTCGAGGTGCTGCCGTACCTCCGGCCGGCAGATGAGCATGGCCGGTTCGGCATCCCGCAGGAAGTAGTCAACTTCGGCCGGGGTATAGGCGGTGTTGAGGGGGAGGTAGACGCAACCGGCGGCCAGGGCGCCCCAATGGAGGAAAACGGACTCCACGGTCTTGTCGGTTTGCACGGCGACGCGGTCGCCGGGGGCAAGGCCGGCGGCAGCAAAGGCGCTGGCATAACGCCGGGCGCAGGTGAAGAGTTCGCCATAGGAGATGGTGCTGCCCGCCGCATCGATCAGAAACGGGCGTTCATGATCGGTATTGCGGTTTTCGATAAGCGCGTAGAGGTTTGCGTTCATCGCGCCAAACTAGATCTTCGTCCCAAGCATTGGCTCCGGCCCTTTGTTGGCTGAAACTAGGCCAAGCAAAAGAAACCGGTGGCCAGCCGCGGTCAAGGGCGCGTGGTCCGAGCGCGGGGCGGTTCTTGAGGCAAGGAGGACGTCATGGGGCAGGATCTTCGGGCGGTGGCGATTGTCGCACCGGGCGATATGGGACACGCGGTCGGTTCCGTCTTGCGGCATCACGGTATGCGGGTCATCACCAACCTGGACTGTCGCTCAAAGCGGTCCCGCGACCATGCGGCGACGGCCGGTATGGAGGATGTGGGGAGCGACGCCGCTATGCTGGCCGAGGCGGATGTTCTGCTGTCCATCCTGGTGCCAGCACGGGCCGTCGAGTTTGCCGAACGCATGGCTGCTGCCGCGCGGGACGTGGGGCGCGAGGTGATGTTTGTCGATGCGAATGCGGTTGCGCCGCAGACGACTCGGCACATTGGCGACATCGTCACCGGCGCCGGGCTCTCGTTCGCCGATGGCGGGATTATCGGGCCGCCGCCGCAGGTTGGCAGCGAAGACACGCGCATTTTCGTGTCGGGGCCATCAGCCGACCGGCTCACACAGCTTCTGGCCTTCGGTCTCGACGTTCGGGTGGTCAGCGATCGTGTCGGGGACGCCTCCGCCGTGAAGATGTGCTACGCGGCGTTGAACAAAGGGATCACGGCGATCGCGACCCAGCTCACCGTCGCCGCCAAATCCTTTGGTGTCGACGAGGTGCTTTGGGACGAGTTTGCGGCGAGCCAAAGCGCGATGGTGCCGCGGATGCAAAAGCAACTGCCGGGCATGGCCCCGAAGGCCTACCGGTGGGTTGGCGAGATGGAGGAGATTGCCAAGACCTTCGAGGCCTGCGGCTTGAGCCCGAGGATGTTCTTGGGGGCCGCGGAAACCTATGACTTCGTTACCGAGGCGGTAGGGCCTGATCCGGCCGTTCGAGACATGGGTTCGTTGCTGGAAACGCTGGCGGCGCGGCTGCGCCAGCGTTCATGAGGCGATTGCTGGTGTGAGGCTATTGCGGCGCCGTTCAGCTTGAACGGCCGGGTCTGGGACCGGGCTCGCCGCCAACAGGGCCTGCGTGTAGGAGTGTTTGGGTGCGGCGAAGATCTGGGCGCTGGTTCCTTGTTCGACGATGCGGCCCGCCTGCATGACGAGCACGCGGTCGGCGAAATGCTCGACGACGTGCAGGTCGTGGGCGATGAAGATGTAGGCGAGGCCCATCTCGTCCCGCAGCTCGGCGAGCAGTTCGATGACCTGTGCCTGGATCGAAACGTCCAGGGCAGAAACGGCCTCATCGCAGACGATCAGCTCCGGCTGCAATGCCAGCGCACGGGCTATAGCGATACGCTGGCGCTGGCCGCCGGAGAATTGGTGCGGATAGCGGCGCGCATGATCCGGTTGCAGGCCGACGCGCTCCAGCAGATCGATCACCCGATCATTCCACTCTCGGCGGGGCACGACGTCGCGATGGATGGACCAGGGCTCGCTGACGATGGCGGCCACGCTCATCCGGGGATTGAGCGAGCTATAGGGGTCTTGAAAGACGACCTGTACCTTGCGCCGGAAGGCCAGTAGATCGGCGCCGGACAAGGCGAGCAGATCGTGGCTGCGGTAGGTGATGGTACCGCCGGTCGGTTCTTCGAGGCGCAAGATCGTGCGGCCAAGGGTCGACTTTCCCGAGCCGGACTCGCCGACCACGCCCAGTGTTTCGCCGGCGGCAAGATCGAACGTCACACCGTCGACGGCGCGCACGACCTGACCTGTGCTGCGACGGAGTAGACCGCTCGTCACCTCGTAGTGCTTGACGACATCGTGTACCTGCAAGAGAGGCGGTGCCGCTTCGATGTCGGGCGCCTCGTGATCCGGATCCTCGACCCGGCCGGGGATGGCGTTCATCAGGCGCTGGGTATAGCTGTGCTGCGGGTCCCGGAAAACCTGTTCGACAGTGCCTTGCTCGACGATCTTGCCGGAATGCATGACCGCGATCCGGTCGGCCATATCGGCGGCGACGCCTAGATCATGGGTTATCAGCACGACACCCATGCCCTCCTCGGTTTGCAGGCGCTTCAACAAGTCCAGGATCTGGGCTTGAACCGTGACGTCGAGCGCGGTGGTCGGCTCGTCGGCGATCAGCAGATCCGGTTCAAGGGCGAGGGCCATGGCGATCATTACCCGCTGTCGCTGGCCGCCGGAGAATTGATGCGGGTATTGGCCGGCGCGCATCTGCGGATCCGGAATGCCGACCCGGCCGAGTAGTTCGATCGCCCGTGTTTCGGCTTCGCTTGGTGAACACTGGTTGTGGGCGCGGAAGGTCTCGGCGATCTGCCAACCAACGCTATAGACCGGATTGAGGTGGGCGAGCGTGTCCTGAAAGATCATGGCGATCTGGCGGCCGTTGATCTCGCGCCGCTGTTCCGCTGACATCTGCAGCAGGTCTTCGCCGTGGTAGAGGATTTCGCCGCCGGTGATGTAGCCGGGCGGGGTGTCGATCAGGTTGAGAATGGCGGCCGCCTCGACACTCTTGCCGGAGCCGCTTTCGCCGAGAATGGCCAGGGTTTCGCCTCGGTCGACATGGTAGCTGATGCCATCGACAGCGCGGATTGTCCCGACACTGGTGTGGAACTCAACGGTCAGGTCGCGGACTTCGAGCAGATGCCGATAGGGCGCCTCAGCCATCGTATTTGTCCGTGATCTCAAGCCGCCAGCGTTGGGTCGGATCGGTTGCCATGCGGGCCCAACTCGACAGGAGGTTGAGGGCCAGCGTGGTGAGCATGATCGCTAAGCCAGGCCAGAAGGCGAGCCACCAAGCGGATCCCAGGTAATTGCGGCCAAGGGCGACCATCGCGCCCCAGGTGAACTCGGGCGGTTGAATGCCGACGCCAAGGAAACTGAGGGCTGACTCCGCCAGCATGACAAGGGCAAAATCGATCGCCGCAATTGTGACGAGAGTCGGGGCGACAATGGGGACGACATGTCGCAGCACGATGCGGATCGAACCGGCGCCCATGACTCGCGCGGCGGTCACGAACATGCGTTCGCGTATCTCCAGCACTTCGGCGCGGGTGGTCCGCAGGTAAATCGGAATGCGGGTGATAGCGAGCACGATGATGACGTTCTTAACGCCGGGTTCGAACACGAACAGGACGACGAGGGCGAGCAAGAGTGAGGGAAAGCTCATTAGCACGTCGGTGAAGCGCATGATGATAGCGCCTGGCCATTTGCCGACATAGCCGGCGATCAAACCGAGCGTTCCGCCGCAGATCATGGCGGCGCAGACCGCGGCGGCGGCGATGCCGAGGGTGTTTTGGCTGGCGACGATCAGCCGGGCGAGAATGCTGCGGCCAAGGGCGTCGGCGCCCAGGACAAAGGCCCAACCGTGTTCGATGGAGCCGGGCGGGGCGTTGCGCAGGCGCAGGTTTAGCGATGTTGCGAGATCGCCGACCAGCCATGGGCCAAACACAGCGAAGAACGCGACGATGGACAGGTAGGCGGCAGCCACGAATGCGAACTTGTCCCGCCACAGCAGCAGTGCAACCTGTCGGATCGGCCGTTCCTCCGGCGCGATCAGAACCGGGCCCGATGCTTCAGACATCAGTTGTGCCGGATACGCGGGTCGAGCACCGCGTAGGCGACGTCGATGACGATGTTCATGACGAAGATTGCGACCGCGGTCAGCAATACCGTTGCCTGGACGATGGCGAAGTCACGCTGGATGATGGAATCAATCATCAGGCGGCCGATCCCCGGCCAGCCGAAGATGGTTTCGACAATGACCGCCCCATTGACGATGGCGGCGGCCTGATCGCCGGCAACGGTTATGACCGGCAAGGTCGAATTGCGGAGGGCGTGGACGAAGATGATGACGCGTTCCTTCACGCCTTTGGCGCGGGCCGTCTTCACGTAGGCGGACGAAAGGGCGCTGATCATCGTGCCCCGGACGACCTGTACCAGAAGCCCGAAGGGGCGGATCAGGAGCACCGTTATCGGCATGATCCAGTGCAGCCAGGTTCCGGTGCCGGATGTGGGTAGCCATCTGAGGCTGACGGCAAAAACGAGAATGCCGACGATCGCGACCCAGAAGTCAGGTGCGCTGGCGCCGGCCAGGGAGATAACGCTGGCGGTTCGGTCGAAGCGGCCGCCGGGCCGATAGGCCGCCAGCGCACCGACGATCAGTGCGAGGCTGATCGCCAGGAACATGGTGACGGCGGCGAGTTTCAGTGTGGTCGGGAAGGCCTCCAGCGCGGCGTCCATGGCCGGCCGCTGCTGGCGCAGCGAGGTGCCGAAGTCAAATTGCGCCAAGTCACCAATATAGCGGCCGAATTGAACCAGCAGCGGGTCGTTAAAGCCGTGACGCTCGGCAAACTCCTGGCGGGTTTCGACAGACGCGTCGAGTGGCAGGAAGAGATTGGTGGGGTCGCCGGTAAGCCTCGACAGGAAGAAGACGAGGATGAGGAGTCCGATCAACGAAACCAAGCCGTGGACCGATCGCCGGCTGATGTATTGGCCCAATAGAGCTTGCTCCCAAGACTGCGTTCGGCCCCACTATAACGTCGACGGGCGGGACCAGCGATAGAGCCGCCCCCGCCCGTCGGATCGTCAACGCATCTTTATCTGGGAGATCTGTAGTTCGCTATTCGTGGAGATCGAAGGCGTGAACTCGATGCGCTCTCCGACCCGCGTATAGCCGACCATGTGATACATCGGCACGTCGGCGATGACTTCGTCGTTGATGCGCTTGAACGCGTCTTGGAACAGCTGGCGCCGTTCGTCACCGGTTGCGGCACCGGCACGGACCAGCAGATCGTCGACCACGTCGTCAGCCATCGTCGATTGGGCACCTTCCGAGTGGTACTTGTTGAAGGCCGTGAACACGGCATCGCCGTTGTTGTTGTCGTGCTGGCTCTGCTGCAAGACCGGCGGACGGTCTTCGGCATATGGCTTGGTCAAAATGTCGACCCACTCCGCGACCTCCAGCATCTGCAGTTTCACGTTGAAGCCAACGTCTTGCAGCATGGCGTGCATCGCCTCCATGACCTCGGTCGAGTTCGGGTAGATCCCCAGCCGACCGATCATCGTGATCTCGGCATCGACGTCGGTACCGTCGGCCTTCGCCGCGGCGAGGAGTTCCTTGGCCCGCGCCGGGTCGTACGGCCAGACTTCAAGATCCGGGTTGTGCCCGTTGATGCTCGGCACGACGAGTTGGGTTGCCGGGATCACGTCTTTGCTGAAGATGCTGCCGCGAATGGCGTCACGGTCGATCGAGAGGTTGACGGCCTCACGGACGCGAACATCGTCGAGCGGCGGGATCATCGTGTCGATTCGGATCCGCGAGGTCTCGGAGTTCGGATAGCTGACGTCCATCGACTCGTCGGTGGCGTCCTGGACCGCGATGTTCGGTGCTATATCCGCCTCGCCGGTGGCGACCATGGCGGCGCGCACCGCCGATTCCGAACGCCACACAAAGGCTGCGTTGGCAACGTCGGGCGCGTCACCCCAGTAGTCTTCATTGCGTGCCAGGGTGATGTTGGTGCCGACATTCCAGCCGCCGAACTTGTAGGGACCGGTGCCGACCGGCTCGCGGTCCGGCTCGCCCATCGGCGTGTTGGGGGACATTACGGTGACTGTACCCATCATGGTCGGCAGGATCGGCACCGGGCTGTCGGTGGCGACTTCGAGCGTATAGGTGTCGACCGGGGTCGGCGTGACCTTTAGGCCGCCGAAGAACTTGGTGCGAACCTCGCAGTCGAGGTTCTCATCCATGGTCCGGTTGATCGCGTAGGCGACCGCCTCGGCGTCCAGCGCGGCGCCGTCGTGGAAGGTAACGCCCTCGCGAATCTGAAAGCGCCACGTCAGCTCGTCGACCTGTGACCATTCGGTCGCGAGGCGCGGGGTGATTGTGCCGTCGTTCGGATCGATTTCGGTCAGTGTCTCAACGATGTTCTGCTTCACCACACGCCCGATGTTTGAGCGCGACGATTGGCAGGGCTCCAGCAGGTCGGGCTCCTCAGACAAGACGATGGTGATGTCCTGTGCCTGAGCTGCCACCGGCTGTAAGGCGAACGCCGCCAAAGCGGCAACCGGCAGACACGCAATGCGTTTCATGGTTCCTCCCCGGATCCTCGGTTATTTATATGAGGCAAGCCTAGTCCGCGCGGTCTGGGCGATCAATGGAGAGCTGTTTTGCGCCGAAATTCCCGCTAAGGGCGAGGAAGGGTGTGCTTCTTCAGGACCACAGGATCAATTCATCGGTCTCAAGGCGGCCAATGAAGGAACTTGCCTGGACGCGCCATTCTTCCGGTGCCACGTCCTCCATGACCACTTCGTGCGGATAGCGGGTGTTGATCATGACAACTTCGCCTTCGCGCGGCCGGAACGTGTAAGCCTCGGCGCCGCTCACCCAACGCGGATCGAGGGCGAGCGAGAGGGCGTTGCCGCTGCCGCGGGCGCCGTCGCCGCGCGGGATCGGCCGGTTGTAGGTCGTCGTTTGTCCGGTGTTGGCCGGGAGCGCGAGGTAGAGGTTCCAACCGAGCTGATCGGCGACCTGGGCGATGACGTGGCCTGGCGCCGTGTGTGGGGCATAGTCGTAATGGACGCGGCTGCCCTGCGTGCGGGTCTTGATGCCGCCGGCGAAGTACCGGCCATACTGCGGGTCTTCGGCGATGGTGACCGTTCCCGGCCAGACGTTGTGCAACCGTTCGAGCATGCGTCGGAGGGGGTCGAATCCTGCCTCGGATGTGATGGCCGTGACCTCGCGGTAGGAAGGCGCGACGCGCGCGAAGTAGTTCTCCTTTCCGTCGGCGCCGTGGTTCGAGAAATTGCAGCCGATCAGATTCATCGGCGATGTCACAGCAGTATCACCCTTCGCCGGCGCCCGGCGGATGGCCTGGCAGAGGCGTTCGCATTCGGCGGATGAGGCGAAGTCTGGGATCCGGATGGCGGGGATGTCGCCGGCTATGAGCGCGCGCAGCGACGCTTCCGTCAGGCCATTGGCCGGCTCGCGCCAGGGGCGGGAGGCTTGTTCGGCCGTGTCGTCGGCGATGGTGCTCATGTTCCGTCCGGTTGGTGTATCGCCGTTATGACGGGTCATTGCCCTGGATCGTTGGAATTGTATACAGTCATGGGCGTTGATCAAGCGGGGTCGCGACCATGCAACAGCAAAAAGCGAAAGCCCTTCAGCCCGACGCGTCGCGACAGTCGCTGCGGGATCTTACCACCAACACGATCCGGGCAGCGATACTCTCCGGGCAGTATCGTCCGGGCGACCGGTTGATCGAGGACAAGCTTGCCGCCGAAGCCGGGGTGTCGCGCAATCCGGTGCGTGAGTCCCTGCGGGCGCTCGAAGCGGAAGGGCTGGTTGAGCTCAAGCCGCGCCGTGGTGCATTCGTTGCGACGCTGACGGAAGATGACGTGCTTGAACTGATCGAGTTGCGGGCCTCGTTGGAGGGGCTCGCGGCCAAACTGGCGGCGCGCCGGGGCGATGCCGCGTTAGTGGCACAGATCGACGATTTGCTGGCGCGCGGCGACGCGGCGGCAACTGAACCGAACGACAACGCGTTGGCGGAACTCAATCACGAGTATCACGAACTGCTCGCTTGTGCCGGGGCCAACCGTCACTTGATGGAAGTCATGCAGCTGTTGCGCGCCAAGACGCAGTGGCTGTTTGGCTCGATCATGACCGCCCGGGCGCGGGACTCCTGGGGAGAACATGCGAACATTTTGCGGGCGATGCGAGATGGTGACGACGAATTGGCCGGATTGCTGGCAAGTCGGCATGTGGCGGATGTCGGACGGTTCTATCTGGCGAGGGATAGAGACAGCTCTGAGTTGGATGTCGATGCGATCGGTGTGTTGGTGCCGCCGGTGCCAACGTCAGCTCGTTCGAGATCGCGTTGACGCGTGTAAGGATTGTATACAATATGGAGATCAGCAGAGGGAGGGAAAAGCATGGCAAGTGCGTTTCGGCAGCAGATCGAAGAGGCAATCCAGCAACGTCATTCGAGTATTCATCCATGGAGTGATGCTTGGTCGAGCGGGCGCCTGAACCGGCAGCTGCTTGGCGAATGGGTGAAGCAGCATTATCACTATGTCGGCAACTTTCCGTGGTGGTGCGGCACGGTCTACGCCAACACCGACCACCAGGAAGTCCGGGAGCTGTTGCTCGAAAACATGATGGAAGAGGAAGGCTTCGTCGGCGAAGCGGGCTTTCCGCAGGTCAAGCATACCGACTTGCTATTGGATTTCGGGGAACATTGCGGCATGGCCCGTGAAGAGGTCGAGAATGCGCAGCTAAACGGTGAGTTGCTTGCCGGGACACTCGGCCTGCAGTCCTGGTGTTTTCGTCAGTCCTACAAACCCGACTATGAGGCTATCGCCGGTCTATTGGTTGGCCTCGAAAGCCAGGTCCCGCAAATCTACAAGAAGACGACGCCGCCACTCATCGAGAAGTACGGCTTCACCGAGGAAGAAGTGGTGTTCTTCAGGCTGCATATCGTGGCGGATGAGGAGCATGGGGAGCGCGGGTTCCAGTTGATGGAGAAGTACGCCGATACGGACGAGAAAAAAACGGCTTGCCTGCGGACCGTTAGAGAAGCGGCGATGATGCGGCGGCTCTACCTGGATAGCCTGGCTGAACAGTTCCTGGCCCCACAGCATGCCGTGGCCGCGGAGTAGCTAGAACGGGTGTGGTGCTGCCACACTCCAGGAGGATCCATGCTAACGAAGAAGACCCTGAGCCTGGCCGAGGCTGAGCTTGTGCTCGACGCGGCGCAAAAGAAGTCGGAGGAAATTGGCATCGCGCACGTCATCTGCGTGGCCGACAACGCCGGTTATCCGATCGCCTTGCGCCGACTGGACGGTGGCAAAATCACCAGCGTGCAGATCGCCGAGAACAAGGCGTTCACGGCGGCCGGGCACAAGCGGAAGACCCACACCTTCACCAACACCTATCCGGGTGAGGAGGCATGGGGAATCTTCACGCAGCATGGGGGGCGCCTGACGGTGTTTGTCGGCGGCTACCCGATCGAGGTCGACGGTGAGGTTGTCGGCGGCATCGGTGTGTCCGGCGGGAACGGCGAACAGGACATTGCCGTCTGCGAGGCCGGCCTGGCGGCGTTCGACGTCTATCTGCGGCGGCTCGATACGGAGTAGGGCGCGCGGGACCGGTCGGGCGCAGGTCGCAGATGAACGCCTCCGCCTATGTTGACCCGGAGGTCTTTCAGGCCGAGCGGCGCGAGGTCTTCGCTCATAACTGGCAGATCGTCGGTGACTTGGCTGCCTTGGCCGAGCCGGGCGACTTTGTCTGCGCCAATCTGGCTGGCTTCCCGGTGTTCGCCGTTCGTGACGGACAGGGGGAGCTGCAGGCGTTCCGCAATGTCTGTCGGCACCAGCAACTGCCGGTTCTGGAAAACGGGGCCGGTCATTGCGATGGACAGATACGCTGCCGCTACCATGGTTGGACCTACGACCTGAGCGGCAAGTGTGTACTGGCGCCACCGCAGGTGCGGCCGGATGATTTCGAGACGACGTTATACGCGCTAGACCGAGTGTGCCTGGCGGAACGCGGTGCCTTGGCGTTTGTCAGCTTTGCACCGGAACCCGAACCGATCGACGCGGCGTTCGCGGGCATCGATTTCGGTGCGGGGGGCCTCGCCGGTTCGGCGCGTGGTGTTGTTCCAGTGTTTGCCAACTGGAAGTCGATCGTCGACGAAATCACCGGTGGTTCGCACCGAATGCTGCCGGCTGGTAGTACCGCATTTTTCGGCGAGCGAAGCTTGGTTCGGGAAGAGGCTGGGGAACGATGGTTGTTTTGCGCACCCAGCCTGTGTCTGCGTTGGGTCGGCGAGGCGTTGACTGTCTTCCAGGTGGTGCCGCGTACCTTCCTGAAGTCGGAGATCCACTGGTATGTACTCGGTGGCCCCAATGCGGCGGTGCCGGATGTGGAGCCACTGCGACAGGCGGCCGAGGCGCGGCAGGCGAATATCAAGGCAGACCAAACGGTGCCCGCTCTCCCGGATGCGGTGGCCGCTGAGTTGCTTGGCAACGCTCAGTCCGCCGTGCGGATGCGTTCAGAGTAGGGAAAGACCCCCGTCAACGTGTAGGGTTTGGCCGGTGATGTGGCTGGCATCGCGGCCAAGAAAGAACGCTATGGTGGCTGCTACGTCTTCTGGTTCGCCGAGCTTCTGATCGGGCGTGGTGCGGCGGGCTGCCTCCCAGGCGGCGGGCGCGATGGCGGCGTGGCCGGTCGGGTCTTTGCGGGTATATCCGGGGACGACACAGTTCACCGTGGTGCCATGGGGCGCCAGCTGCCAGGCGAGTGCCTTGGCCAGGCCTTCGAGACCGGACTTGGCGAAGCTGGTTGCCGGAAACACGGAATCGTTGGCGCCGAACGTGTGGGCGACGAACGAGCTGACGGCTACGACCCGGCCCCAATGCGAGCTCTTGAGGTCGGGCAGGGCGGCATCGATCAGCCGGAAGAAGGCCATGCCGATCAATTCGGTGTCGGCGCGCAAACCGCTTTCCTGCAGATCGCCAAACTCCGCCCGCCGTGCCGCGCCGGCGTTGCTGACGATCTGATCGACCCGTCCGAATTCTGTTTGGGCCAGGGCGATCAGATTGCTTGATGCGGCGGCCTCGGTCAGGTCGCTGGTGGCCGTGGCGGCGGCAGCGCCTTGTTCGCGGCACAGATCGGCGACGTTGGTCAGGCCATCGATGTTGCTGCGCGCGTGGATGACGAGCGCGGTGTCGGGGGTGGCGATGCGGCGCGCGGTAGCGGCGCCGATGCCCGAACTGGCACCGGTAATGACAACGACGCGATCCGGCTTGGCGGTCATTCGGGGGCACCGTAGCTTTGGGACGGCACCCCGCGATCGAGGGAAAAATGTGTGTGGGTGCCGCGCCATTGCTCGTCGACGGCCGCGCGGCGCAGGGTCACCGTGCAGCGGCCGGGACGTTCGAAGCGTTCGCCATGTTCGTCGAAGCCGGTCGAGAACCAACGGGTCGCAAGTACAGCGGTCAGGCGATCCGGGGACGTTTCGGTCCAAGCGCTTTCGAGGTCGAAGCGGAAGTCGGCGATCATGGGCCACACCTTGCGCCACTGCTCGCGCTCCAGATTCTCCAGGCCGACGACGAAGTCGGAGTAGGTGCCGAAGCCGATGACATCCGGTGCAAACAGGTCTCGGGCGCTCGCGAAGTCACGGTTGGCGACATAGCCGCCCCAGGTTCCAAGCCAGTCCAGGATTGCTCTTTGATCGGCAGGGTTCGTCATCATGAGTCCTCGGTGAGGCGGACGTGGGCCGCGGTCACGCCTAAGATGATGAGCCCGAAGAGGATGCGCCGGGCGCCCTCCGGGACCTGAAGCACGGTCAGCAGCGTGGTGAGCACGGTCAGGATCAAGGCGCCGACAATCGTTCCCGCATAACCGCCGCGTCCGCCGAAGATCGACGTGCCGCCGATGACCGCGGCAGCGACGGAGGGCAGCAGGAGTGGGACCGCCAGGGACAGGGACGGCGCTTTGATGAGCCCGACATAGACAAGGCCGGCAATACCCGCCAGGAATCCGGAGAGAACGTACAGAGCGACGATCACCTTCCAGGAGTGAACGCCGGACAGGCGCGCCGCATTCTCGTTGTCGCCGATCGCGTAGAGCAGCCGTCCGAAACCTGTGCGGCGAAGTCCGAGAATGATGAGCGCGGCGAGGGGGATGAACAGTACCAGCGAGTTGGGGATGCAGTGGGTGCGGCCGGTCCCCAGCCAGGCTAGTGAGTCCGGAATGGCTGAGCCGGTCGCCAGGACCGTGCGCTGATAGACCTGGAGACCACCAGTCGCGATCAGACTGGTGCCAAGCGTCATGATCAGCGGGTGGACCCGAAACAGACCGGCGCCGATGCCATTGGCCAGGCCGATGACCAGGGCCGGAATCAGGGAGATGGCAATAGCGATGGCCGGGTCGTAGGTGGTCACCTGGGTGGCCATCACAAACGCGCTGACGGTTGCGATGATGCCGACGGAGAGATCGATGCCGCCGGTCAGCATGGTCAGAGTCTGGCACGAGGCCAGAATGGCGAGGGGTATGGCGAACTTGATGGTGTTGGCGATCCAGCGTTCGTTGACGATACCGGGACGCAGGATCTCCAGAATGATGACCAACCCGATGAGCAGGATGATCAAAGGGATCAGGGGTTGATCCCGTACGAGGCGGCGGATGCGGAGGCCGATTGGTGGGGCTGTTGTGTCGATCTGGCTCATGTTCGACGCGCCCGAAGGGCGACCAGGCCGCCGAGGATCACGACACCGACCATGATGATGCCCTCAATGACCGTGGTGATGTTGGGGTCGACCGACAGGAAAGTGAGGTCAGTGCGGACGAGGCGGAGGATGAACACCGCCAGGATCGGCCCGAGCAAGCCACCCTTGCCGCCGCCGAGTGCGACACCACCAAGCACGACGGCGGCGACGCTGGCAAGCAGGTAGGGGCCGGGGATTGGGGCGCCGATGCCGGTGCTCATGGTGAGGACCAGTCCGCCCATCGCCGCAAACAGCCCAGCGAGCGCGTAGGCCGCAACCCGCGTGCGTCCGACTGCAACGCCGCTGCGAAAGGCCGCGAGTGCATCGCTGCCGATGGCGTAGATCGAGAAACCGAGGCGGGAGCGTCGGACTGGGATCCACACAATGCCGATGGCGACGGCCAGGAGCACAAGCGCCTTTGGAATCCAATCGGTGATTGTCGTTGGAATACCAGGGATGCCAACAGTGCCCACGATCAGGCCTTTGAGCCATTCGGCGGCGGCGCCGCCGGGTGCCTTGAGGATGAGCAGTGCGACGCCTTCCCAGACGAACAGCATCGCCAGAGTGACGACGATATCCGGCACCCGCGTCAGCACGATCAGTGTCCCGTTGATCGCGCCCATCGTCAGGCCGAGCAGTAGGACGAAGATCACGACGAAGATCGCCGACTGTTCGCTGGCACCATCCATGAGTACCGCGGCGGTCACGCTGCTGACCGCCATCATCGACGCGATCGACAGGTCGATGCCGCCGGCGATCACAACAATTGCCTGGGCGGCGGTGGCGAAGGCGAAGGGCAAAGCGGCGTTGGCGAGCGCGCCGACGCCGGATGAGCCATAGCTTGGTTGGATCAGCTTGGTGAAGACGAGCAAGACTCCCAGCAAGCCGAAGAGGCCAATCGACCAGCCATTACTGCGCAGAAAGCGGGTGAAGCTGGCGTTCATGCGGGGGCGTGGTCCGGCTGGCCGGCTACAGTAGCCGCGAGCCTGGGTAAGCCGTAGGCGGCTCGCATCAGGGTCGGTTCGTCCGCTGCGTCGGCTGGGAAGACATCGACCACGCGGCCGCCGAAGATGACAACGACGCGGTCGCAGACAAGTTGCACCTCTTGCAGTTCGGATGTGTAGACGAGGACAGAAGAGCCGTGCGCGGCGAGTTCTTTTAGGAGCGCGTAGATCTGGCGCTTGGTTCGGATGTCGATACCGCGGGTTGGGTCGAAGCAGAGCAGGGTGTCGACCCCAGTGGCGATCCACCGGGCGATGGTCACCTTCTGCTGATTGCCGCCGGAGAGCCGTTGAACCTGGCCCTGGGCGCGGGTGTCGATCTGCAGACGGTCGATCGCCTTGCCCACACGCTCGGCCTCACGGGTCATGTCGATCGGACCCCAACTGCCCGCACAGAATGGGAGGGCAATGTTTTCGCGGACCGAGCGCTGCATGAGCAGGGCATCGACCCGGTTGCTTGGCACGTAGACAAGCCCGGCGCGGATGGCGTCGGCGGGATGGCCGAAACGCTGTTCGGTTCCGTCGATGCTGATCGTTCCAGACGACGGCCGCCGGAATCCGGATAGGGTCTCGAACAGTTCGTCCTGGCCTTGACCCTCCAGCGCGACAACACCCAGCACTTCACCGACGCGTAGCTCAAAGGACACGTCCTGCAGCTTGGTGCCGGCGCCGAGCTTGCTGACGGTCAGACGGGGCCTGGCCGCGCTGGTTTGTTCGCTTATTGGTGTCGTGGTGCGGCTTGCCGGTTGCTCCGGGCCGTCGGCAGCGGGACCCAGCATCAGTTCGACGATGCGCTCCTCGACCCCTTCCTCGATGTCCACGACACCGACTGTCGCACCGTCACGCAGTACGGTCGCGCGATCGCAGAGTGCGGAGATCTCTAGAAAGCGGTGGGATATGAAGATCACCGCGCGGCTTGTGGTCCCTTGGCGGCGGACGACGTCCAGCACCTTCTCCGCGAGGTCCGCTGGTAGAGCCGCGGTCATCTCGTCCAATAGGAGGACGTCGGGTTCGATCGCGAGGGCGCGGGCCAGATCGAGAACGCGCAGTACGGCCAGCGGCAGGTTGCGCGCGGTCTCGCGGAGGTCGAGGTCGTTGACGCCCAACTCGGACACCCAGTGTCGGAACGGTTCGATCGGGGTTTCCGTCAGGCGAAGGTTATCGGCGACCTCCAGATCGGGAATGATTGCCGGCTCCTGATAGACCGACACCAAACCACTGCGGCGGGCTTCGGCCGGCGAGTTCACGCGATGTGTCTTGCCGCGAATAAGGATCTGGCCGGTGTCGTGTTTCACCGCGCCGGTCAGGATCTTGACGAGGGTGGATTTGCCGGCGCCGTTGGCGCCCATCAGGGCGTGGATTTCACCGGCGCCGACGGCCAGGGAGGCGTTGCTGAGGGCAGCTACGGCGCCGTAGTTCTTGGCGACGCCGGATGCGTCGAGGAGCAACTCGCGCGTCACGGTTGCCGGCGTCTCACATCAGTCATTGCGTGGTCTGGAAATCGCGTAGTTCGAAATGGCGGTGCGAAGCAAACTCCGCACCGCCAAAGTCGTTCGCTCTACTCGCCTGGGCCTTTGCAGGCAATGATGTCTTCCTTCGAGTAGGTCGTCCAATTGGGCACCGAGATGCTGACCGGCCATTCCGGGTCGAGTGACGGATCGGCCGCGGCGGCCAACTGGGCACGGCCGGCCTCCGTTCCATTCTCCCAGAGGACCGGCTGCACCAGGACGGTGCGGTCGTCTGGCATGTTGCCGTCAAGCAGATCGATGGCGAGGGTGATGCCGGCACCGCCGATCGAACCCGGGTTGGTGACCGCTGCCCCTACTAGGCCATCGACCGAATTCAACTGGCCAACGAAACCGGCGTTGTCGGCGCCGACGACCGGCACCAACGGCACGTCGGACTCAACCAGCGCGTCAACGATCACGTTGTCGATGCCGGAGGTCCAGATGCCGTCGAACGGAATACCGGTGGCGATGTAGTCGAGGATCTGTTGTTTGCCCTGGTCTTGTTGCCAGCCGGTGAAGACCTCGTGGGCCACATTGATGTCGGGGAACTCTGCCAGTGCACGCTGGAACCCGGTGTTGCGGTCGTCATCGGCCGACGCACCAGCAGCGCCGCGCATGTAGATGACATCGCCGTCGCCGCCGAGTTGCTCGAACAGCCATTTGGCGCCGATGTAGGCGTATTCCTCTTGGTTGTTCGAGACGATGTAGGCGGAGGGTTCGGTGACGGCCTGATCGACGGCTACGACGACGATCCCGGCGTCGGTCGCTTCTTTGATCGCCGGGTTAATGCCTTCGGAGTTTGCCGGGTTGAGGACGATCGCGTCGACCCCGGCTTCGATGAGATTGCGAATGTCCTCCAACTGGCCGGCGGCGTCGGTGTTGCGGTGGGCAATGTTCAAGGATTCCACCCGTCCGGAGGCGCGTGCCTGGGCGCGGATGGCACATACCATTTCTTCGCGCCAGCCGTTGCCTTGGACCGTGTTGGACACGCCGATGGTGTACATGTCCTGGGCGGCTGCGGTGCCTCCCATGCCTGCCCAAACGAGGGCGGCGGCAGCAGCGTAGGGGAATAGTTTCATATGCTTCCTCTCTTTCTTTTGTTTGTCGAATCAATCGCCTATCGGCCGAAGCGACGGGATCATGGCCTATTTCACATACGGACGCAAAATGTCGCGGGCCAACAGGAGTCCACGTTTGACCAGGTCGTCGGTGCCTTCGAATTTGCGGTCTTCGTGCTCGATGATAATCGGGCCATCATAGTCGGCGCGGTAGAGTTCGGAGAAGACTACGCCCCAGTCGACATCCCCCAGGCCAGGCATGCGCGGGATCTGCCAGCCGATGCCCGACGAGAAGGTGCCGCGCTCGTAAAGGCCGTCATGGTCGATCATCACGTCCTTGGCCTGCATGTGGAAGATGTTCGGTCCGAACTCGCGGATGAAGCGGGCCTGATCGATCATTAGCCAGACGAGATGACTGGGGTCGTAGTTCAACCCGATGGTGTCGCCCCAGGTCTCGATAATCCGCCGCCAGATATAGGGTGAGTAGGCAATGTTGTGGCCTCCGGGCCATTCATCGTAGCTGAAGATCATCGGGCAGTTCTCGAAGGTGATCTTCACCCCATTGTCGCGTGCATGTTTGACGAGGTCGGGCCAGACTTTCAGCGCGTCTTCCCAGTTGGCGTCGACATGTTTCGACCCATCACCACCGCAGAAGGTGTTGACCACCGGCACGCCCATCTGGCCGGCGGCGACCATCACCTGTTTAAGATGACTTATGACGGTCTCCCGATGCGCGGGGTCGGGATGCAGCGGGTTCGGATAGAAGCCGAGCCCGGAGATGGTGATGCCCTTCTCAGCAAGCGACGCGACGATCTCATCGCCCTCGGACTTGGAAAGGTTGGCGACGTTGATGTGGCAGGTGCCGGCATAACGCCGCGTTGGGCCGTCGGTCTTTGGCCAGCAGGCGATCTCCAGCGTGTCGAAACCGACGGAGCTCGACCAGTCCGCGACTTCCATCAGCGATAAGTCGGGAAAGGGCGCCGTCAAAAAACCAAGCTTCACCTTTGTCTTCCTCCTTTTTCTAGGTGTCGGCAGAGATGTCGACCCAGCGTCCCTCGGCCGCACTGCGAGCGACGGCGTCACCGACCAGCATCTCATAGTGCCCGTCTTCCAATGTGGCGTATACCGGGTCGGCCGGTGCGGCGCCGGCCAGGACGGCCGCGTAGACTTCACGGAACAGCGCGTAGAAACTGTCGGCGAATCCCTCGACGTGGCCTCCGGGCAAGCTTGCGGCGCGGCTGCCGGCTTCGTTCATCAGCGATGCATCGCGTTGCAGGATCTCATTGGGACGGTCGCGGTGACCGATCCACAGGTGATCGGGGGTCTCGGAGTTCCAGGCAGCGCCGGCCGTTGCGCCGTCGATGCGCCACTCCAGCGTGTTCTTGCGGCCGGGGCTTACCTGGCTGATGATCACCGAGCCACGGGCGCCACTAGCATAGCGGAGCAGGATGAGGGCCGTATCTTCGGTTGTGATCTTGGTGGCGACCGTATTCGATGAGCGGTCACGGGAGAATGTTTCAACCGGTCCAGTCGGTTGCTGGCGTTCCTTAACGAAGGTCGAGAGTTCAGCCATCACGGCGGTGACACGTTCGCCGATGAGGAAACTCGTGAGATCGATCCAATGGGAGCCGATGTCGCCGACGGCGCGAAGCCTGCCGCCCTTCTCTGGATCGAGGCGCCAGTTCCAGTCGGTGTCGTAGAGCAGCCAATCCTGGAGGTAGTGACCGCTGATGAGACGCGGTGCGCCGAGCCCACCGTTCCGCACCAAGCGGCGGACATGCTGGTTCAGCGGGTAGAAGCGGATGTTGAAGTTCACGGCGGCGATTTTGTCCGTGGACGCCGCGAGGCGAACCAGTTCGGCTGATTCAGCAGATGTCGCGGCAAGCGGTTTCTCGCAGACGAGGTGCCGCCCCGCTTCGAAGATCTGTTTGGCCTGGGGGTAATGGAACTGGTTGGGCGACGTGACATGCACCACGTCGACGGATGGGTCCGCTAGTAGGGCATCCAAGGTTGGGTAGACCTGTTGGATGCCCAGGGCAGTTGCCCGTTCCGCGGTGCGGGCGGGGCTGCTTCCCAGTAGGCCAGTCACACGAACGCCGAGGCGGCGCAGCGTTTCGACATGGACCGTGCCAATGAAGCCGCTGCCGATGACCGCGGCGCCGATGTCGCTGAAGTTGCTCATCTCAGACCACCGAATATCCGCCGTCGACTGCGAGCGTGGTGCCGGTCATGAAGGCCGCGGCTGGCGAAGCTAGAAACAGCACGGGGCCGGCAATGTCTTCCGGCTGGCCCCAGCGGCCCATCGGCGTGCGGGTGTTGACGGCGGTGACATGCTTCGGATCGTTGCGACTGCGTGCCGACTGTTGCGTCACGATGAAGCCGGGGGCGACCGCATTGACCCTTACGCCAAACTCGGCCCAAGCGATGGCCAGAGACTTGGTGAGTTGCTGAACCGCAGCCTTGCTGGCGCCGTAGGCCGGGTTCAAGGGGCTGCCGAAGGTGCTGTACATCGAGGCGATGTTGACCACGCAACCGGGCCGTTGCTTCAGGTGCGGCAGGAAGGCCGTGGCAACCCGGAACGTGCCGTGGAGATTGACGTTGACCACGCGCACAAACATCTCCGGCGCCATTTCCCCGCCGCGTACGGTGATCGCGGCGC
>JANQOE010000099.1 GCA_028279245.1 Alphaproteobacteria bacterium
AACCGACGGAAACGAGCCCTTTCCGCGCGGCACGTAACAGGCCACCGACGGAATCGCTGTCGTGCGTTCCCCGGCAAAGGCGCCGGCATGGACTTCCTGCATCCACATCTGCTGCGGCAGCTGTGCCGCGTGGAACCGCCGGATCCCAGCGATCCCAAACCCAATCGCCTCGATCACCTCATCCGGTGTCTCGTCGAAGGCGCGATCGAAATCCTCCGGCGTGGCTTGCAGCCGCCCCGGCGCGATCGTCGCACCATCGAACTTCTGTGCGAACTCGATCAGCGCCACGTCGCCGCGCGTCCGCACCGCTTCGATAATCGGCCCGATCTTCTCGATGAAGGGCGACAGATCGGACTCGGCACGCCGCAACAACACCTCGCGTTGCGCTGCGGACAGCTTGTCCAGTTCGTGCAAGGCCACCCGGGCGCTCATTGCCGGCCTCATATGTCAGTCATGCGCGGAGCTAGTGGCAGCGATCAGCCACGCCGCGCCTGGCCTGTCAAGAGATCGGCGCTAACGCGCGCCCCGTTCCGCATAGCGGCGGGCACAGCTCTCGACCACATTCAGCGGATAGAGGGTCTGGATCGTGCCGTCGGCGTCGCGCCACCGCCGCAGGCGCTGATCGGTGGCGATGCTGGCTTCGCGCAGCGTGCGGGCCAGCACATCCGGGTCCGCATGGTCGAAATACTCGCGGATCGCCTGGGCCAGCGTGATGAAGCCCGCCGGCTTAGGCGGCTGTTCCATGGCCTTCGGTTTGACCCGGCCAATCCGCTGGGTGTTCATCGCGTAGGCCGACCGGCCGCGTTTGACCACCCGCTCGGGCGCGATCTCGGTCGCCGCATCCCCCGCCAACTTCTTCCGCCAATTGCCGACAGTCTGTGGCGAAACCCCGACATGGCGGGCGATTTCCCGGTTGGACCAACGGCATTTCTCCGGATCCATCAGCAGGGCGATCACCTCCTGCCGGCGGTTGGTGGCTGAAGGCTTCGCCGCCTCGTCCTCAGTCTTTGTGTCAATGCCGTGTAGCCGGTCGAAATCGGCCAGCAGCGCCGCCCCGGCCCGCGACACGCCCTCATCCTCGGCATGCAGCAGACACTCGCGCAGGACCAGGATCCGGTACCGGAGTTCCTCGGCATCGCGGGCCGGCAGTTCGCATAGTATGAGGCGCTCCAGCCGCTTCCGCCGTGCGGCGATCGCCGACGACGGCGCGCCGCGCCCATACAGCCGCGACCATTCCTGCCAGGCGGCAGTCAGGTCGTCAGGCAGGGGTGCGAGCCCCGGCGAAACCGTTACAGCGCGGGGGTCGTCCATCGGCGGCCTCGTGGCGAATCAGGCGATTGATATGCCTAATTTGGGCAGATGCGCGCCGGTTTTCGAGAGCCGTCTGGAAAAAGACTCAAGCGGCGCGCCGCGGCGCCAATCCCGGCTTGTCCTCGCCATGGAACGTCTTCAAGCCGTCTTCGATGGCTTGAACCAGATCCTCGATGGCGCAGGGCTTGGTCAGGAAGCGGAACGCACCCGCTTCATTGATCGCATCGACCGCCGTCTTCAGGTCGATGTTGCCGGTGAGCATCATCCGCACACTGTCTGGATACAGGCGCTTGACCTCCGCCAAGAAGCGGATGCCGTCCATATGGGTCATCCGTTGGTCGCTGATCACCACCGCAAACGGCCCTTCCGTCTGCAACACCTCCAGCCCCGCCTCACCGCTCAAGGCGGTCGAGACCTCGAACCGCCGGCCAAGGCGGCGCTTCAAGGAGGCGATGAGATTGGCATCGTCGTCGACGATCAAAACCCGACGGTTCATGGCGTCCTCGCTGAAACTCTGCATCCGAAAGGGAGCGAACTTTGGTTGTAATTCTAATCGGCCGCACCCGGGCAAAGCACTCTGTCTTCGGCGATAGAGCACTGGTCCTCCTGTGATACGTCCGTGCGCCTTAAACGAAAGTTAAGCCAAATCGACTGTGCTAGGGCCGCCCGCAAAACCCTTTTGCATGAAGGATAATCAACGTTAATGCGGCTTTCGACTGGCTGGCTGCGGGTCGCCGGGTTGTCGATCGGCCTTTCACTGTCTGCCTGTGCCGGTCACACGCCATCTGGCGACGAATCGCTGTACCACAGTGGCCTGGACGCCCTCGAAGCAGGGCATTACGGCCTCGCCGCGGAGCGACTGCGGGCCGCCGTTAACCATAATCCATCGGTTGCCGCGCTGAACGCCCTGGGCGCGACCTATGACCAAATTGGCCGGTACGATCTGGCCCTGCGCCAGTACCGCATGGCGTTGGCACTGGATCCAAGCTCGCCCCAGACCCTCAACAACCTCGGTTATTCCTACCTGCTGCAGAACCGCCCGGACGTTGCCCTGATCTACCTGCGCGACGCCCGCCGCCACGCGTCGCCGACGGTCCCGGCCCCCCTCGCCGCCAACATCCGCTCCGCCGAGCAGGCCGTGAACGAACCGGCGCGGACCGTCGCGACGATTGCACCAACCACGCCACCGGAGCCGCAATCGGCGACGGCCACACGCATCGAGCGGATGTCGAGACAAGTGCAGGTGGCCAAACTGCGGTCACCAACCCAGCCCAGCGTAGCCGCAACCGTCAAACCAACCGCCACCCCGCCCCATCCGGCAGTGCGGCCACCACGCCCCATGGCGGTCGCAGCAACCCCACCACCGCACCATCCCGTCGCGAAACCCGCGCGCCCCGCCCTGACGATCAGCAATGGCGCCGACCGTCAGGGCATGGCCGTCAGGATGCGGGACCACCTCGCCGAACGGAATTGGACCGTCGACACTGTCGCAACCGCGGCGCATCACGCGCATGCCCACACCGTTGTCTTGTATCGAACCGGCTTCCGGACCTGGGCCGAACAACTGCGCCGCGAACTGGACGAGACAGATCGGCAGATCGAACTACAGCGCAACGACGAGAACGCGGCGGCACTCACACTGCGGCTCGGCAACGACCTCCTGGCGTTCGACGAGGCCCTGTTCCATCAAGCCAAAACAATGACGGCGCAGCAGCGCGCCCCGCCACCCGCGCCAACAATCGAGATCGCCAACGGGGCCGGACGAACGGATATGGCTGCACGCACAAGGTCGTATCTAGAGGCCGCAGGTCTACCCGTGAAGCGGCTCCGCAACGCCGATCACTTCGGTTACGCGGAGACAACGCTCTTCTATCGGCCCGGTCATCGCGAGAGCGCCGAGGCCCTTATCGAAATGCTGCCGGTCGACGTCCGTCTTGTGGCCCGCAGCGACCAGTCGGCGGACCTGCATCTCCGCCTCGGCAGCGACTATCTGGGATTCGACACCCAGCTCGCCCGCGCCCCGCCAACCGGCCGCGGACCAGCCTAGTCTTTAGGATACGAGCGTCAGCCGCGGCTCATTTACAGCCGCGCGCTCCGTCTCGGCGCGGTAGGCCTGCACGCCTGCGTTGATTGCCGCGACCAGATCCTCGGGGCGGCACGGTTTGGTGAAATAACGAAACACGTTGGCTTCTTTCTTCGCACGCATCTCGACCGACCGGTCCGTGTTGCCGGTCAACATGATCCGCACGGTGGCCGGGGACGCCTCGCGGAGCGCCTGCAACACATCGACACCCGACACCCGCCGCATGCGTTCATCGCACACCACGACGGCAAAGGGACCGCGATGGGCCACGACCTCGAGTGCCTGCTCACCGCTCATCGCCGTGGTCACGTAATAGCGGCGGCCCAACCGGCGCCGGAAGGACGCCAGGATGTTGGGGTCGTCGTCAACGAAAAGGATCTTCGCACTCATCGGTCGGTTACCGCTCCGCATAGCCCGTGCCCCCGGGTCATTTACGGAGATAGCGCGAATTCTATGAAACTTCTCTCTGTCGAAAGCTATAAGCGGCCGACGAATTCAGTTGAGGCCTAAACAAACCGGGCGCGCGCGCCCCGTTTTATGACTGGCTGGCCCCCGGAATCACCCACGCGCCGGAGGTCTCTCGGCAAGCGACACCCGGATAGAGGCGGGCCGCTTCCCCGGGCACTTCGACATTCTGCACGAACGTCCGGCAGTAGGAGGATGTGTCCTGATGCGCCGCCGTCGGCGTAATGGTCACCCGCGTATCGACCGCGGAGCTCTTCCATTCGATACGCTCACCCTTCGGCGCGGATTCAAGAGCGGCCTGCAGCGCACGCTGCAAACCGGCCCGCGCGGCGGGCGGCCAATCGATGCCCTTCAGCTTGACCGCCACCAGTTCGACACTGTTCACCGGCCGGGACGCCTCGAAGCGTTCGTCGAAGCGAACGAAATGGCGCAATTCAGGTGCATAGAACCAGGTCCGCTCGACGGCTTCACCGTTAACGGGGGTGGATGTTTGACAGGCAATGCGCACCGTATCGAACCGGCCGGCGGCGACCGTCACCGCCTCGCTGCCGGCAACACTACATTGCCATGCCTGGGTCGATGGCGCGTCGCCGCTGCCCACACTGGCCTGCGCGATATTGCGCCGGGCGGTAAAGGAGACGGAGGTGCCGGATCGCAGCGGCCACAATTCGTCGGCGGCAACCTCAACCTCGTAGCGGACCCGCGGACGCGCGAATGGGGCGGCGGCACCCGGCCGCACGAAATTCCAGTGCGACGCACCGCGCTCACCATCACCCGATTCCCAGATGATCACATCATTCTCAACGCGAACCACCGTGGCGCTGGTGCTGTCGGAGTAGACGTAGGTATCGCCCGGCACATAGACTGGCCGCGGCTCACCGTCCGGCGATGTGGATGCGGACGCGATGATGCCGTTTTCGTTCGCATTGACCAGGGCCAAGACCAGACTCGACGTTACGGCGCCGTCAACCGGTGTGCCGATATCCCGTTGAAACTTCCGGACGGCCCGCCGCGTTTTCTTGCCGGGCAAACCATCGACCGGACCCGGCTCGTAACCCATCTGTGCCAGCAGCTTCTGCGCCGCCAGCACGAGGTCGCGGGTCGCCGGTTCCTGCGGCGCGGCTTGCGCCGCGTTGGTATCGACCTCGGGCGCCAGACCCTCGGCCTCACCGATCTCGGTCGCGGCCGTACCTTGTTCGCCGGCCTGGAACTGGTCCAACGCCTGCCGAAAATCCTGCGTGACCTTGCACCCGGCGAGCACGCCGAGCGCCCCGACCAGCAAGGCCAGTTGTGCAACCTTTGTCGACTGCCGAACGCGCGACATACGGGTCTCCAAGTCGGCCATGGACGATCCTGGTTTGGTTAACAGAACAAGCGTTAACAGAGCATTGAGGGAACCCACGAAACGCCGCAAATCACAGGCTTTTGGACCGAAGATTAAAGGATTGTTTGCGAGCTGCTGCGATCCTCCGCCGCGTCTCCAGCAACCAATGCGCTAATGAATCCAACAGCTCCAAAGTACCAGGCGGCCTGGCACCTATTGAGGGAGCAGCTACTTCAGCTTTCGCGCCTCGGTTCTGGTGCCGATGGCGAACCCCGGCGCACCCCGAAAATCGTCGCGTACGTCGCCCGCCGCTTCGGCCGTCTGCAGCGGCTGGCGGATCGCTATGTGCTGCCCCCGTTGCGCCGCGTGGCGCGGCCCATCGCCGCGAGCCCGGCCTTTCACCGCTGCCTCGAACAACTCGAATGGGCGCAGCGTCTCCTGAGGGGGCGGGTGGCGATCATCCTCGTGCTGCTGTTGGGGACCACCATCACCGGCGTCGGCTACTTCCTGACCCAGCGCGTCTATTCCCAACAAGCGCAAGGCACCTTCGAACGGCCGGCATCTCACTATACCGCCGCGGTGAGCTCGGCCATCGACCGTTACCTCGATGTGTTCAACTCCATCGCCTCGTTCATGGCCGCGTCGAACCAAATCGACCGTTGGGAATTCTATTCGTTGGCGGAAAACAGTCTGCCCCGTTTCCCCGCCATTCAAACCTTGAGCTGGGTGCCGCGCGTGCTGTCCGAAGAGCGCACAACATACGAACGCACGGCAGAGATCGACGGATTATTCGGGTTCAACATCACCCAACGCACGGAAGACGGCGGCTTCGACCGCGCCTCACCGCGGCCGGAATACTTCCCAGTGTTCTTTGTCGAGCCCTTTGAGGGCAACGAAGACATCCTCGGCTACGATCTTGGCTCCGACCCTGAGAGCCGCCGCATTCTCCGGACCGCCCGCGACACCGGACAGATGATTGCGACCCAGCAGGTGAACCTGCTGCCGGGCACCGCCGACAGCGCCGCGATCCTAACGGTGATCCCCATCTACGGCGGCGACGTCGCGCCCAAGACCGTGCAGGAACGTCGCGTGACGCTCCTCGGCTTCACCCTTGGCGTTGTGCGGATCGGCGATCTGATCGAGGCGAGTCTCGACGAGTTGGCAACGACCTTCGGTCTCGACATCTACCTGTACGACAACGACACCAAGGGCGGCGAGACGCTCATCTACTACCATCCGTCGCCGCTCAATCGCGAAGGCAGCGGGCCGCAGTCGATGGAGCGCATCCTGTCGGGCCTGCACAGCACCACCAGCTACGATGTCGCCGGGCGGCAATGGTCGATAGTCATCAGCCCCACGCCCGGTCATTTCGGCGATGCCATCAACCCGGTGCCATGGACCGTCGCCGCCGTCGGCTTCCTGTTCATGACCTGGCTGCTGCAATACATTGTGTCTTGGAGCAACCGCACCCGTGTCATTGAAGAAACCGTCGCCCGGCGCACGGTCGAGCTGCGAGAGTCGAACGATGCGTTGGCAACCGAGATCGCCGAACGTGCCCGCGCCGAAGAAGAACGCCTCGCCCTCGAGCGCGAACTGTCGCAGACGCAAAAGATGGAATCCCTCGGCACTCTGGCCGGCGGCATCGCCCATGAGATCAACACGCCTGTTCAATACGTCGGCGAGAACCTGAAGTTCCTGCAGGAATCCTTCACCGACCTCGACAAGCTGCTCGAACAGTATCGCGCCCTGGTCATCCAGCTAAAGGGCGAAGGCGTGCACACGGAAACGATCGACGGTTTGCTCGCCCAGGAAGAAGCAACCGACACGGAGTTTCTCCGCAACGAGATTCCGGAGTCGGTGTCCCAGTCGCTGGAAGGCATTCAGCGCATCACCGAAATCGTACGCGCCGTGAAAGAGTTCTCCTACCCCGACGAGATGAAGGAGAAGTCGCGTTCCCGCGTCGACCTCAACCACGCCATTGCCACGACCATCACCGTGTCGCGCAACCAATACAAATACGTCGCCGATCTGGAGACCGACTTCGCCCCTGACCTGCCCGAAGTCCCGTGCTATCCGGGTCAGTTCAATCAGGTCATGCTCAACCTCATCGTCAACGCGGCCCATGCCATCGAAGACGCCAACAAGGATGAGCAAGGCAAGATCACCATCGCCACGCGGCAGGTGGATGGCTGGGCGGAAGTCCGCATTTCCGACACCGGCACCGGCATCCCGGAAGATGTCTGCGCCAAAATATTCGACCCGTTCTTCACCACGAAAGAGCCGGGCCGCGGCACCGGTCAGGGCCTGTCGATTTCTCACACCATCATCACCAAGAAACACGGCGGCACGATCGCCGTG
This sequence comes from Alphaproteobacteria bacterium, assembly GCA_028279245.1. Classification (GTDB taxonomy): domain Bacteria; phylum Pseudomonadota; class Alphaproteobacteria; order UBA6615; family UBA6615; genus JANQOE01. Next base: position 7,542 of record JANQOE010000099.1, read on the forward strand.
GAGTCCGAGCCGGGTGTCGGCACCACCTTCATCATTCGGCTCCCCCTTACCGAGACGCCCGTGACGGAGTGCGCAGCATGACCACCGCAACCAACCGAGTGCTCTTCGTCGACGACGACGCGAACATCCTGTCGTCGTTCAAACGGCGGCTTGGCCGGCGTTTCGACATGACGACCGTGCTCGGCGGCGCCGAGGGTCTGAGCGAGATTGAGCGCAACGGCCCGGTGGCGGTTGTTGTCAGCGACCAACGCATGCCGAAGATGGACGGCGTCGAGTTTCTGCGCCGCGTTAAGAACGCATCGCCCGACACGGTCCGCATCATGCTGACCGGCAACACCGACGTCGACACGGCCATCGACGCGGTGAACGAAGGCAGCGTCTTCCGTTTCTACACCAAGCCCTGCACGCCCGAGGACCTGGCCGAAGGCATCGACGCCGGTCTACGGCAATTCAACCTCGCCAACGCCGAGAAGGAACTGCTCGAGCGCACACTGGCCGGCAGCGTCAAGGTATTGGTCGACGTGCTGTCCCTGGTCGACCATGAGGCGTTTCAACTCGCCCAACGCACCCGTCCCTGGATGGGCAAGGTCGCCAAGCATTTGGGGTTGGAACAAGTCTGGGAACTCGACGTGGCGGCCATGCTGGCGCCGATCGGTTTGATCACCGTGCCGGAGGACGTACGCCAGAAACTGCACCGCGGCGAAGCGCTGAGTCCTGCGGAACAAGAGATCTGCGATCGCGCACCGGAAGCGGGCCGCAACCTGCTGCGCAACATCCCGCGCATGCAGCACATCAGTGAGATCATCTACTACCAAAACAAAAGCTTCGACGGCAGCGGCTTCCCCGACGGCTGGATGGCCGGCGAAGACATTCCGGTCGGGGCGCGCATACTCCATCTGCTGACCGACCTCCACAACGCATCGGACCCGCCGACGCCGGACGCACTGGCGCGCGTTGCCCAGAACAGCAGCAAATACGATCCACAGGTGATCGACGCGGTGCGTCACACGATGTCCGATATGCCCGCCGAGGACCGCACTAATAACGGCGTACTCAAAGTCTCCGTCGACGGCCTGACCGCCGGCACCAAGCTCGTGTCGAACGTCGAAACCGAAGACGGTGTGCGCGTCCTCGTCGCCGGGGCGGAGATCACCCAGGCCCAGTTGGAGCATCTGCAGAACATGCACCAACTGCGGCCGTTGAAAGAACCGATCTACGTGCTGCAGCCGCGCCGCGACTAGGGATCAGCGCACTGGGTTCTCCGGCCCGCGTCCGCGATAGGCATCAACGAACGCGGCCCCAGAAGCGGCGTCGAACGCCTCCATATCCAGCCGTTTGGTCCAGGCCGTCAGCACCAGGTTCTGGCCAAGGCCGGCATCCTTAGTGACGACCATACCGTCCCACTGTCCCGTGAACAGATCCGCCCAGTCCTGCAAGGTCGCCAACACGTCATCGCCGGGCTGGTCGTAGTAGATGACGATATTGCCGTGTTCCAACGCGTGCACCAGCCGTGTCGGCGGCTGCGGCGATTCGTAGAAACCGGGCCGCGTCCAAACCGGCTCATGCGGCCCGGAGGTTGGATAGCGGCTGGTATAGAAATGTTGTTCGCCCGGACTGAGGTGCCGCCGCCCATCGCTGCGCGACTCCTGCACCTGGTCGAGCACCGCCACACCCTCATCCGCCAACGCAGCAAAGGCCCGTTTGGCGGCACTGGTCTGCCACCACCAGAGGCCGCCACCGACCACCACGACAACCGCGACGATCGGCAGGATGACCCGGTCGAACATGCGGGTCTTCGTGTTGCCGCCACCGCCCCACTGGATGTCCCGCGCGGGCGCCGCGGTGGCGCCACCCTTCTTGCGTTTCTTCGACTTCGGCACGCTATCTCCACCAAGATTTCGGGCCACATAACGCCCCACCCTCGCGCCGTTTGTGAAGTGCCGTCAACGACTTGTGATCGCGGTCTTGCCAACGGCCACCACCCGAACGACCTTCCCAAGGCTGGAACCCTATGGGAACGCAATAAGTGAACATCGGCGAAGCGGCCAGGCAGTCCGGCCTGCCGGCCAAAACGATCCGTTATTATGAGGAAATCGGCCTGACCGGCGCGCCCCAGCGGGCCGAAAACGGCTACCGCGCCTACTCGAACAACGACGTCCACACCCTGCGCTTCGTCCACCGGGCCCGCGGCTTGGGCTTCACCGTCGATGAATGCCGCGACCTGCTGGCCCTCTACCAGGACGACAGCCGCGCCAGCAGCGACGTTAAGGCGCTGGCGCAGCACCGGATTGCCGCGATTGACCGGAAGATCGACGAGTTGAGGACCCTGCGCGACGCCCTCGACCATCTGGCCCGGAACTGCGCCGGCGACGACCGGCCGGACTGCCCCATCCTCCAGGACCTCGCCCGCCGCTGACGCCTTGACCTTCCAGCGACTGGAAGCCCCATACACGGGCTTTCAATCGGTCGGAAGAGTTCAAGCGGTGACCTACACCTGTCCCATGCACCCGGACGTCGTGTCCGATGGCCCGGCGGCCTGCCCCATCTGCGGCATGGCCCTGGAGCCCACGACGATCTCGGCGGAGGCGCCCCCCAACCCGGAACTGGTCGACATGACCCGCCGGTTCTGGATCGGCGCCATCTTCACCTTGCCGCTGATCTATCTTGGCGCCGGTCGGTTCCTACCTGTCTTCTCGTCCGAAGGTTTGGTGGAGGCGCCGTTTCTCGGCTGGCTGAAACTGGCCCTGGCAACGCCCGTCGTCCTTTGGTGCGGCGCCCCGTTTTTCGCGCGCGGCTGGGCCTCGGTCGTCACCCGCAACCTCAACATGTTCACACTGATCGCCCTGGGCACCGGTACCGCCTACGTCTTCAGCATTCTGGCGGTAGTTGCCCCGGGTCTGTTCCCACCAGCGTTCCGCGGGGCCGAGGGCCAGGTTGAGGTGTATTTCGAAGCGGCGGCGGTCATCATCACGTTGGTGGTGTTGGGCCAGGTGCTCGAACTGCGAGCCCGGGAGAAAACCGGTGACGCCCTGCGCGCACTGCTGGACCTCACCCCGCCCACCGCAAGCCTCGTGGAAGCCGATGGCGACCGTACCGTCTCATTGGCAGAGGTACGGGTCGGCGCCCGGCTGCGTGTCCGGCCCGGTGAGAAGATCCCGGTGGACGGCGTCGTCGCCGAGGGCCAAAGCACCGCCGACGAGTCGATGATCTCCGGCGAACCGGTCCCGGTCGAAAAGACAGTCGGCGACCGCGTCACCGGCGGCACCTTGAACGGCACCGGCAGTTTCGTCATGACCGCCGAGCGCGTCGGGCAGGACACCTTGCTCGCCCAGATCGTCCGCATGGTCGCCGACGCCCAACGCAGCCGCGCGCCAGTGCAACGGCTGGCCGACCAGGTCGCGGGCTACTTCGTGCCGGCCGTCGTCATG
>JANQOE010000110.1 GCA_028279245.1 Alphaproteobacteria bacterium
GTTGGTGTTCATGACCGTGTCGTAGTCGGCGGGCGAGAACTCGGCGACCGGCTTGAGGATCGTCGTGCCCTGGCTGTTGACCAGGATATCCAGCCGGCCGCGGGCGGCAACGACGCGGTCCATCAGGTCGGCGCTGGCATCGGGGTCATTGATATCGCAGGGCACCGTCAGCACCTCGCCGCCTTTCGCGCGTAGTTCATCGGCGGCGTTGTTCAACTTTGCTTCTGTTCGCGCGGACAAGGTCAGGTCGGCACCGGCTTCACTGAGACCGTGGGCAATCGCCAGTCCGATGCCGCTCGAACCGCCGATTACAACCGCGGATCTTCCTGTCAGGGGCCCCATGCCACTTACTCCTTGCTGCCGACCGTTACTTCGGTGGACACCTTATTTGGAATGGTGCTTCCGGTCACCCGACGGCTCGTTCGGACTAGCCGCCGAGCGCCGTCTGGTCGGCGATGATCCGGTCCATGGTTGCATCGAGTTCCAGGTCTTCCGAAGAAGGCGCGTAGTTGCTCGTATGGAAGGTGGCGATCGGGCCGGCGAGTATCTTGTCCAAGTCGCTCTCGCTCGCGAACTCTCCAACGACCTGTTTGATGGCCGTATTGTCGAACACGACGGGCCAGATCTTGTCGCCGAGCAAAGGGCCTCGCAGGTCCGGCAGGTATCTGATCAGCGTGTCGGTGGGGATGTGAACGATCTCGGCCTCGGCGCCGAGCCCGCGGGCTAATGCCTGGTAGATATGGTCCCACATGAAAGCGTTGTCGCCGGTCAGGTGAAAGGTCTGCCCCATTGCTTCCGGGTTGCGAAGGAGCCGGACGAAGGGCGGGGCGAAATCTTCGCTTCTGGTCAGGGTCCACAGGCTGGTGCCATCACCGGCGGTAATCACCGGCTTGCCGTTGAGGATCCGGTGCCCCGCGAGGGAGCGCTCGCTAAGGATGGTCGCCAGCCGCGTACGGATGGTGTGGCTGGGTCGGACGATGGTGTACGGCAGGTCCGATTGACCGGTTAGTACCGCTTCGGCTCCGGCTTTCAGGCGGCTGTACTCCCAGAACGGGTTCACCAGCGGCACGGCTTCGGTGATCCGGTGTGTCTTAGGTGGCTTCTGATAGGCGGAGGCACTGGAGATAAAGACGTACTGACCGGTGTTGCCGGTGAACACCTCGATATCGCGGGTGACATCGGCCGGAGTGAAGGCCAGGAACTGGCAGACCGCATCAAAGCCCTGGTCCGCCAACGAGCCATAGCTCGCCGGATCGTTGAGATCGCCGCGCAAGACGGTGACCTCCGGTGGCAGCTCGACAGGGCGCTGGCCACGGTTGAACACATAGGTGTCATGGCCGGCGGCGACCGAGGCCTGGACGCAGCTCAGTGAGATTTCGCCGGTGCCGCCGATATAGAGAACCTTGTGGACCATGGTTGGTTGGACCTTGGTGTGACTGTCATGCCAAAGTGCGGGCCAGCAATTATCGAGTCAAAACAAAAGCAAGAATGGAGGAGTTCATGCAGTTTCCAAAGCTTCGATCCCTTGCAGTGGCGAGCGCTGCTGCAGTGTTTCTTTGGGGTGGCGCGGCGCCGATGGCCGCTGCCGAGGCGATCAAGGTCGGCGCGCTCCGTTTCACGTCCCATGCCGGCAGCTTCGTGGCGTTCGAACGGGGCTATTTCGCCGAGCAGGATTTGGACGTCGAGTTTGTGTTCTTCCAGGCCGCGCAGCCGATGGCTGTGGCAATTGCTTCCGGGGACGTCGATTTTGGCGTCACGGCAATCAGCGGCGGGCTGATCGGCTTGGCCGAGAAGGGCGCGGTGAAAGTGATCGGCGGTGCGCTGCAAGAGGAGCCGGGGATCGATGGCCAGAAGATCCTGGCGTCGAAGGCGGCGTTTGATGCAGGCCTGACGAGCGCCGACCAGTTGGCCGGCCGGTCCTTCGGCATCACCCAGCCGGGTTCCTCCTTCCACTACATGGCGCACAAGATTGCCGAGGCGGAAGGGATCCCAACCGATGAAATCACGCTGAAGCCGCTGCAGAAGGTCGGGGCGATCGTCGGTGCGCTGAAATCCGGCCAGATCGATGCCTGGACCATCGTGCCGCATATCGCCAAGGCTTTGGCGGGCGGACCGGAGGTCGAGATCATCGGTGACGTGGCCGACTACATCCCGAACTATCAGGTGACGACGGTCTTCACCTCAACGGAAAACGCCAACGACCAGCCAGAGCTGGTGCAGCGGTTCCTGGCGGCTTTCTCGCAAGGTGCGGCGGATTTCAATGCCGCGCTCGTCGACAAGACGACTGGGGCTGAAGAAGAGGAGGCGATGGTGCGGCTGATCCACAAGTATGTGAACGCTGACCGGCCGTTCGAGCAGGCGGCGACCTCCATCCGCAACGGGGCAATGCGCATCAATGAGAATGCCCGGCTCAACCTGGCGAGTGTCGAGGATCAGCTCAACTGGTTCCAGGCCAGCGGGTTGGTGTCGGACGCCATCACCATCGACATGCTGGTGGACCAGAGCTTTGTGGAAGTCTTCTAGGGCCTTCGGCTTGCTGACATGATGGCCGGCGCGGGTTCGACAGAGTCCGCGCCGGCTTCGTTTTCGGCTGCTGCGCTGCCAGGGCAGGGATGGATCTACAGCTTTCCAACCTCAGTCATTCCTACGGTGACCTCGAGGTGCTACAGGGCATCGACCTGACGGTTCGTTCCGGCGAAATCGTCTGCATCATCGGGCCGAGCGGTTGCGGCAAGTCGACCCTGCTGCGGTTCGTCGGCGGCCTGGAGCGGCCAACCGGCGGCCAGGTGCTGCAACTCGGCACGCCGCCGGCACACTCCTTGAACCCGCTGACCTACATCTTTCAAGACTTTGCGCTGCTGCCGTGGCGTACGGTCGAGGGCAATATCAGCCTGGCGCTTGAGGATCATCGGCTCGGCAGTGCCGAGACCGCGGTGATCATTGACGATGTGCTCCGCCGTACCAAGCTCACCGAGTTCCGGCGGGCGTTTCCGCGTCAGCTGTCGGGCGGCATGAAGCAACGCGTGGCCATCGCCCGGGCGCTCAGCGTAAGTCCTGCCGTGCTGCTGATGGACGAACCGCTGTCGGCCCTCGACAGCCAAACCCGTGAGTTGCTGATGGAAGACCTCATCGATCTGTGGGCGCGGGAAAGGTTCGGCGCCTGCTACGTGACCCACAACCTGGCCGAAGCGGTGCGGCTCGGTCATCGCATTGTCGTGCTGTCGCGGCGCCCGGGACGTATTCATGAAATTGTGGAAATCGATATGCCGCTGGAGCAACGGGCTAGCCGTTTGGCTGAACTGGAGAGTCATCAGACCCGACTATGGGAACTGATGCGCGATGAGGCGCGAGCGGCGGACTTGGAGTTGACCGATGACTGACCGGGCCGCCGAAGGACTGGATCTGCCGCCGGACGCGACGCAAGAGGTGCCTTATCGCGGCGGTTGCTTTGCCGCGAAGCCGTTGGGGTTGGTTGCGCCGGTGGTGTTTCTGGGGCTGATCGCATTGTGGGAACTCGGGTCGCAAACCGGGGTGATCGGGAGCCTGGTGTTGCCCGCGCCCTCGGCGGCCTTCGCCGCGTTCTTGCAGCTCATCGAAACCGGGAACCTCTGGAAGCATCTCGGTGCCTCGCTGCAGAGGCTGATTGTTGGCTGGACCGCCGGCACGTTGCTCGGCATCGCGGTGGGTTTGGCGATCGGGCTGTTCTCATTGGCGCGCGCCGGGTTGTTGCCGTTGGTGTCGGCGATCTTTCCGATCCCGAAGATCGCGCTGCTGCCGCTGTTCATCATTTGGTTCGGGATCGGCGAGGGGTCGAAGATCGCGACCATTCTGTTCGGCACCTTCTTCCCGACGGTGATCGCGACCTATGGCGGGGTGGACGCAGTGGACCGCACCTTGATCCGGATGGGCCAATCCTTCGGGCTGAGTTGGCGTTCCATCGTCCTGAAGATCGTCGTGCCGGGTGCCCTGCCGGCCATCCTTTCCGGTTTCCGGATCTCCGCGTCGATTGCCATCGTGCTTCTGGTCGCGGCGGAGATGATCGGCGCCGAGTTTGGCGTGGGCGCCTACATCCTGCTGGCCGGCAGTTTCATGGCGACTGACCAGTTGATCGCCGGTGTGGCGCTGCTGTCGGTCATGGGGCTGACCATGGCGTGGCTGATCGGAAAGGCGGAGCGTTACTTTCTGCGGTGGCGGCTGTAACGCGCTAGGCGAGGCGGCCGATTGGGATGATGTCCTTGGCCGCGGGCTGGTAGGGGGTGCCGTGCCAGTCGCCGAGCCAGCGGTCGACGGTGAGGCCTGCGGCTTCGATACGGGCGGCTAGCTCCGCGTATGGTGTGTAGCGAATCTGGTCGGAGGCGGTGTTCGTTTCGCCGGTCCGCTGCACCCGGTAGGTGTTGGTGTAGGTCAGGATCTGGCTCGCCGTATCGTAGGTCGAGACGCACCAACGGTCCGTGGGGCCAAGTTCGGGGTGTTCGACCACGCGGTGGCTCTCGTCCTTGGTCTGCTCCTTGGGCGCCGGGTAGGTTGGGTCGCGGCTGTCGAAGATGAAGCGGCCGTCCGGTGCCAGATGGGCGGCGATGGTGGCGAGCGCGGCTGCCTGGTCGGCGTCGGTCAGGAATACCTGAAAGGCGTGGCCGGTCAGGACAATCAGGTCAAAGGTGCGGTCGAGCCGGACGGTGCGCGCATCACCATGCACCCAGTCCACCCGGTCGCCGCCCGGCCGTTGGCGGGCGATCTCCAGCATTGGTGCCGCGCCGTCGACACCGGCCGCCCGCCGGTCTTGGGCGAGCGCCGCGATCAACTCCCCGGTTCCGCAGCCGAGGTCCAGCACACTGCCCGCGTCTTCGGCCAGGCTTGCGCAATAGTCGAAGTCGGCGCGTTTCTGATCCCAGCCGTGTGACGGGTCGTAGAACCGGGCGACGCCAGGGTCTTTGTAGATGTCGGTATCCAAAGGGCTTGTCACTCAATCCCCTCTTGACGTGTCAAGCTGTTGACTCCCGTTCTTGCCGGCCGCTGGTGAATAGAAGACCCAAGGCAAACATCGCCATCACCACCATGAGGATCAGGCTCAGCGCGTTAACGACCGGCGTCGTGCCGTCGCGGATCTGCGTGAACATGCGGATCGTCACCGGCGCTTCGGAGCCGACCAGCATCAGGGTGGTGTTGAAGTTCTCAAACGACATCAGGAACGAAATGATCGCCGCGCCGATCAACGCCGGGCTGAGAAACGGCAGCGTCACGGTTCGCACGGCCTCGAGGCGGGTGGCGCCGAGGTCTAGTGCCGCTTCCTCCAGCACGAGGTCGAATTTGCGGAGGCGAGCCGAGATTACCAGCGTGGCGATGGTCACAATGAACGAGAATTGGCCAAGCACGACCAGCGGCAGTCCGGGCCGAAGGGCATTGATCGTCAGGCCAAATACGTCCTCCAGTCCATTGGCGACCGTGCTCGAAAACTGCAGGATTGATACGCCGAGGATGACGCCGGGGATCACCAGCGGCCACAGCATCATGGTGAACAGCAGGCTCTTGCCGGGAAACTGAGCGCGCTCCAGCAGGAACGCGTTGAGGGTGCCGACGACGACCGAAAGCACGGTCACGCCGATGGCGACCTTCAGGCTGGTGCCGACGCTGTTCAGCAGGCCGTCGTCGTGAAACAGGCCGATCCGGCCCGTGTCCGAGAAGAACCAATCGAGGGTGAAGCCGCGCCAGGGCAGGGACGGGAACTGGCTGTCGTTGAACGCGAACACGCCGACCACAGCCAGGGGGGCGAACAGGTAGGTGAAGAACACGACGATATAGATCGCGTAGCCGACCTGGAACGCGCGGGACTGGGGAATGGATGGGATCATGGCCGGCTACCGCATCGTCGTGGCGAGGCTTTGCCGGGTGAGTTTTAGACCGGCCCAGACAATCAGCGACGACGTGAGCAATAACAGGAAGCCGAACGCCGAACCTTGCTCCCAATTGAACCGCACGATGAACTTCTGAAAGATCTGGTCGGTGAACCAGAGGCTGTTCTTCCCGCCCAATAAGGCCGGCGTCAGGATGTTGCCGAGGGTCAGCATGAACACGACGATGCAGCCGGCGACGATGCCCGGCATGGCGTGGGGGATGATGATCTCCCGTAGCACCGTGAAACCGTTGCCGCCGAGGTCGTAGCCGGCTTCGACCAGTCTGTCGTCGAGGCTATCCAGAACGGTCACCAAGGGCACGACCATGAACAACATGGACGTATAGACGAGGCCGATGATGATGGCCGCGTCGTTGCCGAGCAGCTCAATGGGCTCGGTAATGATGCCCAAAGACAAGAGTGCCGAGGAGATCAGGCCGGTTTCGCGCAGGATAATGATCCAACCCAGGGTGCGGATCAGTTCGCTGACCCAGAACGGCAGCAACGCCAATACGAACAACAGGCTCTTCGTCCGACCGCGCAGCATCTTGGCGATGTAGTAAGCGACCGGGAAAGCGATCAGCAGGGTCAGCGCGGTTGCCAGGATCGACAGGGCCGTGGTCCGGATCAGCGTCATCCAGTAGATGGATTCACCGAAGAACTCGACATAGTTCCGAAGCCCGGTCTCGTAGAGCCGTGGCCCGATCTTCTCCTGCAGCGACAGCGCAAAGAGCTGGATGTGCGGGGCGATGATCAGCAGGCCCAGCCACACAACGGCCGGCGCCAGCAGCAGAATCAGGCTGAGACGGCGCTCCGGTTTCTCCAGTTTTGCTGTAGCAAGAGCCCGCATGAGCGTTCGATTCCCTAGGGCGCCGTCGCGACTGACACGGATTGCTCGATCTTGCGGCGGACCCTCTGCTTCAATGCGTCCGGTATAGCTTCGCAAGAAGCAACTGCTTGGCCGTAGCTGATTGCGATCTCTGCATTGCCGTCGGTCGAAGCCTGGAGGAATTGCATCAGGTAGAAGGGCAAGGTGAGCTCAAACCCCCTGCTTCTGACGAAGCGCGCCTGTGGATTGGCGGCGATCTCGGTGGCGGCTTCGGTGGGGACGCACTGCTCGCGCAGTCCAAACCCTATGCCGTTGAGGGTGGTCGCGGAGAGGTGGCCGTAGTCCAAATCACCCGTTTGGTCCGCCAGCGTTTCGGCATGGACCATGATGATGTCGCCGCCGTTGGAATAGGCTGCTAGCGAGACGTTGAACAGACGCTTGCCGCTGGCTTGCTGGTGGTGGAACTCGCCGAGGAGCTCGAAAGAGTCGTCGATCTGCACCGCGTAAGGGGCTTGGTGGGTTGAGACGACGCGGTTGGCGCGAACATCGACGTGGTCAAAGTCCGTTGCGCTGGCCGGCGGCGCGACAACCGTGAGCAGGGGGAAGATGGCCGCTGCGCACATGACGCGCGGATTGCTTTTCATGGGGTTCTGGAGGCGTTTGGGGCCTCGGCGGCGAAGCATCGAGCTTGTCCGGCCTGCCAAGACAGGCTGACCTGTTCACCCTGCGACAGGTGGGCGAACTCGCCGGTCTGCGGCAGCGCGACGGTGACCATGTGCCCGGTGGCGGTGTCCTGCACGATGGCCATGCTGTTCCCGCCGTCGAACAGCAGATTCTGCACGCTGCCGTGCACCAGGTTCTCCGCTCCGTCGGGCGGGGTCTCGCGCCTCAAAGCGATCGCCTCGGGCCGCACGAACAGGCTGACCTTGTCGCCGGCGGTCACCGGGTCCACTGCGTGTGCCTTGAGAACAGGCCCGTCTTCGGTTGCCACCTCGACCTGCTGACCCGCGTGGCGTGCGACCTGGCCGGTCCAACTGTTGGTGTTGCCGACGAAACCGGCGACGAAGGGTGTCTGCGGGTCGTAATACAGTTCTTGCGGGGTGCCGACCTGTTCGAACCGTCCGGCATTCATCACCGCAACCTGGTCGGACATGACCAAAGCTTCCGACTGGTCGTGGGTGATGTAGAGGAAGGTGGTGCCGAGCTTTGCCTGCAGTTGCTTGAGTTCGACCTTCATTTGTTCGCGCAGCTTGAGGTCGAGGGCGCCCAGCGGCTCGTCGAGGAGGAGCAGCGCCGGGTCGAGCACGAGACAACGGGCGATGGCCACACGTTGTTTCTGTCCGCCGGACAGCTGATCGACCTTCTTTGGACCGGCGCCGGCAAGACCGACCCGGTCGAGGACTGCTTCAACTCGTCGTGTGATGTCGGCTTTGCTGACGCGGCGGCGGCGTAGGCCGTAACCGATGTTGTCGGCGACAGTCATCATCGGGAACAGCGCCAAATGCTGAAAGACCATGTTGGTCGGCCGGCGGTTCGGCGGAATACCCAGGGTCGGTTCGCCCTTGATGCGGATGTCGCCGCTATTCGGTTCGATGAAGCCGGCGATCATGCGCATCAATGTGGTCTTGCCGCAGCCGGACGGGCCGAGGATCGAGAAGAAGGACCCCGTCGGCACGGTGAAGCTCACCCGGTCGACCGCCGGGACTTCACCAAAGCGTTTGATGACGTTGCTGACGTCGAGGTCGGGGACGTTTGCCATAGGGCGGTTATGGCATAAGAGAAGATGATGGTCCCGCCCGGTTTGGGGACGGGACCATCGGTGACGGCTCTAGTTGGACGCGCGGATGCGGTCGAGCACGCGGCCCTCAAGGTCTTCCAGTCCGGCCGGAACCGGCGGATACCATTTGATGTTGTCGATGGCTTCCGGCGGGAAGCTGTCCTTGAACTGCGCCTTCAAGGTGTCGGACACGAACTCGTCCCCACCGGCCGACGCCGTGAAGTTGCCGGCGGCCGAGGTGATCATCCCGGCGATCTCCGGCTGCATGACGAAGTTGATCCACTTGTAGGCGGCTTCGTCATTTTCGCCGCGTGCCGGTAGCACGAAGGCGTCGACCCAGCCCAACGCGCCGGAGGCGGGAGCGACGAAGGTGATGTCCGGATTCTCGTTGTTCAGTTTCCAACCACCGGTGTCCCAGGCCATCGCCGCTTTCACTTCACCGGTGCTGATGGCGGAGATCAGTTGGTCGCCACCTTCCCAATAGACCTTCACGTCGTCCTTGCAGGCGGTGAGGGCCTCAGCGACTTGGTCCAGGATTTCGCCGTAGGCATCGGTGTCGCCATACGCGGCGAACGGGTCCATGCCCATGGAGAACGCAAAGCCGATCAGCACCGGCCGTTTCAAGCGCATGCTGACCTCGCCCGCATGCGACCCATTGCAAAGGTCGGCGTAGTCGGCGACGTCGCCGGCGACGCTGCGGTCGACGACAAGGCCGCTGGTGCCCCACACATGGGGAACGCCGTAGACCTCACCCTCCACAGTCGTGTTCTGCTGGGTTGCATCCAGCATCGACGGAATGAACAGGCTGGTGTCAATCTGGCTCAGATCGATTGGCTTGTAGATGCCGAATTCCACCTGTGGGCCTTCGATGCGGTCCTGGCTGGGCTGGGCCAGGTCGAACCCGGCGCCCCGCGTGGCGCGCAGTTTCGAGATCATCTCCTCGTTATTGGAGAAAGTGACCTCGACATCGATGCCGGTCTCTTCTTCGAACTTGGCAACGACCTCGTCCGGCGCATAGCCGGACCACGTCAAGAGCCGTAGCTTCCCTTCGGCCGCTGCCGGCGATGCCGCAAATGTGGACGCCAGAAGCGCCGTCGCTGCCACTGCGGACAACAATCCCTTCTGCATAAGCAAACTCCCTGTAGTTAGATGGCCCGCTCGGAACGGGGCACCTTGACGGTCAACACAGCGTAGTTGGGCAGTCGAGGCAAGGGGTCTGCAGCGAGCAGGCAGGCGAAAGGTCCTCTGCTGCCGCATCATCGTTGCAGGACGATGACAGTAATGTCTTCGCTAGGATGTAAGCGCTTGCGCCAGGAACGGTAGGCTCTTGTCCATGCGGTAGTCGACCGACGAATGGTCGTCCGGAAACTCTTCGTAGACGTGGTCGACGCCGGCGGCGGTGAGCTTCCGGTGTAGCCGGCGGGCACCGTAGACCAGGTTGTATTGATCCACCGTCCCGCAATCGATCCATAACCCCTTGAGTTGCTGCAGATTCTGAGCATGGCCGTCCGCCATCTCCACCGGGTCCCAGCGTTGCCAGTTCGCCCAGCGTTCTTCGATCAGCTCGCAGGTGTCCAGATCGACCGGCAGGCGGATGCCGCAGAAGGCGTCCGGGTCCGGATCGTAGGTGGCGGCCATCGCCAGGGTCATCAGGTCGTGGATGTCCTTGCCCTTCCACTTCGGGCCAGCCTCGAAGTCGGTGATGAACCGCTCGATCGAGCCCTTCTTGGTAATGGCCCGGAGGACGGAGGGCATTTCCGGCAGGTAGCACAGCTCGAAGCCCATATCGCCGGAGTGGCAGGCGGCCGCCGACCAGGTATCGGCGCGGCGCAGTGCGTGGACGATGCTGCCGTAACCGCCGGAGGACTTGCCGAACACACCGCGCCGGCCCGTGCCGCCGCAGCCGAAATGCTGCTCGACCTGGGGCAGCATCTCGTCGACCAAGAAGTCTTCCCAGCGGCCCATGGCCGCCGAGTTGATGTATTGGTTGCCGCCAAGCCTGGTGAAACAGTCGGGGAAGGCGACGGCGACCGGCGGCATGGTGCTGTCGTTGATCAGCCGGTCCAGCCGTTCCGGGACGTTCTCGCCGAAATTCTTCCAGTTGACGTGGGCCGGTCCGCCGGCGGTGAAGCCCACCAGGTCGACCAGCAGCGGGAGGCCCTCGCCGCTTTGCCCGGCAGGCGTATAGACCAGCACGTCACGGTCCGGCGCGTCGCCGAGCAGATTGCCCTTTAGGGCTGTTGAGTTGACGGTGAGGCGGTGCAGTTCGCCAGCCGGGGCGCTCCGATCCCGGCGCATTCTCAGTTGCCCGGCTCGGCGGCCGGGGCCGACCCCGCGCTGCTGCCGGTCATCGGGCCCTTTTCGTTGGGCAACACGCTGAGCCGGTGGACCGCCGTCGCCGCGCGGAACGTCGGGACGAGGTTCTGGAACCGTTCGCGTTCGGCGCGGGTGAACGGTTTGCTGTCCGCGCCACGCATCACCCCCCATACCGTGAGTTGTTCACCCGGTCCGGGTTCGTGGATCCACATCGTATACTCGAGCCCCAGCGGCTCGAGCAGATGCCGGTAGATGTCTGATGCGTGCAAAGTCGGCTCGTCGACGACCTCGCGGCAAGATAGGGCCTGGTTGGGCCGGTCATGCGCGGCTGCGAGGCGCGGATCGTCGCTGCCATATTTGAGGTACAGCGATCGGACCTTGTCATTGAAGTCCATGCCGGTGGTCACCTCGAACAGCAGCTTGTCGTCGCCCGGCCGCGCCAGGTCGAAATAGCAGACCTGCGCCACTGTCGCGTCGAACTTCGCCGCAAGCTGTTCAAGTATCGTATGCCAGGCCGCCCGCGTTTCCTGGTCGTCGTCAGCCAGGATCCCGTTCAGAGCCGATTCGTCCGGTGTTGCACGCACCATGTCTCGCTCCCCGAATTACCGCTCGGATAATATAGCCCGTATAGCGTTTGGGTCACGCGCGGCGCGAAAGGCTTGGTTAGGGGACGCGGAGGGGGCACTTCGGGCGGGCGGTCTTGCTGCACTGCGGGATGCGGCCGGTCACCATTTGGCCGTCGAGGCCATCCTCGAAAACTGGCAGCGGTCCGCATATTTCTCGGCGATGGCGATCACTTCGTGCAACAGGCCTTCGCTCAGATGGGTCGGATCCAGGCCTAGGTTCCGGAGGTTCGCGTTGGCGGCCAGCAGGTTGTTTTCGGCCTTTTCCTTCCGCGGGTTGTCCAGATACTGAATCTCAGCGCCAGTCAGGCGGCTGACCAGTTCAGCCAGATCGCGCACCCGGTGGGTTTCGGTCAGTTGGTTCATGATGTTGACCCGGTCACCGGTCGCCGGCGGGTTGTCGATAGCTAGCTCGATGCAGCGGACCGTGTCGCGGATGTGGATAAAGGCCCGGGTCTGGCCGCCGGTGCCGTGCACGGTCAGCGGATGGCCGACGGCCGCCTGCATCAGAAAGCGGTTCAGCACCGTGCCGTAGTCGCCGTCATAGTCGAAGCGGTTGACCAGCCGCTCGTCACGTTCGGTCTGGTCGGTGGTGGTGCCCCAGACGATGCCCTGATGGAGGTCGGTGATCCGCAGGCTGTCGTTCTTCGCATAGAAGTAGAACAGCAGCGCGTCGAGGGTCTTGGTCATGTGATAGACGCTGCCCGGATCCGGCGGATACATGATCTCCTTCTCGAAGACATGGTTGCCGGACCGTAGTGTGGCCGAGACGTAGCCTTCGGGGATCTGAAAGGGCTTACCGTTCGCACCGTAGCCGTAGACGCCCATGGTGCCGAGGTGGACGAGATGGGTGGCCGGCGCCACCTCGGCCAGGATGCTCAGCAGGTTGTGGCTGGCGCTGACATTGTTATCGACCGTGTAGCGTTTGTGGTCCGGTGAGCGCATCGAGTAGGGCGCGGCGCGCTGTTCGGCAAAGTGAACGATGGCCGTGGGCTCGATCTCAACAATGGCGTCCCGCAGGCCCTGGGGGTCCCGGGCCACATCGATCTGGCGAAAGCCGATGCTGTGGCCGGACACGGCGTGCCACGCGTCCAGCCGCTCATCCAATGGGACAATCGGGGTGAGTGATTCGGCGCCCAGTTCGGTCTCGGCATCCCGCCGGGCAAAGTTGTCGACAATAGTGACTTCGGCGCCTTGATCGCTGAGGTGAAGGCTCGTTGCCCAGCCGCAGAAACCGTCGCCGCCCAGCACCATGATACGCATTTTACTACTCCCAATTCGCCCGCCGGATAGTCGGGCGATCCGGGTTCTGTCACATAACTGTGACAGTAGCTTTGCATAAGCCGCGCCATGCGCATTTTGCTGGCAACCGATGCTTGGTACCCGCAAGTCAACGGCGTTGTCCGGAGTTTGGACACGACCGTTGGGGAACTCAAAGACCTCGGCCACACTGTCGAAATCGTTCATCCGGATCAGACCCGGACGATGCCGATGCCCGGATACTCCGAGATTCGGCTGGCCTGGCGGCCGCGGCGGCTGGTCGGCGCGGCGATGGACCGCTTCAAGCCCGATGCCGTCCATGTGCCGGTCGAAGGGCCGATCGGCTGGGCCGCCCGGACGGAATGCCGGAAGCGGGGCTGGGCGTTCACCACGTCCTTTCACACGCGGGTCGGCACCTACATCCGGCAGAAGTATGGGCTACCGGAAGGGCTGGCTTTTGCCATCCAGCGGCGGTTTCACAATGCCGGTGCCGGGGTGATGGTGCAGGCCGACACGCTGGAGCGAGAGCTCAACGAACGCGGCTTCCATAACATCGTGCGCTGGGGCCGCGGTGTAGATACGAAGACATTTCAGCCATACGAGCGGACGCTGCAGTTGGAGCGACCGGTGTTCGGCTATGTCGGCCGGGTGTCGTCTGAAAAGAATATCGAGGACTTTCTGCGGCTGGATCTGCCGGGCACGAAAATGGTGGTCGGCGATGGGCCGGAACGCATGGCGCTGGAAGAGAAGTATCCCGGCGTCTACTGGGCCGGCTACAAGTCGGGCGAGGCGTTGGCCCGGCACTATTCCGAGCTAGATGTATTTGTCTTTGCCAGCCGTTTCGAAACATTTGGCTTGGTGGTGTTGGAGGCGCTGGCGTGCGGCGTGCCGGTGGCTGCCTATCCGGTGCACGGGCCGATCGACATTATGCGCGGTGCCGAAGTCGGGCTGCTGGACGACGATCTGAAGATGGCGGCGCTCGGCTCGCTGGAGATCCCGTCGGACCGTTGCCGGGCCTTTGCCGAGCAATTCAGTTGGCGCCGGGCGACGGAGCAGTTCTTGGAGAACCTGGTGCCGATTCGCCAGGCGGCGCGAACAGCCGGTCGTACAGGTTTTCATTGCTGAACGGATGAATGCCTGCTTATCCGAGCGCTTTTTGACAGTCTTGTTACAGCGGGATGAAATAGTCCTTCCGGATGGCCTTTTAAGTTGAAAGTTAAGTCCTCCGGTTCTAGACCGAAACAACATCAGGAACTGAGTCGCGCAGAGTCATGAATGCCATGCCCCAACAAGCGCGATACCGCGCGATTTGGATTTCAGATACCCATCTCGGCACGCGTGGTTGCAAAGCCGACTATCTGCTTGATTTCCTCAAACATACCGAGTCGGAATTCCTCTATTTAGTCGGCGATATAGTCGACGGCTGGCGGTTGAAAAAGTCCTGGTACTGTCCGCAGTCACACAACGATGTCGTGCAGAAGCTGCTGCGCAAAGCGCGCAAGGGCACCAAGGTCGTCTACATCCCGGGCAATCATGACGAAGTCATGCGCGATTACGCGAACATGGTGTTCGGCGGCGTGCAACTCGTCCGTGACGCCATTCATGAAACTGTCGACGGCCGCAAGTTCTGGGTGACCCACGGCGATCAGTTCGACACGATCGTCAAGCACTCGAAGTCGCTGGCGCTGCTCGGCGACTTTGGTTACCGCTCGGCGCTCGCGCTGAACCTCTGGTTCAACACGGTACGCCGCTTGCTGGGCTATCCCTATTGGTCGTTGTCGGCCTGGCTCAAGTTCAAGGTGAAGAACGCCGTCTCCTACATCGGCCGGTTCGAGGAGGTGGTCGCCGCCGAGGCGCAGCGCCGGAAGGTCGACGGTGTCATCTGCGGCCATATCCATCACGCCGAGATCCGGAAGATCGGCGACGTCACCTATTGCAATGACGGCGACTGGGTGGAGAGTTGCACCGCGCTGGTCGAGCATAAGGATGGCCAGTTGGAAATCCTGCGGTGGCTCGACGTCCGTCAATTGTCGCCGGTGCCGCGCCGCCGGCCGCAGGTGGCGCTGGCCCACTAGCATCGCTGACCGCTTCGCGAAACGAAGCCGGGCTTGATCGCCTGCGGCCCGCGCCTACTTCATCCGCAATCTGACGCCGGTTCGGGGTATGCTCCAAGGCGGCGGCACATGCGGAATGGGAGGCATTCGTGTTTCAGGTCTATTCGTGGGCGACACCCAACGGCCACAAAGTGCATATCATGCTGGAGGAGTGTGGCTTCCCCTACGAAGTGCACCCGATCCACATTGGCGAGGGCGACCAGTTCAAGCCCGAGTTCCTGAAGATCAGTCCAAACAACAAAATCCCCGCCATCATCGATGAGGACGGCCCGGGCGGCGCGCCCTACGCAATGATGGAGTCGGGCGCCATCCTGATCTATCTGGCCAAGAAGGCCGGCCGCTTCCTGCCCTCCGAGGCCGACGATCCGCGCGGCTACTACACGGTGCTGCAGTGGCTGATGTTTCAGATGGGGCATGTCGGGCCGATGCTAGGCCAGGCGCATCACTTCCGCGCCTACGCGCCTGAAAAGATTCCCTACGCGGTGGATCGCTACACCAATGAGGCTGGTCGCCTCTACGGCGTGATCAACAAGCGGCTGGGTGAAAGCGCCTATCTGGGCGGGCCGGAGTACACGATCGCCGACATCGCGACCTTCCCGTGGCTGCGCAGCTACGAACGTCAGGGCCAAAAACTGGAAGACTACCCGCACCTGAAGAAATGGTTCGAGGAAATCGCCGCGCGCCCGGCGGTGGAGCGCGGCGTCAAAACGCTGGCGGACCGGCGGCGCAGTGGCGGCATCTCCGAGAAGGAGCGTGAGGTGATGTTCGGCGCGGCGCAGTACGCGAAGCGCTAGAACACCCCTTGGCCGGGGTCCGCGGCGACCCCACCTTTTGTAGATGCCGCTGATCCCGCTGCACGACCGGAACCCGCTGCTTTACGTCCGGTATCACTATGTGACGCTGGGGCTGATCGTGGCGTGTACTGTCGTGTTCCTCGGCGACATCGGTGCGTCGAGCCGCGAGCAGGTTGGTAACGTCCTTAGCTACGGTCTGATTCCGGTGCGGCTGTTCGAGGATGCGCAGCTCCCCCCCGGTTTCGTGGACGTGAATCCGCTGTTCACGCTGATCAGCTATCAGTTCATCCACGGCGGCTGGTCGCACATCATCTTCAACATGCTGTTCCTCTGGGTGTTCGGCGACAATGTCGAAGACGCCATGGGGCATGGCCGGTTTTTGGTGTTCTTTCTGCTGTGCGGGGCGATTGCCGGGTTCGTGCATGCGGCGGTCGACCCCGGTTCCAACCTGCCGACCGTTGGCGCCAGCGGCTCGGTATCAGGCATTCTCGGCGCCTATGTGATGCTGCATCCGCGGGCGCGCATTCTGGTGCTGGCCTTCTCCGTCATTCCATTGCGGTTGCCGGCGCTGCTGGCGATCGGTACCTGGTTCGCGCAGGACATTCTGAAGGCCGCTTTCGGCGCGCCACCCGGCAACAACGTCGCGTTCTGGGCACATATCGGCGGCGCCGTTGCCGGCGCGGTGCTCATCACCGTGTTCCGCCGGCCGGAAGTGAAGCTGTTTCACCAGCCGCCGACGCCTTGGGGGCGGTAGGGCGCCGACAACTCATGATGTCATCCCGGACTTGATCCGGGATCCAGGGGCCGTTCGCGCGGGCTTCGATATGGATCCCGGGTCAAGTCCGGGATGACAACTTGGGGTTCAGGCCGATGCCGCACTCTTGCGCCCGAAACTTCGCACCGGCTTAATAGATTGAATCAGCAAACGCCGAGAAGTGGTTGATGGCCAAACATCGGTCCGACGACATCGCCAAGATCCACCGCGCGCTGCACAGTCATCTGCCGTCGGAACCGGCCCTGCGGGTCAAGGCACTGGAAAGCCTGCTGGTCGAGAAGGGCATGGTCGATCCGCGCACGGTCGACGCCTGGGTTGAGATCTATACCGAGAAGATCGGGCCGAAACGCGGTGCACAGGTCGTTGCCAAGGCGTGGGCCGATCCGGCTTTCAAGACCGCGCTGCTGGATGACGGCACGGCGGCGATCACGGCTCTCGGCTATGAGGGCTGGGCGACGGGGCATCTTGAGGTTGTTGAGAACACCGCCGCAGTGCACAACTTGGTCGTTTGCACTCTGTGCTCCTGTTACCCGCATTCGATCCTCGGCATTCCGCCGGCTTGGTACAAGCTCGCGGCCTATCGGGCGCGGGCGGTGCGGGAGCCGCGTGCGGTGTTGGCCGAGTTCGGCGTGAATTTGGCCGATGATATCGAGGTGCGGGTTTGGGACAGCACGTCGGAGCTTCGCTATATGGTGCTGCCGCAACGGCCGGCCGGCACCGCCGGTTGGGATGAAAACCAGCTGGCCGCGATTGTCACCCGCAACGCGATGATCGGCACCGACCGTGACTTGAGGACCGGCTAATGGACGGCATCCACGATCTCGGCGGGCGCGAAGGATTCGGCCCGATCGACCGGCACGGCGAGGACTTGGCGTTCCATGCGCCATGGGAAGCGCGGGTCATGGGCATGGTGCGCGCGATGAGCCGGCCCGGCGATTGGTCGATCGATTGGTTTCGGCATTGCCGGGAACTGATCGATCCCATCGACTATTTGACGCGGCCTTACTACGACCAGTGGCTGCAGACCTATGGCGCCATGCTGGTCAATTCGGGGACCGTGACCGTTGACGAGTTGGCGAGCGGCAAGTCGGACGGGCGGGATGCCGGCTTGGCGCGACCCGTCTCACCCGACAGCGTTGGCGACGGCAAGGCTGCGTTGCTGCGCTTCGACCGGCCCTACGACGGCGCGCCCGAGTTCGCGGTCGGTGATGCGGTGCGCGCCGTCCGCCATGGGGTGCCCGGCCACACGCGGCTGCCCGCCTATGCGCGGGGCCGGCGCGGAACGGTGCACGCATATCGCGGTGCCCACGTGTTTCCTGACGCAAAGGCGGTCGGTGAGGAACGGGCGGAGCCGCTCTACACCGTCGCCTACGACGCGGCCGAATTGTGGGCGGAGGCTGCCGGACGGCGCGACCGGGTCTATGTCGATCTGTGGGAAAGCTACCTTGAGCGCCCCTGACTTCGTCGCCCCGCTGGCTGCGCGTGATGATGCGCCGGCTTTCGACGAACCCTGGCAGGCGCAACTGCTGGGCCTGGCCTACGCATTGACACAAGCCGGCGTGTTCACACCGGCGGCGTGGTCCGACACGTTCGGCGCCGAACTGCGCGCGGCCGCCGCGCGCGGCGCAACGGACAATCAGTCGACCTACTACGAGGCCGCGCTGGCGGCGCTGGAACACCTGACGGCCGGTCGTGTTTCCGACGCCGAACTCGGCACCCGTGTTGCCGCCTGGCGCCGGGCCTACCAGTCAACGCCGCACGGCCAGCCCGTGACATTGGATGCCGTCAATGGTGACCCCGAGACCTCACCCTGAGCCCGTCGAAGGGTGAGCGACCCCGCCTCAGGCCGAGAAAACCTCCTGCTGTTTGGCGCCACCGGCATGGTCGGCGCGCAAGCGCTGCAAGCGGCCCTGGCCGATGACCGGGTCGGCGCGGTTGTTGCCATCGGGCGGCGCATGGCTGACGTCGAGCATTCCAAGTTGCGCCAGATCCTGCACACCGACTTCTTGAGTTATGACGGGCTGGAGGATGTGCTGGCGCAGGCGGATGCCTGCGTCTTCTGTCTTGCCGTCTATCAATCCCAAGTGTCGAAGGCGCGGTATGAGGAAATCACGGTCCGCTATCCCGCGACGCTGATCGCCAAGCTGGCCCAGGTCAATCCAGGTATTCGGTTTTGCTTGCATGGCGCGGCCGGTGCGGCACCGCGCGGCAAGTCGCCCGCGACGTTCGCGCGGGTCAAAGGCATGGCCGAAAACGCGCTGACCGAATCCCCACTCACCAACCGCCACATCTTCCGCCCCGCGCTGATCGTGCCACCGCCGGAGACCCGCGGCTGGTGGTGGCCCGCCGGCCTGCTTGACCTCCTTTTTAAACTCGCCCCCGGCACCGGCCTTTCGGCCGCCGACCTGGGCCGTGCCATGGCCAACGTGGCGATTACCGGCAACGCGCCCGAGGTCTTAGAGAACAGCGTGATCCGGCGCTGTGTGTGAGCCGTTCGCGCCCCACCCATCAGTAGTGGAGCCGGCATGAGCCACCAGATCCCCAACAACCCCGTGACCTCTTTAGCTTCGCTGGTCCGCACCCACGGCATCATCTTGGGCACCGAACGCTACGAGGCTTGCCTATCCTTCTATCGCGATACGCTCGGTTTACCCGTTTGGTTCGAGAAAGCAGGGCTGTGTTGTCTGCGGTTTGGTGATGGGTATCTGATGATCGAGACTGGCGGTATGGCGCGCGACACCCGCAAGCCCAACAGCGAGAACCCGACCATGCTGCGCTTCAACGTCGAAGACGTGTCCGCCGCCGCGGACTTGTTGGAAGCGAAGGGGGTGAAGGTCGAACGCAAACAATTCGCGTGGGGGCAGGTGGGCACCTTCTTTGACCCAGACGGGAACGCCTGCGAACTGAAGAACGCCGATGATCCGTTCTTTTCAGATGAAGGTGCTTGAAGACGCGACCTAGTCCTCGAAGGAGTGCATTCGGTTCGACTTGATGCGCTAGTCGAGCTTCACCTCGAAGACAACCGATTTCCACACGTCATAGCGGTCCGGCGGGAGGTCGGCGGGATCGCAATCCGCTATGGCCTGTTGGGTTACTGTATTGATGGTGTTCAGGAGTTCGGGCTCGTCCACGAAGTCGTCTTGGTTGATCAGGCGGATCGTCTGGATGGAACCCTCGCGGCTGATCGCCACATCCATGCTGATCAACCGGCCGTTCAGGTTGGGTGTTTCATAAAATCCGATTTGGCCCAGGCATTTATCGATTTCAATCGCTGCCTGTCTTTCGACGCTTTCCTTGCTGGCACCTGATGCGCAGCCTGCCAGCGCGATCATTGAACCAATGAGGAAAGGGCGGATCATCCGGCTGCGATTAATACCAACCTGGCTGAGCATGAATCTCTCCACGACGTGTTGATTATGTCGGCACCGGTCCGTCCGTTCAGCATGGCGACCAAGCTACTCAGGTTCCTACCACAGCATCTTCGATTCTCGGCAAGATTGTGTTGCGACAAGGGTGATGAGGGACCCACTAATCGTGACCCTCGCGGATTGCCGCGTCACTTGCCGCTTGCGCCCGGTTCTGACGGAGCCAAGCTGCTCGGAGACTGCCCGTGCTCGGCTGTGGGTCCAGCCGGAACGCCGCAGACCCACGCGGCACCAACAAGTAACACGATTGCGATCACCGCGGAGACCAGGGTTCGCATGTGTGCCCGATAGGCGACTGGATTGCGTCGGTGATCGTAAGGCCAGCCCCTGTTTAGGATGCTATCCGTCATGTTGGACGCTTGGCGATCGACAGGGGACAGGCTGATCCAGGACTTGATCCCAAAGTACGCCGGCATGGCCACGATGAGCGGGAAGACAATTAGACCAAACTGGCCGCAGGCAGTTTCGAGAAAATCAAACACCGCATACGCTCCTCGGCATCCCTAGATCAGCGCCGGGGACCACTCCTCCTAAAAGACAGATGTTACGTCTTCCAGGCGCCACTTGGGGTTCGATTGTATGCTGCCCAATTCTCGCCAGAATAGTGCTGTAGATATACTTCTTCGCGATACTGCGAGGGGAGAAGTATTGATGGTTGGGCACCGCGCGGAAGGGGACTATTTCTTGCGGGCGGATAGTTAATGCCTGTTTCGGGACTGTTTTAACAGGTGATGCCGACGGCCTTGAGTCTAACAGGTCAAAGGCTCGATCGCACGCTAAGTGATTGAAAAGGCGGGGACTGCCAAACAAACCCAATCTTTGCCACAGCTATCTCCGTCATTGCGAGGCGCCCACAGCGCGCCGTGGCAATCCAGTCCTGAACGTTGGGCCGGTGCTGGATTGCTTCGCTACGCTCGCAATGACGAAGGCGGCGTCGATCCTGTCGTCCCGGCCGGAGAGCCGGGATCCAGAAGACGTTCGCGGGGGCTTCGAGATGGATCCCGGATCAAGTCCGGTATTACAAACTGAGAGGGTGTCCGTGCGGTCCTCGCCCTTCGACAGGCTCAGGACGAGGGTTAGGTAGGTGGTGGCTACAGAAAGAACCTCACCCTGAGCTTGTCGAAGGGTGAGGCCGACGCAGCGAAGCTACGCGCCTTCGACAATCACCACGTTGCCGGTGGAGGCGCGTTGGCGGATGGCTTTGACGGGCGCGTATTCGGGGCCGTTGTAGAAGGCCTTGGCGGTGGCCATGTCCGGGAATTCGGCGATCACGACGCGGCCGGGTTGCCAATTGCCTTCGCCGACGAAGACTTCGCCGCCGCGCGCCAGATACTTGCCGCCGAACTGCTCGATGATGGCGGGGACTTGGGCGCGGTAGTCGGCGTAGGTGTCGGGGTCGGTGATGGTGATGTCGGCGATCATGTAGGCGGGCATGGTGTCTCCGGCGGTTAGACGAGGGGGGTGGACGCAGTGGGTTCGCCCGGGACCATGAAGTCAAAGTCGCAGCCGCGGTCGGCTTGCTGGACCGCGTCGAGGTGCAGTTTGCGGAAGCCGCGGGCGGCGGCTGGGTCCGGTGCCGGCGGGGTCCAAGCGGCGCGGCGGCGGGTCAGTTCGTCGTCCGGCACGGCCAGGGTCAGGGTGCGGCCCGCGACGTCGAGTTCGATGATGTCGCCGGTGCGCACCAGCGCCAGCGGGCCGCCGACATGGGCTTCCGGGGCGATGTGCAGGACGATGGTGCCGAAGGCGGTGCCGCTCATCCG
>JANQOE010000117.1 GCA_028279245.1 Alphaproteobacteria bacterium
CGCCCGCCGGCGCGTCCAGGTTAGCGGAAAGCCCTTCAAACAGCTCCCGCGCCCGGTCAACATCACCGCTCCGAATAGCCAGGATACCCGTCAGTTCCCGCGCCGAGAACCGCCATGGATTCGTGTCAGCCGTTAGCGCCTCAAGTCGACCTGACAACACAGCCGGGTCACCATCGTCAGCCTGGTGGGTCACCGACAGCAGCACCGCCAGGTCCCGGTAGACTTGGTCGACACCACTGCTCTCGGCCAATGAATCGTAGAGCGCGATCGCCTCATCGTTATCGCCGAGTTCGATCAATAGCGCTGCCTGACGCAGGCCCGCCAGTACCTGATAGCCGGCACCCGCGGATTCCGCCAACGCAGCGAACTCGTCGAGCGCCTGCTCCAACTCGTCGGTGGCGACAAGCTGGGTCGCCGCCGCAAATCGCTCGCTCGCGGCCAGCTGTTGCCGCTCTTGAAACTGCAGCCAGAAGACGGTGCCGACGGTCACGCCCAGAATGACGATCACCGCGACCGCAACATACTTGCCGTATTGCTTAAGCAGAATCTCGAACCGATCCCGCCTAACCTCTTCATCAACTTCTCGGAATAACTGGTCGTCAGACAACAAGAATCTCCGCGCCCGGCCCCGGGCGACAAACTAGCCGCGCGGGCAACCTTTGGCAAACCAAAGCCGTCAGGCAGCGGCCCGCCACTTGATCGAACATCCGATGCTCGCCTGCTGGGACTCCGGGCCACGGCCAGTCTCGGCAATCAGGCGCATCGCCTCAAACAACTCCCGTTTGGCGTCATCCGGCCCGGGCCTTGGGCCGGATGCATCAAGACGCCCTCGATATTGGAGCTCCTGATCGGCATTGAAACCGAAAAAGTCGGGCGTGCAGATGGCATCGTAAGCCCGGGCAACCTCCTGGGTCTCGTCGATGGCGTACGGGAAAGTGAAGCCGTGCTGGGCGGCGAACCGCTCCATATTCTCGAAACTATCGTCGGGGTAGGTCACCGTATCGTTCGACATGATAGCGATGGAGCCAATCCCAAGGCTTTTCAACTCTCTGACATCGCGCACAATCTTGTCCGCCACCGCGCGCACATAGGGGCAGTGGTTGCAGATGAACATGATGAGCGTGCCCTTCGGTCCGGCAACGTCCGCCAGCCGATAGGTCTTGCCGTCCGTTGCCGGCAGAGCGAAGTCGATCGCCTTCCAGCCAAAATCACATACGGGTGTTTCCGCCGCCATTTCCTCGCTCCCTTAAGGGTCGTTAACCACGATACCGTCGCCCAATTCCACTGATTGTTAACTGCGGAGCGTCGAAGATGAAAGCATGCACCAACATCAAGAAACGAAAGCGGTCCGGGCCGCCCCCTCGCCACTTATAGCCGCCCTGGGCGCCATGATCGTGCTGTTATCGGCCTGTGCGCCGACCGGAATGGCCGCCAAGGCACTGGTCGTCTTCACGACCGCCTCCACTGCCTCGTTGATGCACACAGACAAGACCTTGGGAGATCACGCTTTTTCCCACTACAGGCAACA
The DNA here is from genome assembly GCA_028279245.1 of Alphaproteobacteria bacterium. Lineage (GTDB taxonomy): Bacteria > Pseudomonadota > Alphaproteobacteria > UBA6615 > UBA6615 > JANQOE01. The sequence continues at coordinate 1,529 of JANQOE010000117.1, forward strand.
GGATTGCGCCCTGCTGCACCTCGAAGCCGGTGAGCCCTATTGCCAGGATGAAGCTTGGCAACCCATGGAAACCGCCAAGCATTGCTACCGCTCGATCGCTGAAGTCACCTGTTTTGTCGGTCCCAACCCGACCGAGACCGCATCAAGGTTAATGCCGGTCGATCGCTAGACTCGCCAGCCGAAATCGGAAACAATTTGGCAATATTTGGACCGGCTGGCGAGAGGCCCCAATCCGGAGCATGGCGTCGCTCTATAGTTTAGAATCGTACCAAAAACGGCGACCCTGGGTCACCTTTAGCCGCTCCGAACTCAGACAACTCTTTGATATCTACAGCCGCCGGGTCGCCACCGGCGAATGGCGCGACTATGCCATCGACCACTGCCCGGACCACGTCGCCTTCTCGATTTTCCGGCATACGGCTGAAGCCCCGGTGTTGGTCATCGAGAAATCGAAGCCGACGCGGAACAACCGCGGCTATCGCCTGGTCTATCGGAATCGTGCCTTGGTCCAGGCCAAGTCCATGGCGGAGATCGTTGAGCGGATCGAAAAACGTCCTAGGCTGGTCAAGCGCTGACTGCCCAAAACTCCAGCCTGGCCGGGTCTTCTTCAGCAAAAGATTGAATTGTCTCTTAAATAGAGACCAAGAAGAATAAAATGGAAAACGATATTTCTTGCTCCACGCTCCAGTTTATACAAAATAGACGGTAAGAACAGGTGGAAAAGTAACTACGGACACTTGCCTGAGTTAGACAAATGTTTGAGCCACAGAACATAAGCGCACCCAGCTCCTCCAGGGCTGATGCCGGCGTGGTTGGAGCGTCTAGGCCTCGGGACAGCTTGCCGAAGGTCAAGGAGCCCACGTCGTTCCGCGGCGATGACAGCCAGGAGCAGCGGCCGGAGCAAAAAGAGGCCGCTCGGCAGCAGCCGGAACAGACGGCCAAGTCGCCACGCGCGCGGCTGCACTATTCGCTGACCGAGAGCGACGCGTACGTTGAAATCCTCAACCCGCAAACCGGTGACGTGATCAAGCGGTTCCCACCGGAACAGGCTGAAGATCAATTGCGCTCTTTTGCCGAGGGTGACGCCGGCGTCTTCCTAAACAAGGTGGCCTAGCCCCGCTCCCCTCCGTTCATTCAACGGCCGATCGACTCAGTAGTTGACAGCGTTCGCTGATCGGCCGACCGTTTCCGTCATGATCGCGTAAGAAACACTGCGCAAATTGCGCTCCCTATGCATTGGACGCGATCACCATTGGGAACGGAGCCAAAAAATGAAGAGGACGAATGGAATAGGCCCGGCGGTTGATGCACCGTCATACGAGGCCAGCGAAGACATACCCACGAACACATCCGACAATCCGACGATGGGCGACATCATCGCCCGGCGCTATGGCAGGCGCGATGTCCTGCGCGGCGCGCTCGCTGTCACTGCAATGACGGCCGTGTCCGGCACGGCTCTGTTGTCGGGTCAAAAGCAGGCCTCGGCCACCACCAACGGCTTCGATTTCGCAGAGATCGACTTCAACATCGGCGACAACATCGTCGTTGCGGAAGGCTACAAGGGACAGGTGTTCCTTCCCTGGGGAACTCCGCTAACCCCGGACGCCCCCGCCTTCGATCCGATGAACCAGACCGCCGCCGCCCAGGTACAGCAGGTCGGCTACAATCATGACTTCATTGGCTACGTCGGCCTTCCCTACGGCTCGGACAATCCGGACCACGGCATACTCATGGTGAACCACGAGTATACCAACGAGGAGCTGATGTTCCCCGGAGACCTTGGCCGCCAGGACCGGGCCGAGCCACCGTTCAAGGACATGACGGCCGAACTCGTCGACATCGAAATGGCCGCCCACGGCGGTACCGTCGCCGAGATCCGCAAGTCCAACGGCGCCTGGGAGTTGGTTGTCGATAGTCCTTACAACCGGCGCGTCACCGCCCTCGATACGCAGATGACACTGTCGGGGCCGGTCGCGGGTCATGATCGCGTCAAGACGTCGGCCGACGCCGCGGGAACGACGGTCATTGGTACCATCAACAACTGTGCAGGCGGCGTGACGCCGTGGGGCACTTATTTGATGGCGGAAGAGAACTTCCACGGCTACTTCATGGGCGAACTGGCCGAAGGACACCCGGAAGCAACGAACCACCAGCGCTACGGTGTGCCGGGAGGCTGGTACGCGTGGGGGCAGTACCACAAGCGCTTCGACGTATCTCAGGAGCCCAACGAGCCAAATCGGTTCGGCTGGGTCGTCGAGGTTGATGTCTTCGACCGGGACTCCAAACCGGTGAAGCGCACCGCGTTGGGCCGATTCAAACACGAAGGCGCTGAGTCCATCGTCAATTCCGATGGCCGCGTTGTTGTCTATATGGGCGACGACCAGCGGTTCGACTACGTCTACAAGTTCGTTTCGGAAGGTAAGTTCAATCCGGACGACCGGGAAGCAAATCGGGACCTGCTCGACAGCGGCACGCTCTACGTTGCCCGTTTCGACGAAGGCGGATCTGTCGCTTGGATACCGTTAGTGTTCGGTGAGGGGCCGCTTACCGCAGAGAACGGCTTCGCCAGCCAGGCTGACGTGTTGATCGAAACGCGCCGTGCCGCCGACCTGCTGGGCGCAACTCCGATGGATCGGCCCGAAGATGTCGAACCCAACCCGGTCACCAACAAGGTCTACATTGCGCTGACCAACAACACCCGTCGCGAAGCCGAGCAAGTCAACGTCGCCAACCCGCGCGGCCCCAATCCGCACGGTCACATCATCGAGATGACGCCACCAAACGGCGACCATGCGGCGGCCACGTCGGAGTGGGACATCCTCGTCCAATGCGGCCGCATGGACGTGGCCGAAGACGGCGCGACCTTCAACGCGAAGACGACGATCAACGGGCAGTTCGGTGACCCGGACAACGTGGCGATCGATCCGAAGGGCCGGCTGTGGGTCAGCACCGACGGCAACAGCCCGGGTGGTGACCTCGGCCGTAACGATGGCGTTTGGGCTATGGAGACCGAAGGCGAAGCCCGGGGGACATCAACCCACTTCTTCAGCGTTCCGGTTGGTGCGGAGATGTGCGGCCCCAGGTTCGCACCGGACGGCCGCACGCTGTTCTTGGCGATCCAACATCCGGCCGAGGGCTCGAGCTATTCGGAACCAAGCACGCGTTTCCCGGATTTCGATGCCAATATGCCGGTCAGGCCGGCAGTCGTCATCGTCACCAAAGAGGACGGTGGCGAGATCGGCAGCTAGTCGATTGGTATCTTGAACCGATCGGGAAGGGACCTCGTCCCTTCCCTTTCTTTGTCCGCTCCTAGGATGCGGACTTGGGCGGTAGCGCGGCTTGCGGCGCCAGGTAGAACAGCGGTTCGTTGGTGTCGAGGCTGTTCGCGAACTCCTGCCGCACCCGAACCGATGTACCGCGCTGCTCGGCGGCTTGCATCATCTGCTGCAACTCACGCGCCGTCTCCAGGCTCCAGGGGAGCGCGTAGGCACGTGGTGCCGATTGGCCATCGGGCCTAAGCCAGATATAGATCGCATCCGGCTCCTGCAGTTCAGTTGCCACGACCGTCGCCTCCGCCATCACGTCGGCAGCCCATTCCAGATGCAGCGGCTTCGGACGACCCAACAAGTCGGCAAGGCTCACATACGCGGTGAAGGCAAGCACGCCGGTAAGGCAAACCGCGCTGAGTTTCCAACGCAGGCGCCGCGGCGTCCAAATGGCAATGGTTGCCAGTGTCGCGCCGACCAGCACGAACACGGCAAACCAGATCATCGGATCGGTGGAGAACAACTCAGCCACGCCGCCCACCACTCCGGAGCGGCCGCGGAATGGTATGGATGCTACCCGGCACGACGTTCCCCTTCCCATCGAGCGAGAACCGCATCACGGTCATCTCTTGGCCGACATTGGCCAACCGCACGCGCTTCTTGGCAACCTGACGCAACCGCTCGCCTTCGTCATTCTTGACGCTGACCACGACATTCGCAGCAATCGGCAACGTGCCGCCACGGTTACGATAGAGGTGCAGATTAACAGTGTAGTCGCCGGCCGGAACACCGCGGCTGTAAGCAACCTCATAGTTCAGATCGGTCTGGTCACCGGTTCGTCCTAAGTCGTCCCGCAGCAGATTGAAGATGCGGCCACCCTTGTTTGAATACCCGACCGGTCGGTCCCCCGGCGCCTCAACCCACAAATCGACATCGGAGTCGAGCTTATTGGGCCAATGCACTTCGACCACGACGTTGCCAGGCGGCTGTGCCGTGGCGGTATCCTTGGTCGGCGGATTCAGATGCGGCAGCAACATGATGACGAAGGTGACGAAGCCCAACAGGGCCAGCAGGATAACGTCCCGAAAAACGGTCCCGCCGTCGTCTTCTCCGGGTCCGTTAAGCAGACGCATTGGCCTCTCCACGCCGGACGATTGCGACCACCAGTTTGACCGCGCCGCCGGAGAGGATGTGATAGTTGACCGTCAGCCAGAGGCTCAGGATCGCGCCCACCAGCGTCGTGTAGAGTGCGACCGACATGCCGCGGATGAGCTCACCCACCATCGGCGCAATCTTGTCGACGTCCGCCACCGTTTCCGGATCCACGCCCGATAGCGCGATGATGAATCCGATCACCGTACCTATCAGGCCCAATAGCACCAGGCTGTTGGCGACATGCCGAACAACCGAGATCTTCGACGCGACGCGCGACTCAAGGGTCGAGGCAAGCAGCGCGCGACTGCTGGAGTCGTGTCCAACGATCGAGCTGAAGTAACCGCCCGCCCAGGTCTCGACCCGCACCTGGTCGCCGCCAAGGCCATCCAGTTCCGCGCTGACCCGCCAAACACGGTGCGCGCAAATGAAGTTGCCTGCCAGGAATGCAACGAAAATCGCAACCGATATGCCGGTGCTGTCGCCAGCCCGGACATCATCGACAAACCCGTTCATGTAGAGCGCGCCCAGCAGCGAGAAGCCCGCAATGTTGGCGATTGCAAAACGCAGGAGCAGCAGCCCGCGAAACTCGTCTATGCGTCGGTCCGCGCTGTTACGGTTCGCATTGCTCGTCAGGCCGCCAACCCAGCCACCGATGTTTGTTGCGAGATCCGTCATGGCGCCTCCATCGCGTTCGGCCAAGCTGCGGATCGCGCGCCGGCCTGGAAAGCCCGGATCTCGGCGGTGATGGAAGATTGGGGCGATGCCCTCAACCAAGAAACCCGGGACTAGCAACGCTTCATAGGGCACTGGATTTGGTTAACAAGCTCTTCACCCAAGCGTTTTTGTTCAACAAATAGCCTAGGTCCTATGAATTGCCAGATGAGTCGAGACCAAGGGATCAAGACCAAGGAGCCACCGAACAAATCAACCCTCTGCCCTTGCGAAAGCTAACGACTGCTTGGCGGTTCGCAGGGTGTGTTTTCTCTTGAATGGGCTGTGCAGATAACGGTTGAGGCCGGCCACGAGAAGCTCATTGTATGACGCGCCCGGCTGGCGAAGTAGTTCGTCGCGCACCGCCATCAATGTCTTTAGCCGATGGCACGCAATGATGTACTCCGGCTCTCCATGATCGAGCAGTTCGCTCATCTGCGTATTGAGGAACGCATGCGGGTCCTCGACCACCCAATCGCCGGTCTGTTGATCGGCATCGACGTAAGCGGCATTCCGTCCTACGAAACAGGCCATCTGTAACAGCGCCTGCGGCCAGAGTTTCGGATAGCGCCGGCAGAGCACGCCGGCGGCATTGCCGAACGTGATCGCATGGGTGAAATCGAGCCAACCGACATTCTGCGAAATAGGCTGGTCGGTTCGACCCTGACGCTCCAGGTCAAAGTATAGCAGATTGAAGGCACCGGCCCCGAGCAGTGCGCCGTGCAGCCACTCCGGACGCGCCGAGCCCTCGAGGGCCAAAGCTGTTGCCGCCCTGACATTCAGCCCGGCAAAATCTTGGTGACTCAGGATCCGGCCGCCGGAACGGTCCCACGCGGCAAGCGCCGGCCCGTAAGCGCGAAACTCGGGGATCAAGTCCTCCCGCCCCGCATAGACAAGGGCACGAACCAGCACCAGCAGAAGCGGTTCGAGCGCATCCGGTCCAAGTTGGTCGGCCAGCTCCCCAGTCTTATGGACATAGATCGCCGAGTGACCGAAGCCGGCATAGTGCGCGAGCGCAGCCTCGGCGAGCGCTTCCTCCAGATCGTCGTAGACCACACCGCCGGCGAGCGCGCCCCGTATCATCGCGACCGCCCCATCCTCATCCTCCCGTTCCACCGCGTCGACGAAGCCCTTGGGATCCCAATCAGCAACGGCCCCGGTGAACGGGTACCAGGGTTCGCGCAGGCTATCCCAGGCATGGTGTGCCACCGCCTCGACCACCGGCACGAGCTCGGTCGCCGCGTCGGCCCCGACCGCCCCAGCCAGATACAGCCAATCGGCCGAAGCTGGATACGCATGCGTCATGCCGAATTCCAGCCGGTCATGGGTCCAGTGCACCGCCGACCGGAGTGCATCCAACGGATCGCCGCCGGCTTTCTGCAGACGGGCAATCTCCCGCGCCATACGTCCATAGTCCATATCGTCGAACGAGGCCCGCAGCGCCTCCAAGGCGCGGGCAGCCAACTGCTCCGGTGGCGGATCCGAAAGGTCCAACCAAACGAACCCATTTTCGAGTGCCACCGGATATCGCCGCAGGGTGTCCCCGCCGACCAGCGTCTCACCGCTTTCGAAATCGAACTTCCAGTTGTGCCAATTGCAGGTCAGCACGCAGCCGTCGGTGAGCACCCCTTCGACCAGCGGATACCCCTCATGCGGACAGCGATTGTTGCAGGCATAAATGCCCTGATCCGAATGAAAGAGCGCAATCTGCTTCCCAGCCTCTTTGACCACCAGTCTCCCGGCAGTCTCCAACTCGTCAATCGCGGCTACCCTTGTGTAACCAGCGGGTCCGTCGGCCACCCTGAGTCCCTTTCGAAAGAACTAACTTTATAAACACATATCACCCACAACTTGAGTTACTCAAGAGCCTTCTTTAGAAACCTCCAATGTCATCCACCAAGCCGCCCCGGACACGGGACCAGATTCTATCGCTGCTCAAATCGGGGGGGCCTCTCGATGCCGCTACTTTGGCGGAAGATCTTGGCGTATCGGCGATGGCCGTCCGTCAACATCTCTACGAGCTGAAGCAGGACGGCTTGGTCGACTTTGAAGAAGCGCCACGCCCGGTCGGCCGGCCGGCTAAGATGTGGCGATTGACACCTGCCGCCGACGAGTTCTTCCCGGACAGCCACGCCGAACTCGCCGTGGGGCTCATCCGCTCAATCCAGCAGACCTTTGGCGAAACCGGGATGGAACAGTTACTGACGGTCAGGGCGGCCGAGCAGACGGCACAGTACCGGTCAGCCATGCAGGGCGCGATCAACCTCGATCAACGGTTAGCGGCTCTGGCCCGTGTCAGATCGACAGAGGGCTACATGGCCAGCGTCGAGCCACAGGGGCAGGACCGGTTCTTGTTCATCGAGAATCATTGCCCCGTCTGCGCGGCCGCCAATGCCTGTACCGGCATCTGCGCCAAGGAACTCCAGGTCTTTCAGGAGTCCCTGGGCAGCGATGTCCAGATTGAGCGGACCGAACATATCATCGCCGGCGCCCGCCGATGCGCCTACACCGTAGAGCCACGGACCGGCCAAACCGGCAAACCACGCCAATAGTGTCTTTGCAGCCGCCAGGCCGCCTCGGTTATTTTGCGACATGGGAACTGATCCTTGGTCCTGACCCGCCAAAACATTCGCGATGGCATCCTCCAGCGGATGCTCTCGACCGGCGACGAGCCCATCCCGGTCCTCTCCGACGCGGAGCGCGAGGCGTCGCGCCTAAGCATCCTCTCAAAGGCACCGCAAGGCGGCGACGTCTGGGTATTCGGCTACGGGTCATTGATTTGGAATCCCGCGTTCCACTTCGTCGAGCACAAGCTCGCCTGCGTCTTCGGATATCATCGCCAATACTGCCTGTGGACGGTCAAGGGACGTGGCTGCCCGAGGCGCCCAGGTTTGATACTCGGCCTTGACCGCGGCGGCTCCTGCCGCGGGGTCGCGTTCCGCATCGCTGCTGACTCGGTTGACGAGGAAACCAGCATCATCTGGAAGCGCGAGATGGTCGCTTCATCCTACAAGCCGACTTGGGTCTCGGCCCGCACCGAGCATGGCGTTGTGAAAGCCATAGCCTTCGTCATGGATCATACGCACGAACGCTACGCCGGCCGCCTATCGCGTGACCGAATCGTCGAGACACTGGCCCATGCGACCGGTCAGCTCGGCAGCAGCGCCGAGTATCTCTTCTCCACCGCGCAGCATCTTGCCGAGTTGGGCATAGAGGACAAACAGTTGACCCGGCTCAGCCGTGATGTCGCCGCCAGATTGCGCGAGTCATCCGGACCCGAGTAAACAGGGGCATGCGCACCGAAAGCTTCGCCAACCGGTACCGGGGCATCGAAACCTGGGACAACCGGGAAATCGCCGAAGCCCTTCTAGAAAGCCAGTTCCTCGCACTTTCCGCGATCAAGCCCGCCATTGACGCGATCGCCAATGCCGGCGCGGAGATGGCCGACCGGCTGCGGGGTGGCGAAAGCCGCCTGCTCTACGCCGGCGCCGGAACCTCCGGCCGGCTTGCCGTCCAGGACGGCACGGAGTTGGTCCCGACATATGGCTGGCCCCGTGATCGCCTTGCTTTCCTGATTGCCGGCGGCACCGAAGCGCTGACGCGCTCAATCGAGGGGGCAGAAGATGACGCCAACGCGGGCGCTGCCGCCTTCAACGAGGCGCAGTCCGGCGCGGGCGATGTGCTGATCGCGGTGTCGGCCAGCGGCACCACACCCTACACGGTCGGCGTTTGTGAGACGGCGAACGCCGCTGGGTC
>JANQOE010000124.1 GCA_028279245.1 Alphaproteobacteria bacterium
GGCAGCCCGCAGATGTCACATTGGGGGGCGCGAATGAAGTCGACCTGCCGCCAGCAGTCGGCGCAAAGCCGGCCCGGTTCCTCGACCATCACGCCGCAAGCCAGACAGCGCGGCGGCAGGACGATGTTCAACGCCCAGGTGAGCCCGTGCTGGAAGCTCGCAACCGCCGTCGCCGCCATGTCCCCTCGCTTGCCGGCTTGCCCGGCCCCGCCATATTCTGAACCATGACGGGTCCCGTGCAAGTGTTTGACCGGCAACTGTTACGGCTGCGGCGAGACCGCGCCGCGGTGCAGTGCGACGGCCATGACTTTCTGTTCCAGGAAGCGGCGATGCGCCTGGTCGACCGCATGTCCGACCTGAAACGGTCGTTCCCGCTGACCCTCGACCTCGGCTGTCACACCGGGCGGCTGTCGGCCGAGTTGCGGCGCGAGGCGAGCGTCGGCCGGGTCGTCGGCGCGGATGTTTCGGCCGGGATGGTCAGGCGCGCGGGGAAGACGGCGGTCGTCGCCGACGAGGAAGCCCTGCCCTTCGATACTGGTGCGTTCGATGCCGTATTGAGCTGCCTCGGTCTGCATTGGGTGAATGACCTGCCGGGCGCGCTGCTACAGATCCGGCAGTCGCTGAAGCCCGATGGCCTGTTTCTGGCGGTGATGCTGGGCGGCGAGACCCTCCAGGAGTTGCGGGAATCTCTGTTATGGGCGGAGGCGGAGGTCGAGGGCGGGGCCAGCCCGCGGGTGTCGCCCTTCGCCCAGTTGGAGGACGTTGCCGGGCTGTTGCAACGCGCCGGGTTTGCACTGCCGGTGGCCGACATGGATACGGTGCAAGTGACCTACGACGATCCGCTAAAACTGATGGCCGATCTGCGAGGGATGGGGGAGAGCAACATCTTGCTGGGCCGGCGGCGCGCGCCGCTGCGCCGCGACACGTTGGCGGCGGCGGCCGCCTACTACGCCAAACGCTTTGGTACCGACAGCCGGGTTCCCGCCACATTCCAACTGCTGTATCTAACCGGTTGGGCACCGCATCCTGACCAACCGCAAGCGTTACGCCCAGGTGGTGCGACAAAGCGGCTTGCCGAGGCGCTAGAAACGACGGAGATAGGCGCGGGCGAAGCCGCCGCACCGAAACGATAGGGATCCATTCGTGAAACAGTTGCCGGTCTACAGCACCATTGCTGAAGCATACCGGTTCGTCTGGGAGAACCGGCAGGACTTTCTGTTGATCGCCTTTCTGCCGATTGTCATCGGCGCGGTCGCGGAGACGCTGCTGCTGGGCGTCTTCATGCCAGAGGCGCCGGTCGAGCCGCCTGCCGAAGGTACGCCGATCGGCCCGTCGACGCCGGCCTTCCCGATGATCCTCAGCCTGCTGGTCGGGATCGTCTTGTATGTGATGTTCTCCGTCGCCTGGCATCGTATCCTCCTGGCGCAGGAACAGACGACGGTCGGCGCGGCGCTGCGCTGGGGACCACGGCAAATGCGGTTCCTCGCGCGGTTTGCGATGCTGGCGTTGTTGACGGCGGTCGTCGCCCTGGCGTTTGGCGGGCTCGCCGCCATTGGCGCTGTTGCGGCCGGCGGTGCGGGACCGGGTCCGCTACAAACGTTTGTCCTTATGGGCGCGGTTATTGCCGTCTCATTGGTGGTGGCGCGGCTGTTGCTCATCTTGCCTGCGGCGGCTCTCGACGAACCGATGAAACTGCAGGACTCCTGGCGGCTGACCGAGGGCAACAGTTGGCGGATGGTGGGGATTTCGTTTCTGCCGGCGATCCCGATCTGGTTCGTGTCACTGCTGGTGACCGGCGTCTTGGCGAGCGCCCTTCGCGGCTTGTCACTGTCGGGTTCGCTCTCCGCCACCCTGATCATCAATCTGGTCGTACAGCTTTTCCTGTTCGCCAGTGTCGCAGTCACGGTGAGTGCGTTGTCGATCGTCTATCGCGACTTCAAGGCGTCGAGCGGCACCACGCCGCCGGTGCCGTCACAATAGGTCGCGGAGCATCGCGATCAGACCGACGTCAGCCGGCGGCATCTCGTAGTCGCGCAACCGTTCCCGCCTTACCCAAGCCAGTTCCTGGCCTTCAAGCGGTGTCGGCGTGCCGCTCCAAACCCGGCAGACGAACAGCGGCATCAGCAGATGGAAGTCGGCGTAGCGGTGACTGGCAAAGGACAGGGGCGCGAGGCAGCTGGCCGCCGTGTCGATCGCCAGTTCTTCGCGCAGTTCCCGGATCAGCGCCGCCTCCGGGGTTTCGCCCGCGGCGACCTTGCCGCCGGGGAATTCCCATAGACCGGCCATGGCCTTGCCCGGCGGGCGGCGGGCCAACAGCACCCGGCTATCGGAATCCAACAGGACGACCGCGGCGACCAAGACGACCGGGAGATTGTGGTGTGCCAACCAATCCGACCGGTTGAGCACGCGCTTTTCGACCGGGAACGGTTGATTGCGTGCGGGGGCATCCTCGAAGCCGCTGCCGGCTGGCTCAAAGCCCACTTTTGCCAGCACCCGTAGCGATGCCGGGTTGTCAGGGCGGGCGGAGGAGTGGATCACTTTGAGACCCAGATCCTCGAAGCCATGCCGCACCATGCGCTGGGCGGCCTCGCTCATATAGCCCTGGCGCCAGGCGTGCTTGGCCAGCCAGTAGCCCAGCACAGCTTCGTTCGAGGCCTCACGCAACCGCAGACTGATGATGCCAATGAGCCCATCGTCGCCATGGGTTGTCACGGCCCTGACAGTCTCGCTGCCATGCCCCGCAGATGCCCGATCGACAAAACCCTCGACATCTGCAGCGGTGAGCGGATGAGGGATGCGTGCCGTCATCTCCGCGACCTCGCGGTCGCCTGCATACCGGACAATGGCCGCGACGTCAGTGCGGCGCAGATGGCGTAGCGCCAACCGCTCCGTCAGCAGCGGTTGGCCGGCGCAGCCGCGATCAAGTTCGATAGTCCGCATTGATGTCGATATAGCCGTGGGTTAGATCGCAGGTCCAAACCGTCGCCTGGCCATCGCCAATGCCTAGGTCGATGTCGATGTCGATGTCACGGCCCCGCATGTGGGCGGCCACCGGGCCTTCGTCATAGTTCGGCACGGCCTCACCCTGTTCGGCAATACGCACACCGCCGATCGAAATGCCGAGTTTGTCGCGGTCGGCTTGTTCGCCGGCCTTGCCGACAGCCATGACGATGCGGCCCCAATTGGCGTCTTCGCCGGCAATCGCCGTCTTGACCAGCGGCGAGTTGCCGATGGCCAGTCCAATCCGACGCGCCGATTGATCGGTGACCGCGCCCTGCACCTTTATGGTGACGAACTTCTGGGCGCCTTCGCCATCGCGCACGACTTGTTGCGCCAGATCGATGCAAAGGTCGGTCAGCGAATCGCGAAACGCGTTCAAGGCCGGATCGTCGGCCGCCGTCACCGGCGGATGTCCGGCCTGGCCCGTCGCGCACAGCAAAAGCGTGTCGGAGGTCGAGGTGTCGCCGTCGACGGTAATGGCGTTGAAGGAACGGTCGTTGGCCGGCTGCAGCAATTGCTGCAGGACGGAAGCCGGGATCGCCGCATCGGTGAACACGAAGGCCAGCATGGTCGCCATATCCGGCGCGATCATGCCGGAACCCTTCGAGATCCCTGCCAGGCGGACCGGCACGCCACCGATCTCCGTATCGAGGCTGGCGGCCTTCGGGTAGGTGTCGGTGGTGCAGATCGCCTCGGCCGCGTCCTGCCAAGCTGCTGCGTTCAGCTCAGCCACGACCTCGGGCAGCTTTGCCGGAATCGTGCCCGGGTTCAGCGGCTCACCAATCACGCCCGTCGAGGCGACGAACACTTCCTCGCGCGGGCAATCGAATACCGCGGTGGCGGCGTCGATTGTGCGTTCGACGGCAGTCTCGCCGCGCTCGCCGGTGAAGGCGTTGGCGTTGGCCGAGTTGACGACGATGGCGCGCGCGGAACCGCCTTGCAGCGCCTGGCGGCACCAGACGATGGGCGCCGACGGGCATTGGGATTGGGTCAGCACACCCGCTATCGTCGTGCCAGGCGCCAACCGAGCGACCATCAGGTCGCGCGCGCCTGGCTTCTTCAGACCGATATGCTGGCCCGCCAGTTCGACGCCCGGAACCGGTGCTACCGCCGGAAAATGATCCGGCGCCATCGGTGACCGTTTCACTGTGCCCTCCGCCCCAGAAATGGGGCGGGAACGTACTAGCTTCGTTAGTTGGCGTCGAGGGGTTCGCCTTCGAGACTGAACCGCTCGATCGTTGCCGCGGACCGCAGTTCGGTCAGCAGCGCGCCGACGCTCTCTTGCTGCAGCTGGGCGGCAATCTCGTCGCGCGATTCCTCAAGGGTCGGCGGCACCACATCGCGCCGGTCGACGACCATGATCACGTGCCAACCGAACTGGGTCTGGACGGGCGCCTCAGTCGTTTGACCCGGCTCCAACGCGAAGGCCGCTTCGGAGAAAGGCGGTACCATGGCTTCACGCGTGAAGTAGCCGAGGTCGCCACCGCGGCTGGCCGACGGTCCCTCCGACTTCTCCTGGGCAAGCGCGGCAAAGTCGGCACCGGCCGCCAGCTCTTCAATGATGGCGTTCGCCGCGGCCTCGTCGCTCACCAGGATATGGCTTGCCTGGACCTCGACTTCCGGCTCTTGGCCGCCGACCGTACTGTCGTAGCGCGCCTGAACGGCAGCGTCGTCGACCTGCGCCTCAAGGTAGCGCTCCAGATAGACCTGCTGGATGATGGCGCCTTCGACCTCGGCGAGACGTGCCTTCACCTCCTCATCGTCCGCCAGGCCCTCGGCCCGGCCGGCGGCGCCCAGCAGCCGCTGGCTGATGATGCGGTCCATCACCTGGTCGAACACCAGCTGCAAGGGGGCCTGCTGTGCCTGGGGCCCGAGCCGGGCAATGACCTCATCCAGGTCGGCGCGGGTGATTTCCTCGCCATTCACGCGGGCGAGCACCGTTGTGGCATCTTCCTGCGCTGATGCGGCGTTGGTCAAACCGGCGGCGACCACCAGCGTGGCGGCGGCGGACAACAGGAATTTCATGGGGATTTCCTTGCGTTGCGGGCCAGCCCACACTGCCAGCCGAGGTAAAAGCGCCGCATCCTGCACCCTGGGCCTGATCGCGGCAAGGGACCATCGGTGACAGTGATGTGATCCCCGGTGCGGCGTTGACAGCAGGCCGGTGGAAACCTAGAGAATTCTTGGATTCCTGACCTAGAAGCCGCCGATCCGGGATGCCATATGTTGGACGGCAAGGGGATTCGGCGTCACTTCGGATTTCTCAAGACTATTCGATTAGGGGTTCGGGCATGATTGGCGCCCTCGCCAAAAAGGTTTTCGGCACAGCAAACGATCGCTTTCTGCGGACCAAGCGGCAGGCGGTCGCCGCCATCAATGACCTGGAGCCCGAGCTCGAGAAGCTGTCGGACGAGGATCTGAAAGCGCGGACCGCCGCGTTTCGGGCACGCCTGGACGCCGGCGAGACCATCGACGATTTGCTGGTCGAAGCCTTTGCCACGGTGCGGGAGGCGGCGAAACGGACCCTGGGACAGCGCCATTTCGACGTGCAGTTGCTCGGCGGCATCGTGCTGCATGAAGGCATGATCGCCGAGATGAAGACCGGCGAAGGCAAGACCCTGGTCGCCACCCTACCCGTCTACCTCAACGCGCTGACCGGCAAGGGCGCCCATGTGGTCACCGTCAACGACTATCTGGCTGGCCGCGACGCCGAATGGATGGGCCAGATCTATCAGTTCCTGGGGCTGACGGTCGGCAAGATCGTGCACGGGCTGACCGACCAGGAACGGCGTGACGCCTATGCCTGCGACGTCACCTACGGCACCAACAACGAGTTCGGGTTCGACTATCTGCGGGACAATATGAAGTTCCGGCTGGACGACATGGTCCAGCGGGAATTCAACTTCGCAATTGTCGACGAGGTCGACTCGATCCTGATCGACGAGGCGCGCACGCCACTGATCATCTCCGGTCCGGCCGAGGACTCTTCGGAGATGTATCAGAAGGTCGACAAGCTGCTGCCGAAGATCGGCCCGGATGACTATGAGAAAGACGAGAAGGCGCGTTCGGTCACGTTGACCGAACAGGGTGTCGAGACGATGGAGGGCCTGCTGGTCGGGGCCGGGATGATGCCGGAAGGCGGCAGCCTCTACGACATCGGCAGTGTCTCGCTGCTGCACCACGTCAATCAGGCGCTGCGCGCGCACACGTTGTTCGAGAAAGACACCGCATACATCGTCAAGAACAACAAGGTCGTGATTATCGACGAGTTTACCGGCCGCATGATGGAAGGCCGCCGGTTTTCCGAAGGCCTGCATCAGGCGCTGGAAGCGAAAGAGGGCGTGCAGATCCAGGTCGAAAACCAAACCTTGGCCTCGATCACCTTCCAGAACTATTTCCGGCTCTACCCGAAGCTCGCCGGCATGACCGGTACCGCGATGACGGAAGCGTCCGAGTTCGCGGAGATTTACAAGCTCGAAGTCATCGACCTGCCGACCAATGTCGAGTGCATTCGGAAAGACACCGACGACGAGGTCTACCGCACCTTCGGCGAAAAGATGGACGCGGTGATCGAGCTGATTGAGGACTGCCAGAAACGCGGGCAGCCGATCCTGGTCGGTACGGTGTCGATCGAGAAATCAGAAGAGATCGCGGCGCTGCTGAAGAAGCGCAAGATCCCACATAATGTGCTGAACGCGCGCTACCACGAACAAGAGGCGTTCATCATCGCCGAGGCTGGGCATTCGGGCGCGGTCACCATCGCCACCAATATGGCCGGCCGCGGCACTGACATTCAGCTCGGCGGCAATCTTGAGATGCGCCTCTGGCGGGAATTGGAGGGCGTCACCGACGAGGCCGAACGCGCTGCGAAACGCGCGCAGATCGAAGCCGACATCGCCGCCGACAAACAGAAGGTGCTGGAAGCCGGCGGCCTCTACGTGGTCGGTACGGAACGCCATGAAAGCCGGCGGATCGACAACCAGTTGCGTGGCCGCTCCGGCCGGCAAGGCGACCCCGGCGGCTCGAAGTTCTTCTTGTCGCTGCAAGACGACCTGATGCGCATCTTCGGGTCTGAACGCATGGACGGCATGCTGAAAAAGCTCGGCCTCGAAGAGGGCGAGGCGATCGTGCACCCGTGGATCAACAAGGCGTTGGAAAAGGCGCAGCAAAAAGTCGAGGCGCGTAACTTCGAGATCCGCAAACAACTGCTGCAGTACGATGACGTGATGAATGACCAGCGCAAGGTCATTTATGAGCAGCGTAAGGATCTGATGCGTACCGACGACGTGTCGGAAACCGTGCAGGCGATGCGGGAAGAGGTGATCGAAGATCTGGTCGCCCGCTGTATTCCGGAAAAGGCGTTCGCCGAGCAATGGGATACGTCGACGCTTCATACGGAGATCCTGCGCGTCTTCGGGCTCGATCTGCCGGTCGCCGACTGGGCCAAAGAAGAAGGGATCGCCGACGAGGAGATCCGCCATCGCCTGACCCAAGAGGTCGAGTCAAAGATGGCGCAAAAGGTCGCGAACTACGGACCGAAACTGATTCGTACGGCGGAGAAGTCACTGCTGCTGCAACTGTTGGACCAACAGTGGAAGGATCACCTGCTTCGCCTGGATCATATGCGGCAAGGCATTGGTCTGCGCGCGTACGCACAAAAGAATCCGCTGAACGAATACAAGCGCGAAGCCTTCGACATGTTCGAGGCGATGCTCGGGCGGCTGCGCGAAAGCATCACCCTGGTGCTGAGTCACTTGGAGATCCAGGTCCGCCAGCCGGAGGCAGTGCCGCAACCGCAGGCACCGGCTGCCGTGCAGGAAACCCAAAGTGAAACGGATCAATTCGCCGGGGGCGGCTCCCGCGAAGGCGGCGTGACGACGGCGCCACGCCCGGCAGCCCAACGGGCGCGTGCGGCCGCCGCGGTCATCGACCCGAAAGATCCGTCAACCTGGGGCAAGGTGCCGCGCAACGCGCCGTGTCCGTGCGGGTCGGGCAAGAAGTACAAGCACTGCCACGGCAGGCTGTAGAACGGTGGGTTTTCGAAAGCTGTCATCCCGGGCTTGACCCGGGATCCATGCCACGGCTCGCGCGAGCGGCGAGATGGACCCCGGATCAAGTCCGGGGTGACGGTTGGTAATGGGTCGGCTTTAGCGAACGGCGGAGTGTCCCCTAGGCGAGGCCGTTCTTTCCCATCGCGAGATACTTCTCGCGGCGCCGCGCGCGCAAAACGCCACCTTCCAACGGCAGCAATTCCCGTAGGGCGGCTTCGATCTGGTCGCCCACACGCAGGATGACATCGTCCGGTTGCCGATGGGCGCCGCCGAGGGGTTCGTTGACGACCCCGTCGATGACGTGCAGTTGCAATAGATCCTGCGCGGTCAGGCGCAACGCCTCGGCCGCTTCCTGGGCATGATCGGCACTGCGCCAGAGGATCGAGGCGCAGCCTTCCGGCGAGATGACCGAATAGATGGCATGTTCCAGCATGTAGACCGAGTTCGCGGAGGCCAGCGCAATGGCACCGCCGGACCCGCCTTCGCCGATGATCACCGAAATCACCGGCACCTTGATCGACAAGCTGGTTTCGATGCAGCGAGCAATGGCTTCGGCCTGGCCGCGTTCCTCCGCGCCGACCCCGGGGTAGGCGCCAGAGGTGTCGACAAAGGTGACCACCGGAATCCCGAAGCGGCTGGCAAGCTCCATCAGGCGCCGCGCCTTCCGGTAGCCCTCGGGCCGCGCCATGCCGAAGTTGTGGCGTAGCCGCCCCTCGGTATCGGCGCCCTTCTCCTGACCCAGGACAACCACGGAATGGCCACGGAATCGGCCCAAACCGCCGACCAGGGCCTGATCCTCGGCGTACGCCCGATCCCCGGCAAGTGGCGTGAAATCGTCGAACAGGCGGGCGGCGTAGCGCAGGAAGTGTGGCCGGTCCGGATGGCGGGCGACTTGCACCTTTTGCCATGAGCTGAGGCGCGCGTAGGTCTGCCGCAACAGGCGGTCGGCCTTGTCCTCCAGCTTCGCGACCTCTTCCTCGATATTGATCGGGCTACCGTCGTCGCCGGCGGTGAGGTGACGCAACTCCTCCACCTTGCCTTCAAGTTCGGCGATCGGTTTTTCGAAATCAAGAAAGTTCGGCAAGGTTTCTGCTGCCTGTTAGAGCTGGTCCAGGGCGCCACTGTCTGAGGTTCGGCGAGAGTCGCGGCGCGACCCCATCCCTACAAACACCGTGTCGCCAAAGGCTTAATGTAAAGCGGCTGTAACATGATGATTGGGAGAGGCCATTTCAACTCGATAAATCGGCAGCGGCCAGGGGATGATGCTGCTCGACTAGACGGCGCATGCGTTCGTTCAGGACGTGGGTGTAGATCTGGGTGGTGGAAATGTCCGCATGCCCAAGCATTTGTTGCACGCTGCGCAGGTCGGCCCCGTTGTTCAGCAAATGGGTGGCAAAAGCATGACGAACGACGTGTGGACTGACTTTCGAGGGGCTGATGCCGGCCTTGGCGGCCAAATCCTTCAGCAGTTGGGCGAATCTGTGCCGGGTGATCGGCCGGCCGCCGCGGGCCGGGAACAGCCATGGCGAGGTTGTCTTGGCCGGTAACAAGGATGGACGGTGCGCCAGATAGGCGCGGACCGCATCCCGCGCCGGCTCACTGAGCGGCACCATGCGCTCCTTACCGCCCTTCCCCTTGACGATGATCACTTCCGGGTCGCGGGCCATGGCGGCGAGGGGCAGGGCAATGAGTTCCGACACGCGCATGCCGGTCGCGTACAGCATCTCGACCAAGGCATGCAGCCGGGCGCCCCTGGGGTCGTGGTAATCCCGGGCGACGGCCAGTAGCGCCTCGATCTCGGTTTCGGTCAGGACTTTCGGCAGGGGCCGGCTGCGGCGGGGACTGTCGACCGTCGATGTCGGGTCGTCGGTCCGCAAGCCCTCGCCGAACAGGAACCGGTAATACTGGCGGAGTGCCGAGAGCCGCCGTGCCTGGCTGCGCGGGCTGAGGCCGCCATTGTGGAGCGCCGCCAGGTACGCATGGAGCTGGTCGGCGGTCGCGGTCGGTAACTCGGCCCGCTGCTTGCGGAGGAAGGCGGCACAATCCGTAAGATCGCGGCGGTAGGCGTCGACGGTGTTGGCCGCGGCGCCGCGTTCGGCAACGAGCATCTCGAGGAACGGCTCGAGGGCGTGCACCTACGCGCCGGCGGCGAGCGCTGCTTCGACTGCCAGGTGCCGGGCCTCGGCCAACAGGCCGACCTTCTGCAGCGCGTCGATCGCGCCATGCAAGGCCAACGGACTGACCTGGCCAAGGTCGCCGTCGCCCAGCATCACTAGAGCCAGCAACAGCGTTTCGCCGCGGGCGCCGCTGTCGGCGGCCTGCTGGAGCGTCAGCCAAAGGGTGGCGTCGACCGGCTGGCGGGTGTCGTCGGCACCGGCAACGGAGCGCCAAACCGTGGGCGGCAGCGGATCGCCGAATGCATCGAGCAGCGCCAGCGCAAGCGGCTCCGCGGCGCTATCGCCGGCCAGCCAGGCTTCCAGATCGCGGTTGTCGTAAGGGAAGTTGTCCGGGCCGGTGGCCGGCGCGGCCGCGGGGGTGACCAACTGCTCGATAACCGCAGTACGGCCGGCGGAGGACGCATCGGCAGCGCCGAGTGCGGCAATCGACGCTTCGGAAATGGACCGGCCGGTGTCGCGCGCGGCAGTGCTATCGTCCGGCGCTGCGGCTTCAGGGAGTGCGGTCGGGACTCGCCCCGCATGGGCCAACCTAAGGAGCGGCCACAGATCTGTGGCCGCCGCGGCCAGCTCCGGGTCGAAACGTCCTTCGGAGCGGACCACCCGGTACCAGGCGACCGCAGCATCGGCGTTGTTCGAGAGCAGGAGTGCGCGGATGGCCAACGGGCCGGCCCAGGCGATGTCGGCGTTCGGGCTCAGGTCTTCGAAGGCAGCGCCCGCCAACCGCGCGAAGATGGGGAACACGCCGGCCTCTTCAGCCGCGGCCAGGCCGCGTTGCAGCGCGGCGGCTTTGGCCGTTGGGACGGTTTCGCGGGCCGCTGCCAGAATGAGTTCGGCGATCGCGGCCAGCTCGCTGTCACCCGCCTCGACATGGGCTGCCAGCAGCTCCCGCACGGCCCCGTCGTCGAGCGCCCCGACTCGATGGGCGGCGAGGCCGGCCTGGAGCCGGATTTCGTCCGCCGCGTTGGGACTGAGCGCGATCGCCCGCAACACTGCCGGGCTCGAACCGCTCAGCATGGTGGCCGGAATCTGCGCCCGCGCGGCCCGGAGCAAGGCAAGGTTCAGCGGGGTGGCGGCGCCGCCGGCAACCTCACCTGCTTCGGCCTGGGTGATCAGGGTGTCGATCAGCCCGAAATAGAGCGGGTCGTTGACCCCCTGCTCCCGCAACAAGTCGAGACCGAGGGTCGCGCCGCTCTCGTCGCCTTCCAAGACGCGGCATAGGATGGTTGCCTGCTGCCAGAAAACCGAGAGGACCGACGGATTGTTGTCCACTTCGGCGCAGACATTGTTGAGGTCGTAACGCAGCAGGTCGGCTTGGACACCGACGGTGAGCAGCGCATCATCCCGCTGCCGGGGCGGCGTGTTGCCGATAAGCTGGGCGGCGGCATCGGTGTCGCCCATCGCCAGCAGGCGTTCGGCCCGCAGCGCTACAAAGTTCTGTTGCCCTTGACCGGCCGGTGGCGTGGCGGCGGTCAATAGCAAACGGCGTGTTAGATCGCGGACGGCGCGGCTTTGGCTTTGGGCCGGCAGTTGCGGCAGCAGCCGTTCGACCAACGCGCGGTCCGCGCCGGCCCATAGATCCGCGCCTAAGCCGCCCTGACGGGGGCCGAGGGTGCCAACCGCCTCGCCCTCGACCCGGTCCAAACCCTGGACCGACACGCCGGGGACATTCGGCAGTTGCTGTGGGGCGACCGCCGGCGCTTCTTCCGCGGGCGCGGTTGGCTGGGGGGTCGTCACCAACGGACGGGGCGGCGACAGGCGGATGGGTCCGCCGGTGCCTTGCGCCGCGGCGGCCAGCGGCCAACCGACCAACACAACCGACGCGAGTAGCGGTATGAAGAGCCGTCTAACGGGGGAACCGGTCATTGGGTATGACTGTTTCGATCGTATGGGTCGGCGGCGGGATTTCCCAGGTCGCGAGAAATACGGCGCCACCCGCGATCACCAGGGCAAAAACAGCAACAAGAACCACGAGAGGGCGTTTCATCTTGAGTGCGTTGTCTCACTCTGCTGCGCGGCGGCCACGACGGCCGCCACTCGAAGCCCGAGAATGGTACGGGCGCAAAGACTCATGATATATTAACATCTAAAATGGCGATTCTGCGGCATTCTGTAAACTCGTTTCCCAAATCGAATCATGCAATTAGACCCTGGTCCGTCTGAGCCTTGGGCGGCGACCCGGTCGGTTGTCCTGGTCGGCCTGATGGGCGCCGGCAAGACCTCCGTCGGACGGCGGCTTGCCAGCCGACTCGACCTCGCGTTCGTCGATGCGGACACGGAGATCGAGAAAGCGGCGGGCTGCCCGATCGAAGACATATTCGAGATGCACGGCGAAGCGGCCTTTCGCGACGGTGAACGCCGTGTGCTGGCGCGGCTATTGGACGAGCCGGTGCAAGTCATCGCGACGGGCGGCGGCGCCTTTATCGATGCGGACACGCGCGCGGCGATCGCGGCGAAAGGCACCGCTGTTTGGTTGCGGGCCAGCCTCGCCACGCTGTTGGCACGCACCGCACGCCGTGACGACCGGCCACTGCTGAAAGACCAAGACCCGGAAGCCGTGCTGCGGAACCTTATGGACGCGCGCTATCCGATCTATGCCGAGGCGCCGATTGTGGTTGACGCGGATGACGGCAGTGTCGATGCGACGGTGGCGCGGGTCGTTACGGCGTTGCAAGCCCACAGCAAGGCGGAGGCACCATGACCAGCCGTGTCCCCGTCGCGCTGGGTGAGCGGAGTTATGACATCCTGATCGGCGATCGGCTGATAGAGACGGCGGCGGACCATGTGCGCCCGGTGTTGCGCGGTGCGCAATGTGTGATCGTCACCGACGAGAATGTGGCGCCGCTGCATCTGCCGCCGTTGCGCGCATCGCTCAGCAATGCCGGTGTCGCAACCGCCGAGGTGGTGCTGAAATCCGGCGAGCAGACAAAATCCTTCGCCGAACTTGAGGCGTTGCTGGATCTGCTATTGGCGCAGGGCGTCGACCGCAAGACGACACTGATAGCATTGGGCGGCGGCGTGATCGGCGACCTGGTGGGTGTCACCGCCAGCCTGTTGCTCAGGGGCGTCGATTTCATCCAGGTGCCGACGACTTTGTTGGCGCAAGTCGACAGTTCCGTTGGCGGCAAGACCGCGATCAACACCAAGCACGGCAAGAACCTGGTCGGCAGTTTCTATCAGCCGCGCCTGGTCCTAGCGGATGTCGCTGCGTTGAACAGTTTGCCGCGCCGAGAGTTGCTGGCCGGTTATGCCGAGACGGTCAAATATGGCCTGATCGACGATCCCGACTTTTTCAAATGGTGCGAAACGAACGGCCCGGCGGTTGTCGACGGCCAAAGCGCCGCCATGACCCACGCGGTCGAGACAAGTTGCCGGGCCAAGGCGCGCATCGTCGCCGCCGATGAACGCGAGGCCGGACAACGGGCACTGCTGAATCTCGGACACACCTTTGGGCATGCCTTCG
Source organism: Alphaproteobacteria bacterium (assembly GCA_028279245.1). Classification (GTDB taxonomy): domain Bacteria; phylum Pseudomonadota; class Alphaproteobacteria; order UBA6615; family UBA6615; genus JANQOE01. The sequence continues at coordinate 13,689 of JANQOE010000124.1, forward strand.
AATCGGCGATGGGCTATGGTGGCGGACTGCTGCATGGCGAGGCCGTGGCGATCGGCTGCTGTATGGCCTACGAGCTCTCGGCCCAACTTGGGCTGTGCCCCGCCGCCGACGCGGCACGGGTGCGGCGGCATTTCGCGGCGAACGGACTGCCCACCGGCCTGCCCGCCGCCGGTGCCGACTGGCAACCGGACCAACTGATCGACCTGATGCTGAAGGACAAGAAGGCCAGCGGTGGCCGGCATGTCTTCATCCTGTCCCGCGGCATCGGCCAGGCGTTCGTGGCGAACGACGTGCCGCTCGAGAACGTGCGGCGTTTGCTCGACGACGCCATATCCGCTGCAAAAGCATAGGAGCTAGTCACCCAACATCATGTCGGAAAGCACGACATTCATTACCGTCGCAATCGGCGCACTGCTGTTTCTGTCCGCTTTCTTCTCCGGTTCGGAAACCGCGCTGACGGCGGCGTCGCGGCCGCGCATGCACGAGTTGGAGAAGCAGGGGGATCGGCGGGCGCGCGTGGTCAACCGGCTGCGCCGGCAACAGGAAAGCTTGATCGGCGGCATCCTGCTGGGCAACAACTTCGTCAACATCCTCGCGTCGGCATTGGCGACGAGCCTGTTGGTGGGCTGGTTCGGCGATGCCGGCGTGGCCTATGCGACGCTGGCAATGACCGGTTTGATCCTGGTGTTCGCCGAGGTCTTGCCGAAGACCTACGCCATCCGCAACCCGGACCGATTGGCATTGGGCGCGGCGCCGATCTTGCGGCCGGTCATCGGCATCCTGTCGCCGATCACCGCCGCCGTCACCCGGATCGTCCTCGTGTTGCTGAGCGTGGTCGGCGCGGCGCAACGTGGCGGGTTGAGCAAAGCTGCGCGCGAGCAGGAACTGCGCGGCACGATCGCGTTGCATGCGGGCGTTGCGCAAGAAGGCGTCATGTTGCGCAGCATCCTCGACCTGGCGGAGGTCGAGGTCGCAGCGGTGATGACGCACCGCAAGGCCGTGCAACTGATCGACGCGGATGCGTCGCGCGCCGAGATGATGGAGATCCTACTATCCAGTCCGTTCACCCGGCTGCCGATGTTCAAGGAGACCGAGGACAATATTGTCGGTGTCTTGCACGCGAAGGACGTGTTGCGCGCCTTGCGGCGGGTCGAGAACGACGTCGAGAAGCTGGACTTCCTGAAGCTGGCGTCGCTGCCCTGGTTCATTCCGGAGTCGACCAATCTGGCCGACCAGTTGCAGGCGTTCCGCCGCCGCCGGGAACACTTCTCCATCGTCGTCGACGAATATGGCGCGCTGATGGGCGTGGTGACACTGGAGGACATTCTGGAGGAGATCGTCGGCGACATCACCGACGAACACGATACGCCGGTCGCCGGTGTACGGCCGCAGGGCGACGGCTCCTACATCGTCAACGGGACGGTGACGATCCGCGATCTCGACCGGCAGTTCGGTTGGGAGTTGCCGGACGAGGAAGCCACCACCATCGCCGGGCTGGTGCTGCACGAGGCGCGGCTGATTCCGGATGTGGGGCAGTCCTTTGCCTTTCACGGCTTCCGGTTCGACATCTTGCGACGCCAGGGCAACCAGATCACCCTGCTGCGGATTACGCCACGGCCCACCGATGCCGTTGACAACGCGGCCGAGAAGACCAACTAGGCATCGTCATGCCCCTGCCCGCCCCCGCCCCGCGTCAGGCCATCCACACGCGCCGTGTGGTCTGTAAAGGATACCGGCGCGATGACGGCCTGTGGGACATCGAAGGCTATCTGGCGGACACCAAATCCTATGCCTTCGAGAACAAGCATCGCGGTACGGTCGAGCCGGGCGACCCGGTGCATGAGATGTGGCTGCGCCTGACCATCGACGACAACTTTGTCGTTCAGGCGGTCGAGGCGGTGACCGAGAAAGGCCCCTTTGCGATCTGCCCCGGCGCCGCACCCAACTTCAAGAAGCTGGTGGGCTTAACCATGGGACCTGGGTGGAACCGCCAGGTCCGGCACTTGCTGGGCGGGCCCAGCGGCTGCACCCATCTGGTGGAGCTGACCGGCCCGATGGCGACCACGGCCATGCAGACGATCTGGCCGCTGCGGCAAAGCAAACAGCCGAAAAAGGCCGATCGGCCGCGGTTGCTGGACACTTGCTTTGCCTTTGCCAGCGACAGCCCGGTGGTTAAGGATTTGTGGCCCGACCACTATACCGGCGGCGCAAAAGCCACCTAACGTCGCACCCCCGCGCAACTTGCGTCGGCCCCGTGCAGACCGCATATTTGCAGGATGACTTCACATCTTGAGAGCGTCTCAAGAGGACAGGAAAGCAGCGCCGGCCTGCGGTTGTGCGACCATCCCGGCTGCCAGGCACCGGGGGTGTATCGCGCGCCGAAATCGCGGGATGCGCTGCGGGAGTATTACTGGTTCTGCCTGGATCATATCAGGGCCTACAACCTCGCCTGGAACTACTATTCGGGCATGAGCGAGGCGGACGTCGAGCGTGAGCGGCGCGGCGATACCGTCTGGCACCGGCCGACCTGGCCGTTCAGCGGCCGTCCGGACCCGGACAATATGCGCGATCCTTTCGGACTGTTCGACGACGATCCGGAGGACCGGCCGGCCCGCGAAGCGACCACGCCCGAAGGCCAAGCCATGCTGGTGCTGGGCTTGACGCCCCCGTTGAGTCAGGCAACGCTCAAACAACGTTACAAAGAGCTGGTGAAGCAACATCATCCCGACGCCAATGGCGGCGATACGTCCGCCGAGGAACGGCTAAAAACGATCAACCACGCCTACGACCTTCTGAAAAAGACGGCCACGTTCTGACCGTCACACCTTCCGCTGGATTGCTGACATGACCTCGACCGAGCAAAACGCTCTGCCCGACAGCCCCGACATCCGCGTTTCGGCGCGCCAAGTGTTCGGGCTGGATACGGATATGGAAATCCCGGCCTTCTCGGAAATGACCGAGCATGTGCCGGATGTCGACGAGGCCTACCGCTTCGACCCGCAGACCACCCTGGCCATCCTCGCCGGGTTCGCCCACAACCGCCGGGTGATGATCCAGGGCTACCATGGCACCGGGAAGTCGACCCATATCGAACAGGTGGCGGCCCGGCTCAATTGGCCGTGCATCCGGGTTAACCTCGACAGCCATATCAGCCGCATCGACCTGGTCGGCAAGGACGCCATCGTGTTGCGCGACGGCAAGCAGGTGACCGAGTTCCGCGAGGGCCTGTTGCCGTGGGCGCTGCGCCACCCTTGTGCGTTGGTGTTCGACGAGTACGACGCGGGACGCCCCGACGTCATGTTCGTGATTCAACGGGTCCTGGAGGTCGATGGCCGGCTGACGCTACTCGACCAAAACACGGTGATCCGGCCGCATGGCTGCTTCCGGTTGTTTTCGACGACCAACACCGTCGGTCTCGGCGACACGACCGGCCTCTACCACGGCACTCAGCAGATCAATCAGGGACAGATGGACCGCTGGAACATCGTGACGACCCTGAACTACCTGGAGCCGGAAGAAGAGCTGGAGATCGTGCTGGCGAAATGTCCGGACTACAACAACAAGGAAGGCCGGCAGCAGATCCAAGCCATGGTGGCAACCGCCGATCTGACCCGGGCCGGTTTTGTTGCGGGTGACATCTCGACCGTGATGTCGCCGCGGACCGTCATCACCTGGGCGGAGAATGCGGCGATCTTCGGTTCGGTTGCGACCGGGTTCCGCATGACCTTCCTCAACAAGTGCGACGAGTTGGAGCGGACCACGGTCGCCGAGTACTACCAGCGCTGTTTTGGCAATGAACTGCCAGAGAGTGCGACGGGCAACCGCGCCTAAACACTGCGATGGCGGGTCACGACAACCGCGTCGAGGAGTTCCGCCGGGTCACCGCGGCAGCCCTGCGCGCGGTGGCACGGCATAGCGACCTGCAAGTCAACTTCGGGACCGAGACGGCGCAATTGCGTGGCGAAGAGGCGCAACTGCCGTTGCCGAGCCGCAATCTGCCAGCCAAGGAAGTCAGCCTGGTCCGTGGCGAAGCGGATGCTATTGCGCTGCGGGTGCGGCACCACAACGCGCAACTGCACAACGCGAACTGTCCCCGCAATGCGGCCGCGCGGGCGGTCTATGACGCGGTGGAACAAGCGCGCGTCGAAGCGATCGGCGCGCGGCGGATGAGCGGCGTCGCGGAGAATCTCGAGACGGCTTTGGAAGAGCATTGCCGCATTCAAGGCTACACCCGCATGACCGAACGGGAGCAAGCGCCTATTGCGCCGGCCGTCGCGATGCTGGTGCGCGAACTGTTGACCGGCGCGCCGCCGCCACCGTCCGGCAAGCATATGGTTGATCTGTGGCGGCCGTGGCTGGAAACGAAAATCGGCAAGCGCATGGAGCGCCTGCTCGAAGAGATCGGCGATCAGTCGGCCTATAGCGAGTGCGTGCGCGACCTGATCGAAGACCTTGGCCTGGTCGAGGATAGCGCGGCGGAGGAAGAACCGGAAACCGGGGACGACCAATCCGGCGACGACAATCCGGATCAACCGGGCGAGAATGACGAAGCTCAGCAACCGCAAAGCATGGGCGACCGGGAAGAGATCACTGCCGACTCCGACGAGGACGGCGAAGCGGAAAGCGAACCGGCTGAAGGCGACCTGATGCCGGGGACCGGTGACGACGATCCGGAGATGCCCGGCGAACCCTGGCGGCCGCCGGAGAATTTCCGCAACGATCCGAACCTGCCGCACTACAAGGCGTACCTCACCACGTTCGACGAGGTCATCGAGGCCTCCGATCTTTGCGATGCGGAGGAACTGGCACGGCTCCGGCATCAGTTGGATCAGCAGATCCAGCACTTGCAGAGCGTCATCGCGCGGCTGGCGAACCGGTTGCAGCGGCGGTTGTTGGCAAAGCAGTCGCGGGACTGGCAATTTGATTTGGAAGAAGGTCTGCTCGACACGGCGCGGCTGGCGCGGGTGGTCGCCAATCCGACCCACCCGTTGAGCTTCAAGCTGGAGAACGATACGGACTTCCGCGACACGGTGGTGTCGCTGCTGATCGATAACTCCGGTTCGATGCGCGGCCGGCCGATCTCCGTCGCGGCGGTCAGCGCCGACATCCTGGCGCGGACGCTGGAACGGTGCGGGGTGAAGGTCGAGATCCTCGGGTTCACCACGCGCGCCTGGAAAGGCGGGCAAGCGCGGGAGCGCTGGTTGTCGGACGGCAAGCCGCCGAACCCCGGCCGGCTCAACGACTTGCGCCACATCATCTACAAGGCGGCGGATGCACCTTGGCGGCGGGCGCGACGCAATCTCGGCCTGATGCTGCGCGAAGGGCTGCTGAAAGAAAATATCGACGGCGAAGCGTTGTTGTGGGCGCATGAGCGATTGCTGGCGCGGCACGAACAACGGCGGATCCTGATGGTCATCTCCGACGGTGCGCCAGTCGATGACTCGACCCTGTCGGTCAATCCCGGCAACTACCTGGAACGGCACCTGCGCGAAGCCATCGCCTGGATCGAAAACTACTCGCCCGTCGAACTCCTGGCGATTGGCATCGGTCACGATGTGACCCGCTATTACCGGCGCGCCGTGACAATTGTCGATGCCGAACAACTCGGCGGGACGATGATGGATCAGCTTGCCGAATTGTTTGACGACGAGGAAACAACGCCGGGACGGCCAGGGCCGTCACCGCGCCGGCGCCGCGCCGCCTGACTCACCCGAGTGCACATCTGTTGAAAGCCGCGACCAGGCTGAGTTTCATGGCCTGTGCTGTGGTATTGCTGCTGCTCGGCTGTAGCGGCGCTGATCCCGCGCCGGAAACTAACGACGGATTTCGGGCAACACGCGTTGACGCCGCCGCCGATATCGAAGTGGGCGCTCTACGGTTCCGGCGCGGGTTCGTCTTGCGGGCTCCGGGCCTGGGTGGCTTGTCAGCAGCCGAAGTCGATGACGATGCAAGCTCGATTGTCGCACTGAGTGATACCGGACGTTGGTTTCGTTTCGAACTCATGCACGGTGAGTCCGGGACACTCACCGATATTCGACTGGCAGACCAGGGCACACTCCGCGACACCGCCGGCAAGGCTTTCGCGACCAAGCGGCAAGGCGACGCGGAGTCCATGGCGCGGCTTGCGGACGAACGGTTGCTCGTCGGGTTCGAAGCGGAAAGCAAAGTGCTGGTCTACACGCCTGACCTCGCATCGGCGGCGACTCCCATCGCCAACCCGCCGGGCCTCGGCGG
>JANQOE010000133.1 GCA_028279245.1 Alphaproteobacteria bacterium
GTTGGTCGCGGCCATCCGCGCCGCCGGCGTCACCGTCACCGAAACATCCGGCGACGGCACCCTGCGGCTCGCCGAAGCGAGCCTAACCATCACCGACGGCCGCACGGCGACACTCCGCACAGCAGAAGCTGGAACGCCGTTCGTCTTGCTGGATCTGGCCCGCGACTACGCAACAGCAAAAACACTGGCCATCACGCGCGCGGATCAGGCCTCAGCAAGCCAGGTCGACGCCGTGGTCGGCTTGCTGCAAGCCGCCGGAAAGCAAGTGGTCGTCATCGACGATGCACCTGGGCTGATCGTCATGCGCACCGCGGCCATGCTGGCCAATGAGGCGGCCACTGCCGTTCTTACGGGTGTCGCGACGGGAAGCAACATAGATACCGCGATGCAACTCGGCATGAACCACCCAGCGGGTCCGCTGGATTGGGCGGAACGCATCGGCTTGGCCGATATCGCCCGTGTTATCGAGAACCTGGCCGCCAGCTACGGCGAAGACCGCTACCGCCCCTCGCCGTTACTGCGGCGCAAGGCCATCACCGGTGCCAGCTTCGGCTAGTCAGCGTTCGGTCAGCGCCAGCTTAACCGCGAAGCCGGCGAAAGCAGCTGCAAAGGTTCGGTGCAGCCAACGTGACAGCCGCACGGACGACAACACCCGCTGCCGCACCGCATTCGCTGCAACCCCATAGCCGACAAAGATGACGAAGGTCAGCAACATAAACGTCGCCGACAGCACGCCCATCCGCAGCAGCCCATCGGTCGCCGCGGCCGGCACGAACTGCGGTAGAAACGCCAGGAAGAAGATCGACAGCTTCGGGTTCAGGATGTTGATCAGGGCACCGCGCAGCACAATGCTGCCATAGCGTTGTCCGCGTTCGTTGCCGCCAGCCGATGGATCAAGCGCCAGTCCGCCATTCTGCCGCCAAAGCCCCCAGGCGAGATACAGCAGGTAGGCAATGCCGGCCAGCTTCACCACCTGAAACGCCACCGCACTCGTATGCAGCAACGCCGCCAAACCAAGAATGCTGGCGACGAGATGCGGCACGATCCCGAGCGTGCAACCGAACGCCGCCGCAATGCTGGGCACGGTCCCGCGAAAGACGCCGTAGGACAGGGTGTAGACAACGCCCGTCCCCGGCACCAGGACGACGACTAAGGCGGTCGCCAAGAACTCCGGTGTCAGAATATTGAACATATCAAATCCTTGTATCTAGGGGGCAGTCGCCGCCAGGCGTTGCGCCCGGAAGCTAACGAACCGGCAAACCAGGCGCGTCGCCCATTGAGATAGCAGCGAATGTGGCCGCAGCCCCACCGCCTTGAAGATCATCGCCACGCCGCGCGCCACATGATGCGGCCGATAGAAGCGATAGGCGCGCCGCATATAGGCCCGGTTGTAGGCGCGCCGGTCATACGGCCCGCGCCCGACATTCGCCGCGTAATATGCATAGGCAAGTTCATCGTCTTCTGTCTCGCCAATCCGCCACATCGCGACAAACAGGCGCCGCAACAGCGTCAGCCGCTCCCGCCGCTGGTAGCGTTTCATATGCGTGTAGAACAGCTTGTAGTGCCGCAGTTCGTCCGCAGCAATACGCCGGCAGATCTCTTGCAGGACCGGTTCCTGCGTCGCCTCCGCCAGCGCCGAGTAATAGGACGACGTCCCGACCTCGACCATACAGCGGGCGATCAACTCCCCGGTGCGTGAACCACGCACCGAATCATCGGCCTCCAGCGGCAGGACGATCTTGCTCGAAAACTGTTTGAAGCTGTTGGCGAAGTTGTAATCCGGGTCCGCCAGCTGCGCCCAGCGCGCCAAGGCTTCGCCGTGCTGCTTTTCCTCGCGGCCCCATTGCTGGGCCGACGCCATGAACTGGGGGTCGTCGGCGAACACACTGCACAGATAGGCCGCGTAATCCCGGCCATTCCGCTCGACCAGCGACGCCGCCTTCACAACTTTCAGGACTTCAGGGTCGACCCGGTTCGCGTCGAAACGCTCCCAGCGAATATCGTTCAGCGACCAGTGTTTCGCTTGGCGTGCCATTCGTGCCTCCACCCGTCACTAAGCCTAGTGTCGACACCTGGAAGAAACAACTCGGTACCAACGTCGCAGTACCCAGTCGGGTGATTTTATTGGTAAAGGCGCTCCGCGGCCGCGGTCAGCATGGCCCGGCCGACCGCCATTTTCCCTTCGATCCGGGTCCGCTCCACATCGTCCCCGGCCTCGGTCAGATCCTCGGCCAAATCCTGCAGATTCTTCTCGACGGCGCCCGTGTCGATGTCATCAACCACCAACGCTTCGTCCGCAAGGACCGTGCACCGCAGCTCTGTCACCTCAGCAAAGCCGCCGGCCACGAAGATCCGTTGCTCCACGTTGCCGCCGCCAAACACATGGATGACGCCGGGGCGGATGTTTGACAGAACCGGGCTGTGGCCCGGGAGCACGCCAAAATCGCCGCTCGCCCCCGGAATCACCACCATTTCCACATCTTCGGACAACAACAGACGTTCCGGTGACACCAGTTCGAAGGCAACTGCGTTCTCTGCCATATTCTCCGCCTCGCGGCGCCGCGGCGCTAGGCCGCTTCGGCCGCCATCTCCTGTGCCTGGGCCACTGCCTCGTCGATGCTGCCGACCATGTAGAACGCCGCTTCCGGCAGATCGTCATAGTCGCCCGCCACCAGCTTGGCGAAGCCCTGAACCGTGTCTTCGACGCTGACGAACTTACCGGCGCGTCCCGTGAACACCTCGGCCACGTGGAACGGCTGGCTGAGGAACCGCTGGATCTTGCGCGCCCGCGCCACCGTCAGCTTGTCTTCTTCACTCAACTCGTCCATGCCGAGAATGGCGATGATTTCCTGCAGCGATTTGTAGGACTGCAGCACCCGCTGCACCTCACGCGCCACCCGGTAATGCTCCTCACCGATGACCCGCGGGTCGAGAATACGCGAGGTCGAGTCAAGCGGGTCCACCGCCGGGTAGATGCCGAGTTCGGCGATCTGCCGGTTCAACACCGTCGTTGCGTCAAGATGCGAGAAGGTCGTCGCCGGCGCCGGGTCGGTCAGGTCGTCGGCCGGCACGTAGATCGCCTGCACCGAGGTGATCGAACCCTTCCGGGTCGACGTAATGCGCTCCTGCAGGGCGCCAAGGTCCGTACCGAGCGTCGGCTGATAACCCACCGCCGACGGGATACGACCCAGCAGCGCCGACACCTCCGAACCGGCCTGCGTGAAACGGAAGATGTTGTCGACGAAGAACAGCACGTCCTGGCCTTCTTCATCGCGGAAATACTCGGCCAAGGTCAGCCCGGACAAGGCGACCCGCGCGCGCGCCCCCGGCGGCTCGTTCATCTGGCCGTAGACCAGCGCCGCCTTGGAGTCGCCGTCGGTCTGGATAACGCCCGACTCCATCATCTCGTGATAGAGGTCGTTGCCTTCGCGGGTCCGTTCGCCAACACCAGCGAACACCGAATAGCCGCCGTGCGCCTTGGCGATATTGTTGATGAGTTCCTGAATAATCACCGTCTTGCCGACGCCGGCGCCGCCGAACAGGCCGATCTTGCCGCCCTTGGCGTAGGGCGTCAGCAGATCGATAACCTTGATCCCGGTGACCAGCTGCTCGGCCTCGGTCGACTGGTCGATAAACGCCGGGGCTGACCGGTGGATTGGCGACCGCTTGTCAGTCGGCACCGGCCCTCTTTCATCGACCGGCTCGCCGACGACGTTGAGAATCCGGCCCAAGGTCTGCGGACCAACCGGCATCGTAATGGCTTCACCGGTATCGACCGCTTCCTGGCCGCGCACCAGACCCTCGGTGATGTCCATCGCAATGGTGCGGACCGTGTTCTCACCAAGATGCTGGGCCACTTCGAGAACCAGCGTGCCGCTCTCTTGCTTGATGTGCAGCGCGTTCAGAATCGCCGGCAGGTCGCCGTCAAATTGAACGTCCACAACAGCACCCATGACTTGGGTCACGCGACCAACAGTGTTCTTTGCCATCTGTCTTTCCTTCGGCTCTAAAGAGCCTCCGCTCCCGAAATAATCTCGATGAGTTCCTTGGTGATCGCCGCCTGGCGCGTACGGTTGTAGCTTAGCGTCAGGTTGTTGATCATTTCGCCGGCATTGCGCGTCGCATTGTCCATCGCCGTCATCCGCGCGCCCTGCTCCGACGCGAAGGACTCGAGCAGTGCCCGGTAGATCTGCACCGACAGATTCTGCGGCAACAGCTTCTCCAGCAACTCCTGCTCTCCCGGCTCATACTCGTAGATCGCCTTCGTCGCACCCGCATCTTCCTCGACCGCGGCTTCCGGCACCGGGAAGGGAATGATCTGCTGCGGTGTGACCGTCTGGGTCAGCGCCGAAACGAACTTGTTGTAGACGACCGTGCAGACGTCGAATTCGCCATCATCGTACAACTGCGTTAGCCGGTCGGCGATGCTCACCGCCCCGGCATACGAGGGCGCCGGCTTCGATAAGTCTTCCAACGTGTCGATGATCCGCGAGCCATGCGTCCTCTGCAGAACACCCGAGGCCTTCCGGCCGACACAGAGGATTTGCGGCTCGTGCCCCTCGTTCAAAGCTTGCTGCACAAATTGCCGTGCGTACCGGGCAATACTCGTGTTGAAGCCACCGCACAGGCCACGGTCGCCACTCACCGCGACCAAGAGCTGCTTGGTCTGGCTGCCCGTGCCCGAAAGCAACTTCGGCGCACCGTCCGAGCCGGCGACACTTGCCGCGACCGAGCTGAGCATGCGGTCCATCCGTTCCGCATAGGGCCCAGCCGCTTCCGCCTGCTCTTGCGCCCGCCGCAGCTTCGCACCGGCTACCATCTTCATCGCGGAGGTAATCCGCGCCGTCGACTTCACGTTCGCGATACGAACCCGGAATTCCTTAAGGCTCGGCATGGACTACGAGACCGTATCCTTAAGCGAACGACTTAGTGAAGCTGTCGACGACATCCGCCAGCTTCTTGTCGGTTTCGTCCGACAAGGCCTGTTCGTCGCGGATCGTCGCCAGCAGATCGCCATGCTGGCTCCGCATGTGGTCCAGCAACTGCGCTTCGTAGCGGTTGACGTTGGCCACGTCGATCGCGTCGAGATAGCCGCGGACGCCAGCAAAAATCGCCACCACCTGTTCCTCAACCGCCAGCGGCTGGTACTGCGGCTGTTTCAGCAGTTCGGTCAGCCGCACACCGCGTGCCAACAGTCGCTGCGTCACCGCATCAAGGTCAGACGCGAACTGGGCGAACGCCTCCATCTCGCGATACTGCGCCAGCTCAAGCTTGATACGGCCGGCGACCTGTTTCATCGCCTTGACCTGCGCCGCCGAACCGACACGCGACACCGACAAACCGACGTTAATCGCCGGTCGGACGCCCTTATAGAACAGGTCCGTTTCCAGGAAGATCTGCCCGTCGGTGATGGAGATGACGTTCGTCGGAATGTACGCCGACACGTCATTGGCCTGGGTTTCGATCACCGGCAGCGCCGTGAGCGACCCCGAGCCATGCTCCTCGTTCATCTTGGCGGCGCGTTCCAGCAACCGGGAATGCAAATAGAACACGTCGCCGGGGAACGCCTCACGTCCCGGCGGACGGCGCAGCAACAGCGACATCTGACGATACGCCGTCGCCTGCTTCGACAAGTCGTCATAGATGATGACGACATGCATGCCGTTGTCGCGGAAATACTCGCCCATCGCACAAGCGGTGTACGGCGCCAGGAACTGCAGCGGCGCCGGTTCTGACGCCGTCGCGGCAACGACCGTGGTGTATTCCAGCGCGCCTTGGTCCTGCAGCGTCTTGACGACCTGCGCGACGGTGGAGCGCTTCTGCCCGATAGCGACGTAAATGCAGTAGAGCTTCTTTGACTCGTCGCTGCTCGCGTTGACGGTCTTCTGATTGATGATCGTATCGATTGCGACCGCGGTCTTGCCGGTCTGCCGGTCACCGATGATCAGTTCACGTTGCCCGCGGCCAATCGGCACCAAGGAGTCCAGCGCCTTCAAGCCGGTCTGCACCGGTTCATGCACCGACTTCCGTGGGATGATGCCCGGCGCCTTGACGTCGACCAACCGGCGTTCCGCCGCGTCAATCGCCGGGCCGCCGTCAATCGGATTGCCGAGCGCGTCAACGACCCGGCCCAGCAAGCCCTTGCCGACCGGCGCATCGACGATCGCGCCGGTTCGTTTGACCGTGTCGCCTTCTTTAATGTCCCGGTCGTCACCGAAAATCACGACACCGACATTGTCGGTCTCAAGGTTCAGCGCCATACCGCTGATACCGCCCGGGAACTCGACCAGCTCACCGGCCTGCACATTGTCCAGTCCGAACACACGCGCCACGCCGTCGCCGACCGACAGCACCTGGCCGACTTCCGAAACGTCCGCCTCAACCTCAAAATCGGCGATCTGTTTCTTAAGAATGGCCGAGATTTCAGCCGCGCGAATTTCCATTTATTGAGCTCCCTTCATCGCCAGCTGCAACCGCTGCAGCTTCGACTTGAGTGAGAAGTCGATCATGCGCGAGCCAACCCGAACGATCATGCCGCCGATCAAGCTTGGGTCGACCTTGACGCGCACCGAAATCTTGCCGCCAAACTTCTGGTTCAGCGCTTCGGCCACCGCCGTTTGTTGTTGCGCGTTCAGCTCCCGCGCCGAAATCACGTCAGCCGTGACCTGACCACGCCGCCGCGCCAGTTCCGCCAGGAAGGCGTCGATCATCTGCGGCAGCACGAACAGCCGCCCATTCCGCGCCGCGACCACCACAAACCGCTTCACCAGTTCGTGGCAGCCGGACTGTTCCAACACCTGCTGCATCGCCGCGGCCTTTTCGGCGCTGTCGATCAGCGGGCTCCGAACCAACTTCTCCAGATCTTTGCTTTCGTCGATCAGACGGCGCAGCCCGCGCAGGTCTTCGGCGACCGCGTCCAAGGCGTGCGCTTCATCCGTAAGTTCGTACAGAGCGCTGGCGTATCGGCCAGCCAAACCGCCCAGCGTTCGTTCGTCGCCAGCCACGATGGTTTTCGAATGCCCCCTGGTGATCCGAGGTCAACGCTTATGGCGTTGATTTTGTTGTAGAAAACGACGCTTAACCAGCGACCTCAAGGCGGCTGGCACAGGTTGGTAGCATATGGCCTCATGCGTGACAAGGCGCGGTCTGACGCACCAAAAACCCTTGCGGGGCGCGGCCTTCAGGAGAAAATGCGAACGTGCAGATCGACCGAATTCTGGCCCAACCGTTTCACCACATCGCGCGCGGCTGCCGGGTCCACGCTTTCCGTTCGGCCAACGGCAAGTATGTGCTGAAAACCCTGACCACGACGGCGGAGATTATCGACTGGTTCGCCGGCGACGGCGTTCGTTTGAACGACTTGCCATGGGCCGCGAACCTAGGACCGGACGATGCCAGTCGTTGTGACGCCATCCAAAGGCTGGGATTGGAGAGTGCGACGATCGCCTGGCGCGACCTGCGCGACGACACGGCCCTCATTCACCTGGAGACCGAGGCCAGCGGCACCGATTGGCCCGCCGTCGATCTTGGCGACGACTGGCCGCCATTTCGGCCAGGAACAGCCCCCTTCATGCTGCAGCACTATGCCGACCTCACCGGGCCGCTCATCAAGCGCAGAATGGCGCAGGGCGACGTTTCGGCCGCCCGCCGCGTCATCGATGACGTGGTCGGTCTGGTCCTGACCCTCGCCCGCCACGGCATTGCGAGTGAGACTCTCAACTTTCTCAACAATTGGGGGTATGTCGGCCACCGCCTGGCCCAGATCGACATCGGCGAGTTCACGGCATCACGCGGCCGCGTGCTGGAGCAGGCGGCAAGCAAACAGATCCTGCGATCGAAATCGGCCCGCCGCCTGCGCCGCGACTATCCGCAGTTGGCCAACTATCTAGCAGAACAGGTCAATACCCGTTTGCAGCCTTCGGCCATCGAAAAGCTGTGGCGGGAATCCGATTGATTTCAGAGCGTTAGCAGCGCCTGGCCCAGGGCTTCAGTCGTTGGCACGACGCACGACGGACCGGCTTTGTGCAGCCTCTCACGATAGGCCGTGTCGCAATGGCTGGCCGCCGACAGGCCGATAACTGTCATCCCCGCGGCCAAGCCCGCCTCGATGCCGAACACACTGTCCTCGACCACCACACACCGCTGCGGGTCGACGCCCATCTGTTGCGCCGCGTGCAGGAACAGATCGGGCGCCGGTTTGCCATGTTCCACCATCGTCGCGCTATAGAGATGCGGCTCGAAGAACGGCAGGAGGCCGGTCACATCAAGGCTCATCCGGATCCGGGCCGGCTCACTGCTGGAGGCCACGCATACCGGAGCGCCAACACCCTCGAGCACCCCGCGGATTCCTGGAACCGGCTGCAGTTCGGCGCGGAAGGCCGCCGCAACGCGCGCTCGCATTTCGTCCTCAACTGCGGGCGGCACCGGACGTCCGAAGCGCTCCGCAAATATGGCGTAGCACGTCGCGGCGCTCTTGCCGACGAAGTCCTCTAGCAGTTCCGACACGGTAATTGGGAAGCCGGCCGCTTGCAGACACTCGGCCTCGATCCGGCAGCCGATGGCTTCGCTATCGACCAGCACGCCGTCGCAATCAAAGATGACCAGGTCGGCCATATCGGGATCTTTCTATCTAAGCCGCTAGAGGAAACTATAAGGATCGACGTCCACGCGCACCCGCACGCTCGACGGCACCTTTATCTGAGCTAACCAGTCCCCAAGCAACGGCTGTACGGGAATTGCCCGGGTCGTCTTCATCAACAGCCGGCGGCGGTGCTGACCGCGCAGGACCGCAAACGGGGCCGGCGCCGGGCCAAGCACCCGGACGCCTTCCTGGTCAGGCGCCGCCCGGCCCAAGGCGCCCGCAACCTGATCGACCACGTCCGGATCCCGCCCGCTGACAATCAACGCCGCCAGCCGGCCGAATGGCGGCCAGCCGCCAAACTCCCGCGCTTCCTTTTCGAGTTGGAAGAACTTCTCGTCTTCGCCACCGATCAGCGCCGTCAACACGGGATGCTCCGGATCATAGGTTTGCAGAAGGACCCGACCCGGATGATCAGCGCGGCCGGCCCGACCGGCGACCTGCTGCAACATTTGATAGGTCCGCTCTGCCGCCCGCAGATCGCCACCCGACAGGCCAAGGTCCGCATCGACAATGCCGACCAGCGTCAGGAACGGAAAGTGATGGCCCTTCGCCACCATTTGCGTGCCGATCAGCAGATCCACCTCACGCTCGGCGATCATCTTCACCAACGCAGCGACGTCATCCGGCCCATGCACATTGTCGCTGGTCATGACCGCGATCCGCTTGCCCGGAAGAATGCTCTCAACCTCCTCAGCAATCCGTTCCACGCCGGGGCCGCAAGCGGCCAGCATGTCGGGGGTGCCACAACTCGGACACACGTCCGGACGGGGTACGGTGAATCCGCAATGATGACATTGCAGTTGTCGGCGGAACCGGTGTTCGACCAGCCAGGCCGTGCAGTTCGGACAGCCAAACCTGTGCCCGCAGTGCCGGCACAGGGTCAGCGGGGCATAGCCGCGCCGGTTCAGGAACAGCAACGCCTGCTCCCCCCGGTCCAAGGTTTCCGACAACGCCTCGCGCAGTGGCGGCGCCAGGAAGCCGCCCCGAGGCGGCGCATGCTCACGCAGGTCGATGGCTTCGATCGGCGGCATCACCGCAACGCCATGCCGCTCCGGCAAATGCACACGGCGGTAGCGTCCACGTTCGACATTGACACGGGTTTCGAGCGACGGCGTGGCCGTCACTAGGATCACCGGAAAGTTGCCGATCTGGCCGCGCACGATCGCCATATCGCGGGCGTGATAGGCAACGCCGTCCTCTTGTTTAAAGGCTGGGTCATGCTCTTCGTCGACCACGATCAGCCCCAGTTCGGCATAGGGGAGGAACAGCGCCGAACGCGCCCCGACCACCACCCGCGCCTCGCCACTGGCCACCGCCCGCCACGTCAGCCGGCGCCGCGTCGACTTGACGTCCGAATGCCAGACCGCCGGTTGCGTCCCGAAGCGCCGCGCGAACCGGTCGAGCCATTGCGGCGTCAACGCAATTTCCGGCAGCAGCACCAAAACTTGCCGGCCGTCCGCCAGGGCCGTCGCCACCGCATCAAGATAGACTTCCGTCTTGCCCGATCCCGTCACCCCTTCCAACAGCGAGACGGCGAACCGGCGGGCCCGCACATCCTCGGACAACGCCTGCGCCGCCTCGGTCTGCAACCCAGACAACTCCGGCCCGGCAAGGGTGGTATCGGGGTGACCGAACGGCAACAAGGGCGGCAGTTGCACGATCTCCAGCGCGCCGGCCTCGACGAGACCGGTGAGTACGGCTTGGCTGGCGGCGGCGTCACGGCGCAGATCGGCGGCATCCCTGGGCGGACCATCGGCCAGCACCTCCAGCACCCGCTGCCGCGCGGGGGTCAGCCGCAGACCATCGGGCACCGCGGCCGCCCGTTGGTAGGCGCGCCGCGGACGCGGTGGCTCCAATGCCGACGGCACACTCATCGCCATGCGCAAAACCGAACCGAGTGGCGCCATGGTGTAGCGCGACACCCATTCGACAAACGTCCGCAGATCCGGCGGCAACGGACTGGCGGAAACACAACTGGAGATTGCGCGAAGGTTATCCGGATCTACGTCGCCCTGCCCTTCGCCCCAGACCACGCCGATCACTTCGCGTGGCCCAAGCGGTACCACCACAAAGTCGCCGTCACTAAGGTCGTCGTAACCGTTGGCGCGATAGTCGTAAGGACCGGCCAGCGGCAGCGGAATCAGCACGCTGAGCTGGCGAGAATCCTGCGGAGCGGTGGCGTCCGAGTCGGGCATCGGCTACACTCTAGCCATCGGGTATCGGCCCAACTAGGCCGTAGCCAAGAGGTTTAGGATTGAATGAAATTCTTTATCGACACGGCTGATATTGACGAGATCAGGGACTTGGCCACGACCGGATTGGTTGATGGCGTCACCACCAACCCATCACTGGTGATGAAAAGCGGTCGGGACATGGCCGACGTGATCGCCGAGATCTGCGACGTCGTTCCGGGCCCGGTCAGCGCCGAAGTCACCGCCACCGACACCGCGGCGATGCTGGCGGAAGCGGACGTATTGCGCGCCATCGCGCCGAACGTCGCCATCAAGGTGCCGTTGACCCCCGACGGCCTCAGAGCCTGCAAGGCGCTGCGCGACCGCGACACCATGGTCAATGTGACCCTGTGTTTTTCGGCAGCCCAGGCGATCCTGGCGGCGAAGGCCGGCGCGTCTTTCATCTCGCCCTTCGTCGGCCGCGTCGACGACATTGCCGGCGAGGGCATGGCGCTGATCGCCGACATTGTCGAGATCTACGACCAGTACCCGGAGTTCGACACAGAAGTGCTCGTCGCTTCCGTACGGAGCCCGAAACATGTTGTGGAAGCCGGACGGATCGGCGCGCACATCGCGACGCTACCACCGAACGTCCTACGTCAAATGTTTAACCACCCGCTCACCGACAAAGGTTTGGCGCAATTCTTGGCCGACTGGGAGAAGACCGGCCAAAGGATCGCCGGGCCGCGGGCGGCGGCCGAATAAGCCGAACGGGGAACGCGCGTGACCGAAGCGCAAGAGCAGAAGCGAGGAGAGGCGACCCCGGAAGCGCTGCCAAGCGAAGCTCTTGTGGCGGAGTTTCTACGTCTCAATCCGGATTTCTTTGTCGACCATCCGGAGCTTCTGACGAACCTGACACCGCCAAACCGTCCCTTTGCCAACACCCGGCGTGGCGCGGAGATTGTCGATTTCCAGCAGGTCATGCTGACGCGCATGCGCGACAATCTGGGCCAGGTACAGGAACGGCAAGACGCGCTGCTCCATGCCAGCCGCGCCCACCGGCAAAGTCAGACCCGCGTGCACGATGCGGTGCTAAAGCTGCTGGCCTGCCGCACCTTCGAACATCTGATCGAAACCCTGACAACCGACCTGACCGTGGTCCTGGACGTCGACGTCGCGACGCTCTGCATTGAATCGGGCGAGGTGCCGCGGATCGCCAAGAACGGCATCCATGTCGTGCCGTCCGGCTTTGTCACGAGCCTGCTGCCGAAGGAGCGGGAGAGCCTGTTCCGCGAGACACCGCAGGCGGACCGGCAGATCTACGGCAACGCCGCCGGCCTCATCCGGGCAGAGGCACTGCTGCGCCTGCAGGTCCGGCAATCGGCGCCACCGGCGATGTTGGCCCTAGGCACACGGCAAGCCACCATGTTCCGCAAGGGTCAAAGCACCGAGCTCTACGGCTTCCTGGCGCGGATCGTCGAACACTGCATTCGAATTTGGGTCGGCGCCCCGACGTGAGCGATCTCGACACGGCTATCCGTGCCTGGCACGGATGGCTGGCGGCTGAACGCCGTGCCTCGCACCACACGGTCGCCGCCTACGCGCGCGACCTTGATGCCTTCCTGCTTTTCCTGACCGACCATCTCGGCGAAGCGCCGGCCCTTGGCCACCTCGAAGGTCTGCGACCGGCTGACTTCCGCGCCTGGATGGCCAACCGCCTGAGCGAAGGGTTCGCGCGCAGCTCGACCGCCCGCGCACTCTCGTCGGTGCGCAACTTCCTCCGCCACCTTGACCGCCACGGACATGCGCACAACGCTGCTGTGCGCACGATCCGCAGCCCGCGCCAACATCAGGCGATTCCCCGCGCCCTCGCCATGACGGAGACCGCCGACCTGCTGTCGGCCACGCAGAACAGCGGCCAGTCCGAATGGGTCATCGCGCGCGACACGGCGGTCTTGCTGTTGTTGTACGGGTGCGGCCTGCGCAACAGCGAAGCCCTCAGCCTCAATCGCGGCGACATTGGATCCGGCGATGGCACGGACGTGCTGCGCATCACCGGCAAGGGCAACAAGCAACGCGAGGTACCGGTCCTGGCCGTCGTACGCCAGGCCATCGCTTCCTACCTGGCCCTAACGCCACATGCCGGCGGACCAGACGATCCACTGTTCGTCGGCATCCGTGGCGGGCGGCTCGGCGCGCGCACCGTCCAGAAGACGGTCGAACGCCTGCGTCTGACCCTCGGCCTACCAGCCAGCGCCACCCCGCACGCCCTTCGCCACAGCTTCGCCACCCACCTGCTGGCCGGCGGCGGTGACTTGCGCACCATCCAGGAACTACTGGGACATGCGTCGCTCAGCACGACCCAGCGCTACACCAAGGTCGACGCAGCCCAGCTTATGAACGTGTACCGGTCCGCCCACCCACGCGCCCGCGGCTAGGAGCGGAACCAGACCATGTCGAAGTCGATCATGCGCCGGTAGTGCCGGCTGTAGTAGCCCGGCACGACAAACGCCGCCTCAAACCCCGCGCGGGTGACACGATTCAGGATCCCCAGATAGTCCTTTTGTCCTTCGTAGATGGCCTGCAACCCAATTTCGAGTTGCAACCCGGTCAGTGCATCGAGCCGACCGCCCAACCCGTCGAGAACCTTGTCCTCATAACCCTGGGTGTCGACCTTTAGGAACACCCGGTCGGTGGACGAGACCCGTGCCGGCCACTCACCCGCCAATGTCACCATCGGCACCGTTTCTTCCACCCCTAAGGCCGCGGTTGGCATGTGCTGTTTGGCCTGATCGGTCATCGGCAACAGCGAACTCATATCGGACTCCGCCGACGCATTGATCGAAACAGCATCATGCGCGGCGTCTCCCACCGCACAGCGCGGCGCCACAATCCAATCCGGATTCGCACCGGCCGCCTGCACCAGCGCCGCATGCGCGCCGGCGGTCGGCTCATAAGAGACAATCGGTCCGCGATAGCCGTTGTTGCGGATCGCCGTCGCGTATTGGCCGGCATTGGCGCCGACATCCAGGACGAGCGAGATCTTGTGGTGGGCCAGCAATTCCGCGATGCGCGCCCAATGTGGCGCCGCCCCGGGGAAGGGCAGGACGTCGTACCCGAGGCGCCGCACCAGGCGGCGGAACCGGCCGACCATGCCTAATTGTCAGATGTGAAG
>JANQOE010000135.1 GCA_028279245.1 Alphaproteobacteria bacterium
TGACATTGCCGCGCCGGCATAGTCAGCAGTTCCTGAAAGACGCCCTGGGTGTGTGGCTGGCGGCGTGCGCTGCCCAAGAAATGCATGTCGGTGCACAAATTCTCGCGACCCGACCGGCAGTACGCGCACTGGCGGCACGGCATGCTGGGGTCGATGGCGACCTTGTCGCCGACACGCAGCCCGGTGACCTCGGCACCGATCTCGACAACGCGGCCGGCCACCTCATGACCCAGAACCAGCGGTTCGAGGACAGGGTAATCACCGATCCGGCCCTCGTAGTAGTAATGCAGGTCCGAGCCGCAAATGCCGCCGGCGCCGAACTGGATGCGAACATCGTCCGGCGCCATTTCCTTGTCCTGCCAGTCCTCCAGGCGGAGATCCTCCGCCGCGTGCAGAACGCATGCGCGCATGCCATCCTCCCTAGTTCGGTCAAACCTAACGCAACTGCTGCCGGCCGACGAATCTCCGACTACTGCGAAGCGGTGATGCCTCCGTCGACATACAACGTCTGTCCGGTGACAAAGCCTGCCCCGGGTGAACAAAAGAACAGCACCGGTGCAACGACGTCCTTCGGGTCCGCGATGCGGCCGACGGGGATTCGGCTCACCAACGAGTCGTGATACGCGGGATCCTCGACAATGTAGCGGATCAGCTCGGTATAAACGAAGGTCGGGGCGACGCCGTTCACGGTGATGCCCTGCGGGGCCAGCTCCACCGCGTGCTGTTTGATCAGCAGGGCCATGCCGCCCTTGGTGCTGCAATAGGCGGAGTAGCCGCGTTTGCGGATGCCAAGTTGGGAGCGGACGGACAACAGATGCACTTGGCGGCCCCAAGTCACGCCATCAGTGGCGCCTGCAAGTTGGTGACGAGCGGCCGCCTGACCCAGAAACATCGCCGCTTTCAAATTGGTCGCGTAAACCTCATCGAATGCTTCCTCCGTCACCTCCTGCAATGGCTGCTCGATCTGGATACCGACACAGTTCACCAAGACATCGAGGCTACCGAAGCCGGTGACCACATGGTCGGCCGCATCCCGGATCTCGCTGACGTTGTGCACGTCGACGGGCAGTGCGAGGGCGTCGAAACCGGCGTCCTTCAGGCTGTTAGATAGTCGGAGAGCCTTGGCTTCGTCCCGGCCGCTGACAACAACGCGGGCGCCTTGCATGGCCAGTCCCCAACAGATTGCCTCGCCGAGGCCGCCGTAACCGCCGGGGACCCAGGCGACCTTGTCCTGCAGGGTGTGGAGATCGCGCAGGTCGCGACCGAAATCGAGGCTGGGCGTAACCGGTTTCATGCTGCCACCGGCGGCGCCAGACGGCCGAGGTAGTTGCGGACGGCGGGGATTGCGGTCAGCGCGGCGAAGTCAGGCGCATGGGTCAGTTTGCCGCTTTCGACAAAGATGAACTGCTCGCAGATCTCCTCGATGATCTGCAAATGAAACGGTTCGTTCGGGTGCACGCAGACAAACACGAGACGGCTCTCGCTGCGGAGCCGCCGAAAGAAATCGAGCATGAAACCGATGTAGCCGTCCTGGGTGTTGAACTGGGGTTCGTCGAACAGATGGATCATCGGGTAGTCGGAGCCGGCGGAGTCCAGCAAGACGCTTGGCGTCGTTCGCCGGAAATGCCGAACCTGATAGGACTGGTGATAGTGAATCGCCAGGCGATCGCGCTCCCGATACTTGACCCGGTGAATGTTGCGGCCGAGGCAACGCACCTCGCCGCCGGTTGGCGCATTGCTGCCGGTGATCAACTCGAACAAAGTGGTCTTGCCAGAACCATTCGGTCCCATCATGCCGACGACGGCCGGGTCGGCGACACGGAAATCCGCTTCCAACCGGAACGTCTCTTCGCCGCCGAACAGGCCGCGCCGATAGACCTTGACCAGCTTGTCGACCTCAAGGAGGGGTGCGTTGGCCATCGTCACATACCCAATAGCTGTTGCCGCGCCGACGCGTCTTCCAGCAGGGCATCGGCCGGGCCTTCGTGGACGACACGGCCCAAGTCCATGACATAGACACGGTCGCTGACGCCAAGCGCGCTCACCGCGTTCTGCTCGACGATCAGCACCGATATGCCTTCCTGCTTGAGACGCTCCACCGTCTTCATCACGTCCTGGACAATCTTTGGCGCAAGGCCCTGAGACGGCTCGTCGAACAAGACGAGCCCCGGCGCGCCTAGCAAGGCGCGGGAGATGGCGACCATCTGCATCTCGCCGCCGGACAGGTTCTCGCATTCGCGCTTCATCAAGTATTCGAGCGGCGTGAAGATCTCGAACATCTCGCCGAGAGTCCAAGCGCGAAAGGCAGTCTTCTTGCGGGCGATGGCCAGGTTTCGTTCGACGGTCAGAGTCGGAAAGATCCGCCGATCGTCCGGAACCCAGCCGACACCATCGCGAGCGATTTCATGGGTCGGCTTGCCGGTGATGCTGCTGCCGTTGAAGACGATCTGTCCGCGACGCGGTGGTGTCAGACCGAGAATGGAGCGTAGTGTCGTGGTCTTTCCCGCACCGTTCGGCCCGAGCAGCGCAACGACCTCGCCCTCCCCGACTGTGAGTGATGGACCAAACAGTACCTGAGTCTCGCCGTAGTATGTGTCGATGCCACTGACCTGCAGCATCAGACCAACTTTCCAAGGTTGGACGCCTGCACCCATTTGTTGGTTCGGAGTTCATCCGGGGTGCCCTCAGCGATGACCTGACCCCAGTGAATTACCGAGATCCGGTCGGCGACCTCAAAGAGGAAGCGCATGTCGTGTTCGATAATGACGATCGTGTAGCGTTCCTTGAGACTCTCGATGAGTTCGGTCAGCCGCGCCGTTCCCTCGGTGCCGACCCCGGAGGTCGGTTCATCGAGGAATAACAGGCGCGGCTCCGCGGCGATCGCCAAAGCGATTTCCAATGCGCGCCGATCGCCGTAGGACAGGTCGGCCGCGTTCTCGTGCTCGCGCCCGGCCAGGCCAACTTGGGCGAGGACGTTCGCCGCGCGGTCGGCGGTCTCACTATCGTTGGTGAGGGCACGGTGGCATGTGAAGCCGTGGTCCCGTACACGTGGCAAGGCAATGACGACGTTCTCCAGAACGCTGTACTCGTCGAATAGATTGATGATCTGAAACGAACGGGCGATGCCCTTCTGGGCGATCGTGTGCGGTGGAAGGCCTGTGATGTTCTCTGTGCCAAAGGTGATTTGCCCGCGGTCTGGCTTGTACAGACCGGTCAGCAGATTGAAGCAGGTCGTCTTGCCGGCACCGTTCGGTCCCATAATTCCGCTAAGCTGGCCCGCTTCGAACGACAGGTTGATCTCTTCGAGAACGACCTGGTCGCCGAACCGTTTGTGCAGGTGTTGCGCTTCGAACAGAGCCATGCTCAGCGCCGCAGGATGGCGAGGATGCCGGATGTTTGGCTCACGCCGGGCTTTCGCCGGACGAATCCTGCCACAGTCCGGCGACGCCCTCGGGCTTGAACAAGACTGAAAGCATGAACATCAGACCGAACCAGAGCAGCCAGGTCTCGGTGATCGACCCAATCACGTCGCGCGCCACGAAGAATACGGTGACGCCGATGACTGGCCCCCAGAAGCTGACAAAACCGCCGCCAATCAGCACCATCATGACAATGGTGCCGGACGAGACGAGGTTCATCACGTCTGGAAAGGCACTCTGCTGAGCCATCGCGAACAAGCCGCCTGCCAGGGCCGCCGTCGTCGCCGACAGCGTGAATACGGCCCATTTGTAGAGTCGAACGTTGTAGCCGAGGAAGCTGGCGCGGGTTTCGTTCTGCTTGATCGCGCGCACAACCTTGCCGAAGGGCGAATGCACGAGGCGCCACAGCGCGACGACGACGATCATGAGCACGGCGAGAGTGAAGTAATAGAGTGAAAGGTTGCTGCTAAGGTCGAATTCGACCAACCCAAAGTCGGCGCTCGGCCGCGGTATGCCTAGCAGCCCGTCCTCACCGCCGGTGACCGAAAACCATTTCAGCGAAACGAACCAAAAGACCTGGCCGAACGCGACGGTCAGCAGGGCGAAATAGATGCCGCGCCGGTGCGCCAGGAATAGGCCCACTATGCCGCCAGCAACGATGCCAACTAGAATCGCCGCCAATAGGCCGACCCATAAATTCTCCAGCACATGGAACTGCGCGAGACCGAATGCGTAAGCGCCAACGCCGAGAAAGGCACCGTGACCAAATGACGGCAGCCCCCCATATCCCAACAACAGATTGAAGCCGAGCGCGTAGATCATCCAAATCGCGACCTCGACACCGAGATACTGGTACAGACCGACGCTCTGCACCCAGAATGGCAACGTTACCAGCGCGGCGAAAAGGATCAGCATGGGGCCGGTGATCAGCCGGCCGCCATCGGTCGTTGGGGTCACGGCCTACAGCTCCAACACGCTTTTCTTGCCGAACAGTCCGCGCGCCCGAAACGTCACCACGGCGATCAGCAAGAGATACATCGACAACAGGGACCATTGCGACGCGAAGGAGCCGGTCAGACCAACAGCGAGGCCGACAAGCACGCCGGCAATCACCGCGCCCCAGAAACTCCCCACACCGCCGAGCACAATGATCAGGAACGCCGGCACAACTGCGTCGACACCGACATGGGGACGCAGCCCCCAGATCGGGGTCATAATGATTCCCGCGAGTGCTGCCAACGCCGTTCCGAGGGCGAAAACGAGCAGGCGCAGTCGCGTCAGGTTGATGCCGAGGGCGCGCACCATCTCACTATCGTGGGCACCCGCCTTGATGACCGCGCCGTATGGCGTGCGCTCCAGAAACAGCCAAACCAGCAGAATGGCGAGCAGCGCGAAAGCGGCCGCGAAGAAACGGTATTTCGAATAGATTAGGCCGCCGAACAGGAACGCTCCCGAGATTCCCTGCGGCACAGTTAGAACCTGTTCGGTCGGCCCCCAAATCAGCCGGATCGTTTCTTCCAGCACGAGGGCGGCACCGAACGTCAGCAGCAGTCCATAAAGCGGGTCCTTGCCGTAGGTGCGGCGCATGCAAACTTCGAGCCCCATGCCAACAACGGCAACCAGGGCCGGTGCGACGACGATCGCCAGCACATAACGCATCGGCAGAGGCAGTCCGACATAGGCCGCATAAATCCCGCCGAAGTCCGCGAAGGCGGGATTGATAATCACCATGGCGACATACGCCCCCAGCGCAAACAGCGAGCCGTGGGCGAGGTTGATGACCTCCATGACGCCGACAATCAGCATGAAGCCCAACGCAATCAGCGCGAATAGCAGGCCCAGGCTGAGGCCGTTAACGATGTGGGGAACTAGATCCATCAGCGCGAAAAAAAATGGCCGGCACCTGATGGCGCCGGCCAAGTTCCCGTGATCAGGTTTCGTAGGTCGGCGTGTCCTCGTAGGACTCCATTTTGCACGCCGCCTCGGCATTCGGATCGGCAACATCATCCGGCGCCGAGGAACTGAGGATCTTGAACATGTCGTCAGAGTTCTCGGTACCGGCGTTGGCGGTCGCCAAGTAGATCGTTTGTTGCATCTGATGGGTGTTCGGATTCATGAACGCGTCGTGATGCTGCATGCGGTCGTTCGCAGAGACCTTGATGTTCTCCAACTCCTTGATGACCGCGATGTTGTTGGTGGTACCGGCACGCTCGACGGCGGACAGCAGTTCGCGCGTTGCCATGTAGCCGTTGTAGAACACGTTCCCGGGTACCCGCATGCGCGTGTCGGGGAACATGGCCTGATACCTGGCCACAAAATCCTGGACGCCCGGCAGGTCCAGGTTCCAATACCAGGTGGTTCCGAAAACACCGAACAGGTTGTCCAGCGGAAGACCGTAGACGTCTGGCCAGTCCTGCTGATTGTTGATCCAGGCGATGCCGTTACCGAGTTCAAGTTGGGCGACTTGTTGGCGCATCGCCTTCTGGTCATCGCCGCCGACGGCAGCCGCCACAACCTTCGGACCCGCCTGCTGCACCTGCAGCAGGATGGAGCTGAAATCCCGTGTGCCCTGGGGCACCAGGATTTCATCGATGATCGAAGCGCCAGCCGCTTCCGCGAGTTCGCGGGTGGCTTTGGAAGTGTTGTGACCCCATACATAGTCGTTGGTCAGCAGCAGCCACTGATCACCGAACGCAGTAATCGCGTTGCGCACGGCGGCTTGGGCAAAGTTGCTGCCGTTGCCATCCCAAACGAATTTGACGCGGTGGCAGTTCTCACCGGACTCGGTCGGCGAGCTCGAGTTCGTATTCAGATAGACCACGCCGTGTTTCTGCGCGACCTGCGAAATGGCGTTCGCGACGCCGGAGCTCACGGCGCCGATCAGGAACGACACTTCGTTCCGAGTGATGAAGCGCTCCGCCACCCGGGTGCCCGTCGCGGGACTGGTCTCAGTATCGATGTGAACGGTCTCGACCTGCCGGCCAAGTACGCCGCCCTTTTCGTTGAATTCGGCAATGGCCATGGCCATGCCGCGCCGATCCGAGGCACCGCTGTTCGCGAACTGGCCGCTGGCGTCGGACGTGATGCCGAGCAGGATCGGTTTGTCCGTCGCCTGGGCATACACACGGTTGTGTTTCCACGGCCCAAATACAGTTGCCCCCGCCGTGGCTGCGCTGCCTAGCAACAGCTGCCGGCGCGAGACCTTGAAGTCTTCCTTCTTTGCCATTTGTTCCTCCTGGTACTGCGGTCGTGTCGTTGTGAACGTTCCTAGACGATCGGCTGCTTGTTCAACTCGGACTGGGCGGCAATGACGCTGCCCACCAGGCCATCCGGGGCGAGTTTGAGTGCTTGGATCAGCGCGGCGTGGACGCCCGCGCCCAGTTGTCCGGTCAATGGGACCGATTCCGTAAGGTGCGTGTAGTACCTCAGGTCCTTCTCGGCGTTCGCCAGGCTGAACTGCAGACCGGTCAGGTCGCCCTCTAGCGCCTTTGGCACGATCAGTTGGAAGATCCCGCTGTTGGCGCCGCCGGCGGAGACGACCTCGGCGAACCTGGCCAAGTCCACCCCGGTTGCGGCGCAAGCGCAGAGGGCTTCGGCGATCATCGACGCCTGCCCCATCGTCAGGAAGTTGTAGATGAGCTTGGTCTTGTGGCCGGCGCCCGTGTCGCCGACGTGGAAGATGTTCTCGCAGAACGCTTCGAGGATCGGCTTGATCTCGGCGAATAGGTCATCCGGGGCGCCGACCATTGTGTTGAGGCGCCCGGACTCGGCCTCGACCGGCGTCCGTGCCAGCGGCGCATCGGCCAGTCTGGCGCCCTTCTCCGCAAGATCCTGTTCGAGACGGGCCGTCATCGCGGGTTCGCTGGTCGTGCAGTCGATGACGATCTGCCCGGATCGAATTCCAGCCAGAAACCCGGTTTCGCCATAGGCGATTTTTTCGACCTCGGGCGCTCCGGTCACACAGAGAATGACCACCTCGCTGGCCGCTGCGACCTCGCGGGGAGACGAGACCTCTTCAACGCCTAACGCGAACAGGTCCTCCAGCCGGGCGCGGTTTCGGTAGGCCATCGCCGTCACGGGGTAGCCCTTCTGGCGAAGGTTCTTCGCCATTCCATGCCCCATCAAACCGATGCCGATGAAACCGATGTGGCTTGCCATCACTCCCTGCTAGAATTTTCTTTCTATTCGTTATAAAGAATGAATTTTCTATCCTTGTCAATATTGGAAATTATCTTCCGCAGGGACGCCTCGGCGGATTTGGGGTATCCGCTGTAGGATCGATCGGTCCTTTTTAATGGTGAGTGAGATCAGGATGCGGCGACAAGCCCAGGGGTCCTCGCCCCCGGCCTCGTTTGACCAACTGCGCAAGGTCATTCATGAGCGCTATGACACGCTGAGCCCCCAGCTCCAGCGCATCGCCCAATCGGCACTCGATGATCCCGACGGGTTTGCGCTGGAGACCGTGGTCGTGCTGGCGGAGGCGATCGGTGTGCAGCCGTCCAGCCTGGTGCGCTTCGCGCAGGTTTTTGGATACACCGGGTTCTCCGACATGCAGCGGGTGTTTCGCCTGCGGCTAATCGAAGGGGCGCCGGTGTACCGTGGCCGCATCCATGAGCATCGTGACAAGCTGGCTGACGCCGCCGAAGGCGACCCCCTAACCATCCTGCAGGAGTTCGCCAACGCGAGCGCGTTGACGCTGAACGAACTTAGCGAGAGCGTCGCGCAGGAGGACCTGCTGCAGGCGATGCAGATGTTGCAGAATGCGCGTGATGTGTTCGTCATCGGACAGCGGCGCGCTTTCCCGCTCGCCGCCTATTTCGCCTATGGGTTAACGCGACTGGAGATGCGCTGCCATCTGCTGGATTTCGTCGGCGGGATGGTGCCGCAGCAGGTTGCGTCACTTACACCCGACGACCTTTTGGTTGCAGTCAGTTTCGCCGAATATGCGCCGCCGGTGGTGGAGGTGGTGCAGGATGTGTTCATCCGCGGCATACCGACGCTCACTATTACAGATACAGTGGTGAGCCCGCTGGCCAAACATGCAACGCTGTCGTTTGTCGTGAAGGACGCGGACGTACATCGGTTTCGTCCGATCGCCGCACAGGTGACGCTCATACAGTCCATCATCATTGCGCTGAGCTATGCGCGTGACAAAGCGGTCGAACAAAGCAAGGTGCGACCCAAGAAAGCGGGACGTGGACGGTCGTGAGCGTTAACAGCGAGGGTGCGCTCGCGGGTCTGCGGGTGATCGACCTGAGCCGGGTCCTGGCCGGGCCGCTGTGCACTATGAACCTGGCCGACATGGGCGCCGACGTCATCAAGATTGAACAGCCGGTCCGCGGCGATGAAACGCGTGGCTGGGGGCCGCCCTTTGCCGGTGGCGAGTCCGCTTACTTTCTGAGCGTCAACCGCAACAAGCGGAGTGTCACCCTCAATCTCAAGGAAGACCGCGGCCGGCAGATCCTGAACGAGTTGCTATCCACTGCCGATGTGCTGGTTGAGAACTTCAAGGTCGGGACGCTCGAAAAGTGGGGTTTCGATGAGGCATGGCGCCGCCGCGAGGCGCCATGCCTGGTGCATTGCCAGATCACCGGTTACGGCAACCGCGGCCCGAAGGCAGCGCGGCCGGGTTACGACTTTTTGCTGCAGGCGGAAAGTGGCCTGATGAGCATCACCGGCGAGCCGGATGGCGCGCCGATGAAGCTGGGCGTGGCGATCGTCGACGTCTGCACCGGCCAACAGGCGGCGATGGGTATCCTTGCCGCATTACAAGCGCGGCAACGGACGGGTCTGGGACAACGCGTCGAAGCCAACCTCTTCGCGACAAGCCTGGCGATGCTGATCAATGTCGCGGCAAATCATTTTCTCACCGGGCAACCGCCGCAACGGTTCGGTAACGCCCATCCCAACATCGTGCCGTACCGGGATTTCGACTGCGCCGACGGCCGGATTGTCATTGCGGTCGGCAACGACGGTCAATTCGCGCAGCTTGCGGATGCGCTTGGGCAGCAAGAATGGAGCAAAGATCCCCGGTTCAAGACCAATGCCGGGCGCGTCGAGAACCGGCAGATCCTGGAAAGCCTGATGCAGCAGGTGTTGAAATCACGCGATTCGGGCGACTGGCTTGAACGCCTCGCCCAAGCGGGCATCCCCAGCGGTCAGATCAATACCGTGGACGAAGCCCTCGCCGACCCGCAAACCTCCGCCAACGAGATGGTGGTGAACTGGGATCATCCTAACGCCGGCCCACTTCGGAGCCTCGGCGTCCCGCTGCGGCTGACTGAGACCCCGACACGGGTACCGGAGGCGCCCCCGGTGTTGGGAGCCGATACCGATAGCGTACTTGCCGATCTGGGCTACGACCCGGATGCCATCGATGCCCTACGCCGGGACAGCGTGATCTGATCCAGCGCTAGCTCGGCTGTAGGATCGCCTCGGCCTCTATCTCAACACTATATGGGGGAACAAGGCCTGCCACCTCGATGACCGCGTTGGCAGGTCTGACATCCGCAAAGTATCGGCCGTGCACGCGGGCGACGGCTTCGGCGTCGCCGATGTCACGGAGATAAACTCTGGTGCGAACGACGTCGGCCAGGTTTGCTTCGCAGGCCTGTAGGGCCGCGGCGATCTTGTCCAGGATGAACACGGTCTGGGACGCGGCATCGCCGGGGCAGATTGCCGTGCTCGCGCCGTGGGTCGCGGTGGTGCCGCTGACGAGAATGCGGTCGCCCAGCTTTACCGCGCGCGCATAGCCGCCGATGCTTTCCCAGGCACTTCCCGACGCAACGTGCGCCCGGTCCGGTCGCGATGGGTCATCTTGTGCGGTGTACACGCGAGGTAGGCTGCGCAGGTGGTCGCTGAGGTCGCCCGATGCCGTCAGGAACGGTGGGCGGCGGTATTCGTCACCGCAATCGCCCGGAACGGGTTTGGTTTGCTGGACGGCGTCGTCAATTCGTTTCCTATCCGCCTCATCGAGCGCGAAGGAGAAGACTTGTAGATTGTCCTCCCAATGGGCGCGCTCGCCGGGTCTGGCGCCGACGACGACGGCGGCGACGGCGGGTTGCTCCAGAACCCAGCGTGTCGCGACGTTGGGGATGGAAACGTCGTGCCGGCGCGCGACATCCGCCAAGGCTTGGAGGACGGCCTGCAACGCGGGCCAGCCGCCGATGGCATCGATGAAGCGGCGGTACTTCATCTTGCTCCAGTCCGCGATCGCTTCGGCATCCGATTCCGGCACGCCGAGCCACTTCTCGGACAGGAAGCCGCCGGCCAAGGTGCCATAGGCCAGTACACCGATGCCCTTGTCCGTACACAGCGAGGCCATGTCGCCGGCGGCGCGCCGGTCGAGGAGGGAGAAGGAAACCTGGTTGGAGACGAGCGGGATACCGTGCGCCAGGAGCAGCCGCAGATGATCGGTGTTGAAGTTGGTGAGGCCGAGGTGGCCGATCAGACCTTCGTCGCGCATTCGCGCGAGTTCATCCAATGCGTCGATGTAGCCGGGGTGTTCGTAGCTCCACCAATGAAATTGTAGAAGGTCGATCTTCTCGACACCCAACCGGTCGAGGCGCTGCTGGACACCGGCGCGGACGATCTCGGCGGACATCGCCCCCGGTTCCGGGACCCACTTCGTCATCAGGATCGGTTCCTTGCCGGGCGCGCTTTGCCGGCGCAGGTGACCGGCGATCAGTTCGGCGCTGCCGTAGTGGTCGGCCATGTCAAAGGTGTCGAAGCCGGCCTCGACATAGCCGCCCAAGGCTGATGCGGCGGCCGCCGGGTCGAGGGTTTGGCCGCCGCGTTCCATATCGGCCACTTGCCACAAGCCCGTCACCAAACGGCTGATCTCGAGACCCGGCGCCAACGCATGGCGGTCTGGTTTCGGCGAGGTCGACATCTTTTGTGCCCGGATGATTTTGCAAAGCGGCGCAATAGTTTACCGTGCGCCAGGAGGAATCAATGGCAGACGACGCCTTCGAGCTTTACGACCTGAAGATCGAGTGGGTTTCCGGGGACAAGCCATGCTGGTGCGGGGCTAAGACCGGTGACCACTTCTATTTGCGCGGCGAGCATATTCACATGCCGGCCGACCAGACCTGGTCAATCTACACGCTGGCGCCACTGCTGCCGCTGCTGCCGGCGAAGCAGCGCAAGACGGACGAGAACGATTGGTTGAACACCGAGACCGATATTGCTTGCCCGGATATCAACTGCGGCGCGCGCTTCCGGATCTCCCGGGTCGGGACGCGCCAGTTTCGCCATTCCGAGAGCACCGGCACGCCAAAGCCGAGGGTGGATGACTGAGGTCGAACGGGCGACGTTAGCGCCCGGCCACACGATTTCGCGGCTGATCAAAGGGGGCTGGCACCTGGCCGGCGGCCACGGAACCGTGGAACACCAGGCGGCGGTTCGAGACATGGCGACGTTTGTCGAGGCCGGGATCACCACCTTCGATTGTGCGGATCATTACACCGGGGTCGAGGAACGGATCGGCGCGTTTCGGACCGACTATCCGGACCTGGGCAAGCGGGTCGAGATCCACACAAAGTTCGTGCCGGATTACGACCGCCTCGGCACTGTCGACGAGGCCTATGTCACCGGCATCATCGACCGGTCACTGCGGCGGTTGCGGGTGGATCGCCTCGACCTCGTGCAATTCCATTGGTGGGATACAAATACGCCGGGATACATCGAAACGGCCTTGATCCTGCAGAAGCTGCAGCAGGCCGGCAAAATCGCGCATCTGGGAACGACCAACTTCAATCGGGCGCGGCTGCGCGAACTGGTCGGGGCCGGTGTGAGCCTCATCGCCAACCAGCCGCAATACTCGCCGATTGATTTGCGGCCCGAAGATGGCGTTGTCGGATTTTGTGCCGAACATGGGATGCATCAACTGTGTTACGGGACATTGGCCGGTGGGTTCCTGTCGGCACGATGGCTCGACGCGGCGGAGCCGGCTGAGCCCTTCGACAACCGCTCGCTCACCAAATACAAGCTGATCATCGACGACTTCGGCGGCTGGGCGCTGTTTCAACAATTGCTCCGTGCGCTCGATGGCGTTGCAAGGAAGCACGGGGTGAGTATCCCGATTGTTGCATTGCGCTGGGTACTAGACCGGCCCGGCGTCGCAGGCGCCATTGTCGGTGCAACGTCAGCCCGCCACATCGAAGAGAACAAGCGCGTGTTCTCCCTGCGGCTGGACGCGGATGACGAAGCCGCCGTTCAGGCTGTGCTCGAACGGCGGACCGGCCCGGCAGGCGACTGCTACGACCTTGAACGCGACAAGGACGGGCGGCACGGGCGCATCATGCGCTACAACCAGAACGCTGCGGACTAAAGCTGTTCCCGGAGCAGCCGGCCATATCCGGTCATCGGTGCGAGACCGAGATACCGTGCACAGGCCCAGTAGGTTGCCTGATTGCTGGTGATCACCGGTTTTCCGAACTTCGCCTCGAGCTCGTCGATCAGCAGCAAGACGGGCAAGTCGGTGCAGCTCACAAGGATTGCATCGGTAGCATCATTGTTAACTTCGGCGACCAGGGTTCGGATCGTGTCGAGATCGATGCCACTGATATCCTGGCCGCCGCGGCGATCAAGTCCGTTCGCGGCGATCACCTCGACGTCGTGCTCTGCGAGAAATTCTACCTCCCGCTCGTAGACCCATTGCAGATAGGGCGTGGCGAGACCGATACGGGGGGCGCCGACAGCTTCCAGTGCATCGACTACTGCGGTCGCGGTGGTAACGGTGGGAATACCACTCATGTCAGCGATTGCCGCCGTGAGCGCGCGATTCCCCTTGGCGCCGTTGAGGAAACTGGCGGAGGTGCAGGCGAAGGCGACCATGCTTACGCCGGTCTTGGCGAGCATTACTGCCAAGCCAGGCGCCGCATCGACCATTTGTTTTAGCTGTTCGTCGACCGGGCGCGTTTGATCCACGTCGGCACGCGCGAAATGTATACCGACGCCAGCCGGACAAAGCGCCCGCAGATCGTCTTCGATAGTTACATTTATCGAAGGAACAATGCAGCCGATCCGCTGCTTTCGATCCCGCATGGTTTGGGCGGGATGAGCCATCAGCTCATCCCGCCCATTACTCAGTTTGCTTCAGTGGCTTGCGCCTTGATGGTGCGGACGTCGTCGAGGGAGATCTGCATCGCATCCTCGTAGCCGCCGTTGCGGAACTGCTGCCCGATGAACGGCACGGCAACGTCGCCGAACTCGTCGAACTGCACCGGACCGGTCGGACCGACATAGCGGACCTTCTTGCCTTCCTGCAGCATGGCGATGGCTTGCCGGTAGCCCTCGACGTCGGCGAAGAAGACTTCGCCTTCGGGACCGGTAAGGTCGCGTACGTATTTGGCCAGGGTCTGGCCGTCATGGGCATCGTCGTTGATCGCCGCCGCAACGTGCGCCAAAGCAATCAACGCTCCCGCGTCATAACCGGAACCACGACCCGGGCCGTCCGCACTGATCTCCCACCGCGCTTGCATATCACGCTCCAGCCGATCGACCGATGACGGCTCCGGCGTGCCGGGCGTGATGAACCAGGCGTCTGCCAGCAGCTCTTCGTCGAGACTGTCGGTGAAGGCTGCGTCGTTCATGCCTTGGGCGAGCACCATGCCACCGGGCCCTTCGAACCGCACCCATTCGCGGACAATCTTCAAACCATCTTGCGGGGTCGACAGGATGTAGAGGGAGTCCGGTTCGCCGGCGAGGGCCTTGTTGACTTCGGACCGGTAGGACGCCTGGTCTGCGTTGTAGGCAACAGCTTCCGCCACCGTACCGCCGAGCACCTCAAACGCCGCGGCGAACTCGTCCTGATTGTTCACGCCCCAGTCGTTGTTGAGGTAAATGATGGCCGGATTCCGAAAGCCGGCGTCCCACGCCATCTTGGCGGTGGCGACAGCCTGTAGGGAGTCAGCCGGTAAGGTCCGGAAGAACAGACCCTTTGTTTCGCCGTCCCTGGCCATGTTGGTGAAGGTCGAAGAGGTCGAGGCGGTCGCGATGACCAGCACATCCTCCTCCACTGTTACCGAGGTCAGCAGCGGTGCGGTGATGCCGGAGGAGATCGGCCCGACGAGCGCCGTGACACCGTCCAGGTCGATCAGCTTCCGGGCGGAGTCCACGGCGACAGATGCCTGGGTCTGGGAATCACGGACGTCGTATTCGAGTTCGCAGCCGATATCGCCGCGAGCTTCGTTCACCTGCTCCACGGCCAACTGCGCGGCTTTGGAAATCGGCACGCCGAATGCACCGTAGGAACCTGTCAGAGATAGAACTGAGCCGACCTTATACGTACAGTCCTGGGCATGGGCCGGTTGTGTCACCCCACCCAAGACGAGTGTTGCCGCGCCGGCCAAGCCGATTGTTGCGAGCGCTATTGTTTTCATGAGCCCGAAGGTCTCCCTGTAATTTGGGGCGGTTATTTGATACCCGAAATTGTTCTCAGCATAATACCCTCCCGCCGTCCGCCGAGTCATCACTCAAGCTAGATTGTCGAGGCCTTCTGTCGCTATGCTCAAAGTTGTAGAGCTGTCCAAGGATTTTGGCGGGCTGCATGCCGTAAATGGCGTCAGTTTCGAGGTCGGTGAGGGCACGATCACGGGCCTGATCGGCCCCAACGGTGCCGGCAAGACCACGACATTCAACCTGCTCGCCGGGGCCTTTCCGCCAACAGGTGGGCAAATTCTGTTCGACGGCCACGACGTCACCAACCTGCGCGATTTCGAGATTTTTCGCCTGGGCCTGGTGCGGACCTTTCAGATCCCACGGCCGTTTGCCGAGATGACGGTGCTCGAAAACCTGATGACGGTCCCCCAACGCCAACTGGGGGAGCGGTTCTGGAACAACTGGCTGCGCGGCGGTGCGGTGCGCAACCAGGAACACCAGATTCGGGAACAGGCGATCGAGATCCTGGAGTTCCTTGGCCTCTTCCACCTCGGTGACGCGCCGGCCAACCAACTCTCCGGCGGGCAATTGAAGTTGCTGGAGTTGGGCCGTGCGCTGATGTCCGAGCCGAAGATGATCCTGCTCGACGAGCCGGGGGCCGGGATCAATCCGACACTGCTTGGCGAGATCGTCGACCACATCGCCGATCTGAACAAACGCGGCATCACCTTCCTGATCATCGAGCACAACATGGACCTGGTGATGTCGCTGTGCGAGCCGATCCTGGTGATGGCCGACGGCGCCCTGTTGACCCAGGGCACGGCCGACGAGGTGCAACGGGATCCGCGTGTGCTCGACGCGTTCCTTGGTGGCACGCCCGCCTAGTCCATGCCCGCCGTCCTGGACATTCAGAGCATCGTGGCCGGCTACACGCCGTCGCTGCCGATCCTCCGCGGTGTCTCGCTGACGGTTCAGGACGGCGAAATCGTGACGGTGCTGGGGCCGAATGGGGCCGGCAAGTCGACGCTGATCAAAGCCGTGATCGGCTTGGTGCCGATCGCCGAGGGACGTGCGCTGTTCTTGGACCGGGACATTACCGGATCGCCGACCCACCAACTTGTCCGAGAGGGGATCGCGTACGTCCCGCAGACGGAGAATGTCTTCGCCCGTTTGTCCGTCGACGAAAACCTGGCACTTGGTGCCGATTTCGACCGCCAGGAGATCGCCGCGCGGCGGGAGCGCGTGCTGGCGCTGTTCCCCGACTTGGCTGGCCTGGGCCGACGGCGGGCCGGACGCCTGTCGGGGGGTCAACGGCAGATGGTGGCGTTCGGGCGGGCGCTGATGTCGGCGCCGAAACTGTTGATGCTGGACGAGCCCTCGGCCGGGCTTTCGCCAAAACTGACGCAGGCGGTGTTCGGGCAACTGCGCCGGATTCGCGATGCCGGGATCACGATCCTCATCGTCGAGCAGAATGCGCGCGCGGCGCTTCAGGTTTCCGATCGTGGTTACGTCCTGGCCGAGGGCCGGGAGCATATGCAGGGCGATGCCGCCGACTTGCTCGACAGCCCGGAGATCGGCGCGCTCTACCTCGGCGACAGATCGCGGTTGGCTCAGCAGTGATGCAATTCGTCGCCGATGGCATTGTCTTTGCCGCCATCATTTCGCTGGGCGCCATTGGCCTCAGCATGATCTACAACATCCTGCGCTTCGCCAATTTCGCGCAGGGCGAGATTGTCGCGACGGGCGCGTACTTTTCCCTCGGTTTCGTCGCGTTGTTTGGCGCTGGCATCGGCTCGATCGGACCGCTGGCATTTGGTTGGCCATTACTGGTGTCGATCGGCTTCGCGATGGTCGCCACCAGCTTGATGGTCCTGATTGTCGATTGGCTGCTGTTCCGCCAATTGCGCGACAAGAGTGCCTCGCGCATCACCCTCATCATGGCGGCCTTCGGTGTGTCGCTGATGGGGCGCAACCTCATCACGCTGATCGCCGGGGGCGATCCAATCAACTTCAGTTTCTTCATCCCACGCGCGGTGGAGATCCTGCCGTCGGTGCGGGTCGTGCCGGACGATATCGCCATCGTCGTGCTGGCTGGTCTGTCGGTCTTGGCGCTGCATCTGTATCTGACGCGCACAACGATGGGCCGTTGGATGCGGGCGACCGCCGAGAACCCCACACTGGCGCGGGTCAACGGGATCGATACGCGCGCCGTCATTCGCTGGACATGGATTGTCGGCGCCAGCTTGGCGACTCTGGCCGGGGCCTTGCAGGGGCATATCGTGGAACTCCGGCCGGAAATGGGCTTCAGTCTGTTGCTGCCGATGTTCGCGGCCCTGATCATCGGTGGCGTCGGCAACATTTATGGCACGCTGTTGGGCGCGTTGTTTATCGGCCTGTCTCAATCTTTCGCCGTCGCTATCGGCCTATCGGCCTATCGCGAGGCCGTGTCATTCATGCTGATGCTGGCCATCCTGTTGGTGCGGCCGCAAGGCTTGTTGGGTGGGCGCGACTGATGGACGCTTTGTCGCTGCTTTCGTTCGCCGCCTTCTTCCTGACCTTTGCGTCGTTCTTTTCGCTGACTTGCCTGGGCCTCAACATGCAGTGGGGCTTTACGGGGTTGTTCAACGTCGGTGTGGTCGGTTTCTTTGCGGTCGGCGCCTACACATCGGCGATTCTCACCGGCCCGGCTTATCCGGACACGCTGTTCGGCGGTTTTGGTTTGCCGGTGCCTATCGGCTATCTGGGCGCCATCGTCACGTCCGCGATTGCCGCATTTGTCGTCGGTTTCGTGACGTTGCGTTTGCGTGAGGATTTCCTGGCGATCTCAACCTTCGGGATCGCCGTGACGATTCAACTGCTGGCGCTGAACCTGCAGTCGGTCACGCGGGGGCCGAACGGTCTCTATTCCTTGCCGAAGCCCTTGTCCGGTTTGTCGGAGTCAAACCTCGTCGACAACCTGCTGTATCTGGGTATCTGCGTCCTCTGCATCGGTGCGGTCTATTGGGCATTCGAGCAAATGGTCCGTTCTCCTTGGGGCCGGGTACTGCGAGCCATCCGGGAAGACGAGCAGGCCGCGGCGGCGTTGGGCAAGAACGTCTTCGCCTATCGGCTGCAAGCTTTTGTGGTCGGTTGCGCTGTGATGGGCCTGGCCGGCGCGCTCTATGCCAACTTCGTTGGTTTCATCAGCCCCCAGGACTTTCTGCCGATCGTCACCTTCCAGGTCTACGTGATGCTAATCGTCGGTGGCAGCGGCAATAACCTTGGCGCCATCCTAGGGGGTGTCGTGGTGTGGGCGCTCTGGTCGGGCAGCGGTGCGGTCATCGCCGCGGTGTTGCCGCCCGACTTCCAGACCCAGGCCGCGGCGGTGCGAATTGTGCTGATCGGTCTGGTCCTGGCGCTGATGCTGCTCTACCGTCCGGCGGGTATTCTGCGGGAACGGCATATCGTGTCCCGCGAAGCCCGCATGTCACCGCAATCCCGGCCGACCAGATGACTGATGTGTTCGTTCGCGAGGTGGTACGATTGCATCAGGTGATCGAGGGATGGACGACCGGACAGGTTCTTGAGACCGCCGACGCGTTCGCTGGCTTCGCCGATGCGCTTGAGCCGGATTTCGTCATCATCAATCCGGACGGACAGACGGAGACGCGGGACAGCGTGGTGGGCCGGTTTCGGCAGCGACACGGTGCGCGCAGCGGTGTGGGCTTCCAAATCGGCATTGCAGAGGCGACCCTGCGGCAGACGGTCGACCACCATGGGCTGGTCACCTATCACGAGATTTGGACGAAACACGGCGGCCCCGCGGGGACAATCCTCGCCTCGGCCTGGCTCCATCTGAACGACGGAACACCGGGCGGTGTCGGCTGGCTGCACCTACACGAGACTTGGCTGACGCCACCGCCAGCCTGAAGGGAACCACGGATGACCGATCCATATTGTCACAGCGCCAGCATCGAAGTGGCTGTGCCGGCGGAACAAGCCTTCGCCTTTATGGCCGACGGTATGAAACAGGGCGATTGGGCGCTCGGCAGTTGGGGGCGCAAGGCGCTCGCCGACGGCGTCTTCGAAGGCACATCCCTGTTCAGCGGCGACAAGACCTATGTGCGGATCGAAACGGACCCGGCCAATCTAGTCGTCTACTACGATATCGGCGGCACGCCCGACCCAGTGAAAATGGCACGGCGCATCATTGCCCGCATCGTGCCCGGACCGACTGTCGGACAGCCGGCCGACCAGTGCATTGTGTCACTTGTCGCCTGGCGGTCGGACGGGATGAGTGACCGCCGCTGGCACCAGCTCTGTGTGTCGCACGAAACAGAGATCCTGATGATCAAGCATCAGATCGAAAGCGCCTAGGACTCGTCGGTTCCTTCCAAGCCGTAGATGTCCCGGGCCGCGTCCGGCGATACATAACCCGCGCGCACGTCGTCGCGCACGGCGTCGCGGTTCCGTGCTTGGGGGTCGCCGAACCCGCCGCCGCCAGGCAACTCGACAAACAAGCGGTCGCCCGGCGGGATCGTGTGTAGGCTCTTGGTTTGGAACGTTTCGCCGTCGATCAGACCGAACCGCCCGGCGACACCGGGTGCGCCTACCTCTCGCCCGCGCGCTGGGTTTTGGATCCGGTCGAAGGTGGCGGCGGAGATCGTGAAGGGCTGGTCCGCGCGCGATTCAATCTCGACGATCTGGCTGAGGCCGCCGCGATAGCGTCCGGCGCCACCGGAATCGGTCAGAAGCTCGCGGCGCCGGAACACCAGCGGCGTCCCCGCCTCCGTCACCTCCACCGGTATCGCGCCGACGCCGGATGGAA
Organism: Alphaproteobacteria bacterium; assembly: GCA_028279245.1. Classification (GTDB taxonomy): domain Bacteria; phylum Pseudomonadota; class Alphaproteobacteria; order UBA6615; family UBA6615; genus JANQOE01. The sequence continues at coordinate 19,609 of JANQOE010000135.1, forward strand.
ATGCTGTCGAGCTCAAGCCATCCTTGGTCGGCCGCGCGCCAACACCGCCGACACTGACGCTCATCGTGTTGAACCGGCCGCCGCCGGGCTTCGCGCCGCTCATCGCCAGGACCCAGATCGAGCCGGCGCTTTCCGCCTGCACGCCGCCATCGATGGCCTGGTGCAAGCAGCCAAATACCAGGTCGGGCAGCATTTGACCGATGACGTGTCGCGCTGTCACTGGCGCGGGGCGTTGCGGGTTGACGATGGTGTCCTTAGGCGCAGCGACCGTCAGGGGCGCCAACGAACCAGCATTGTTTGGCACCTCGGGCGCGACAATGCACTTAAGGCCGAAGATCGAGTAGGCGTCGGAGTAGCACTTCGGTGAGTTGATACCGAACGGCGACGCCGTCGAACTTCCCGTGTAGTCGAGGTGGATGCCGTCCGCCGAAACGGTCATCGAGAGCTGCAGGTCGACCGGCGCTTCATAGCCATCGAGCTGCATGGTGCCGCGATAGGTGCCGGCTGGCACGCGGCCGATGGCCTCGATCATCGCCCGGCGCGAATTGTCGAGGATGAACTCCGCCAGCGGCGCGATGCTCGGCAGATCGAATTCGTCCATCATGTCGATCAGCCGCGCGCAGCCCGCGTTGTTGCAGCTCACCAATGCGAGCAGGTCGCCGCGGACTTCTATCGGCTCCCGCACGTTGGTTTCGATGACTTCGAGCAACGTTTCGTTGAGGACGCCGGCGTCGAACAGCTTGCAATGGGGAATACAGATGCCTTCTTCGTAGACGCTTCGCCCATCTGCCGAGAAGCCAATGCCGCCGACATCGACCAGATGGCAGGTCGATGCGACCAAGGCTACGAGCTCACCAGTGCGAAACACTGGTGTCACAACGACGAAATCGAAGAGGTGCCCTGTGCCCATCCACGGGTCGTTGGTCGTGTAGACGTCGCCCTCCCGCATCGTGTCGAGCGGGAAGCGTTCGATGAAGTGGTCGATTGCCGCGGCCATGGTGTTGACGTGGCCGGGTGTGCCGGTGACCGCCTGGGCCAACATACGCCCCTGCGGATCATAAATGCCGGCGGACAGATCGCCGGCTTCCCGCGCAACCGAACCGAAGGCGGTGCGCAGTAAGACCTGGGCTTGCTCCTCGACGACGGCGATCAGCCGATTCCACATCACTTGCATCTGGATGTGTTCGAGCATGTCGGTTTGGGCCATGTCAGTCGCTCCCGCCCTTGTCCATCGCGATGTAGCGGCGGCCGTCGATGCGCGCGGTCCATCCCTCCGGGACCAGCGTCGTGGTCTCATCCTCGGCGATCACCGCGGGACCAGCGATCCGGGCGCCGGGTGGAAGGACATCCCGCTGATAGAGCGGGACATCAACCGCGTTGCCGCGTTGTGCGTCGAACAACGGGCGCGTGCCGACGGGTTGGGCGGGTGTTTCTTCAAACGAGGTTTCGTCCACGGTGTCAGGTGTCGCGGTTGGCGCGGCTACTGTCAGCGACCAGGTCAGAACCTCGACAGCCTGCGCGGGGATCGTCACGCCATAGCTGTTGCGGTAAAGGGCTTCGAATGCGCCCCGTAGGTCGGGCAAGTCGCTGGCTTGCAGCGCCCGGCGCGGCAATTCGACAACCAATTCATGGCCCTGTCCGACATATCGCATGTCGACTTGCCGAGACTCAGTCAGTGCTGCATCGCTGGCGCCAGCGCGAACCAGAGCGGTCGCCTCCTCTGACATTGCATGCAGCATCGCGTTGATCTCATCGAGCGGAAGATCTGCCAGCACCCCATGGCGGCTCCGGACGACTTGATAAAACACCGGCGCGCGCAGGAAGCCGATGGCGGAGCCAACGCCCGCACCGGTTGGCACCAACACACTGCCGATCCCTAGCTTGTCGGCAACGCGGGCGGCGTGCGCCGGGGCGCCGCCACCAAAGGCGATCATGGTGTGGCGGCCGATCACCTTGCCGCGTTCTATTGCGTGGACGCGGGCGGCGTTCGCCATGTTCTCCTCGACGATCTCGCTTACGCCGGCGGCGGCCCAAGGTGCCGACAGGTTCAATGGCGTACCCACGTCACGCGTTAGTGCGGCCTCCGCAGCCAAGGGATCGAGCTTCACCTTGCCGCCGGCAAAGCGCGCCGGGTCCAGTCGCCCCAGCACCAGATTTGCATCGGTCACCGTCGGGCGTTGCCCGCCGCGGCCATAGCAGGCGGGACCGGGATCGGCGCCGGCGCTGTCCGGGCCAACGGAAATGCGCTTCATCCCGTCCACACGCGCGACGGACCCGCCGCCGGCGCCGATCTCTACCATCTCGATGACCGGGATACGGACTGGGAGGCCGCTGCCCTTCAGGTCCCGGTACATGCGCGCCACCTCGAACACCCGCCCGCGTTCAGGCGTGCCGTCCGCGATCAAACAGATCTTCGCCGTGGTGCCGCCCATGTCGAACGACAACACTTCGTCTAAGCCGGCCTGCCGCGCTAGATCGCTGGCGAGGATGGCGCCGCCTGCTGGCCCGGATTCGACGAGCCGGATGGGCAGTTGCATGGCGGTTTGCAGAGTCGTCAGCCCACCGCCGGACATCATCAGAAACAGTGGGCAGGCGATGCCTTCGTCGCCGAGCCGCTGAGATAGCCGGTTCAGGTACCCGGCCATCAAGGGCTGGATGTAGGCGTTGGCGCAGGCTGTCGAGAAGCGGTCGTACTCGCGGATCTCCGGACTGACCTCGGCGGAGGTTGTGACCCACAGGTCCGGTAGCGCATCCCGTAGCAGTTCGCGAACGCGTCGCTCGTGCGTAGGATTCGCGTAGCTGTTGATGAAGCCGACCGCAGCGGCTTCAATCTGTTGCGCCTGCAACTCTGCCGCGAGTTGGGCGACCGCATTCTCGTCCAGCGGCTCGAGTATTGCACCGTCTGCCGTAATCCGCTCCGGGACCGGCAGGCGCCAATGGCGCGGCACTAGGGGCGGCGGTTTGTCCATGAAGACGTCGTATTGCTCGAACCTTTTCTCGTAGCCGGTCTCGAGCACATCGCGAAAGCCGGCGGTGGTCAGGAATGCGGTTCGCGCGCCCTTCCGCTCAATCAGTGCGTTCGTCGCGAGAGTGGTCCCGTGGACAACCACGCCGAGATCCACCGGTTCAATGGCGGCAAGCTGCAGGATCTGACGGATTCCGTCGATCACTGCCGCTTCCGGCGCCTTTACCGTCGTCAAGACTTTGGTGGTGAAGAGCCGGCCGCGCCAGTCGAGCGCCAGGTCGGTGAATGTGCCCCCGATATCGACCGCGAGCCGGGCGCGAGCATTGTTATGCGTTGCCTCCATGGCGCGGAAAATGGCACGCTGGCCCCGCTGCATCCAGCCTGGTGGCCGCCCTGCCCTCTGCCGGTCTGCTGTGATAGACGGTGCTATCAGCAAGTTGTGGGGAGTGACCATGGCGCGGCAGCGCATCTATTCGGGCTCGCGGTTTGAGGAACTGGCCGGTTACGCCCGCGCCGTTGTCGACGGCGACTGGGTGTTTGTCTCCGGCACGTCGGGCCATGACCCGGCGACCGGCGCGATCGACGATGATGTGGTGGTGCAGACCCGGCAGTCCCTGGAGACGATTCGGCGCGCGTTGACAGAGGCCGAAGCGTCATTCGCCGATGTGGTCCGGGTGCGGGTCTATGTCAGCGACCGCGACTATGTGGTGCCGGTCAGCGGCGTGCTGAAGGAGACCTTCGACGACATTCGCCCGACCAACACCACGATCATCTGCCAATTCGCCGACCCGCCGATGAAGGTGGAGTTGGAAGTTACGGCGCTACGCCGGTCGCGCTAGGCCGACCCTCTGATGCGCAGTCGCGTCGGCATCGATATCGGCGGCACGTTCACTGACTTCGCGCTGTTGTCAGCCGATGGCCATGTGGTCATCGACAAACGGCTGACGACGCCGAAAGACCCGGCGGTTGCGGTGCTTGAAGGCCTGCCCGCCCTGCTGGCCAAGGCGGAGGCTGGGATCGGGGACGTTGGCACCGTCGTGCATGGCACGACGCTGGTAACGAATTCCTTGATCGAGCGCCGTGGCGCGCGCACCGCGGTTCTGTGTACGCGTGGCTTTGCCGACGTGTTCGATATCGCGCGGGAACGTCGCTACGACATGTACGACCTGCGCATCCAATACCCGGAGCCGCTGGTCCCGCGTTCGCTGCGCGCCGAGGTGGACGAACGGATCGATGCGCGTGGCCAGATTGTCAGACCGCTTGATCTCGATCAGACCCGCAAGACAATTGTGCGGCTGGTTGAGCAAAGGGTCGAAGCCATCGCCATCTGTTTGCTCAACAGCCCGGTCAATCAGGCGCATGAGCAAGCGATCGCCGAACTGATCGTGGCCGAGTTTCCCGATCTTTATGTGTCCGCATCCGCCGACATATTTCCCTTTATCCGAGAATATGACCGCTGGACGACGGCGAGCATGAATGCCTTTGCGCAGCCGATGTTCGACCGCTACCTCGACCGTATCGAAGACGGACTTCGCACCCAGGGTTTCGACGGTGAGCTGTATGTCATGTCGTCCGCCGGGGGCACTGTCGCGCCGGAGGTTGCCCGCCGCTATCCCGTGCGCATGCTGGAGTCCGGACCGGCGGCCGGTGTGTTGCAGGCGGCGACCATTGGAGATTCGCTCGGCCACAGCGAGGTCCTGTCGTTCGACATGGGCGGCACGACGGCCAAGGGCGCGTTGATCCGGTCCGGCACGCCGCTCAAGCGCTACGAGATGGAAGTGGCGCGCGTCCATGAATTCAAGGCCGGAAGCGGGCTGCCGGCCCGCATCCCGGTGTTGGACCTGATCGAGATCGGTTCCGGCGGCGGATCGATTGCCGAGATCGGCACGCGCGGCGTTATTGGTGTTGGTCCACGCAGCGCCGGCGCCGAGCCAGGGCCGGCCTGCTACGGTCGCGGGGGGCCGGATGCAACTCTGACAGATGCCAATTTGCTGCTCGGCTACCTTGATGTCGCTTCGTTCCTAGGCGGGGAGATGCGGCTGGGGCGCGGGGCGGCGGAAACAGCGGTCGCCGCGGCGATCGCCGAGCCGCTGGGTGTTGATGACGGACGGGCGGCCTGGGGCATCCATGAGACGGTGAACGAAGACATCGCCCGAGCCTTCCGCAACCACGCGTCGGAGCGTGGTTTCGATTACCGATCCTGCGTGATGATCGCGTTCGGTGGATCCGGACCGGTGCATGCCTGCCGGGTGGCGCGTAAACTGCGGGTGCCGACCGTCATCTTCCCGGCTGGTGCGGGCGTGATGTCAGCCATCGGCCTGACCATGAGTCCGCTCTCTTTCGAACTGCTACGGTCGGACCGCATCGCTTATGACGCGCTCACCGTGGATGGGCTTGCATCCCGGCTGACAGACCTGGCGGCAGCGGCCGCGCGCGGCCTCCCTGGGGCTGATCGCAGTAAGCTCAAAGCGCAGCACAGCCTGGATATCCGCTACCGTGGCCAGGGCTACGAGGTCGAGGTTGCTCTACCTAACGACACGCCGGAGGCGCTGCTGCCCCGAATGCCCGCGCTTTTTGCAGAGGCCTACGCCGCTGTTTTTGCCAACACCTTTCCTGGAACCCCCATCGAGATTCTCAATTGGAAGACCGTGCTGTCCGCCGCGGCACCGGCGGACGTCGGCGACTATCGGCTGGCGAGCCAACCTGTCGCGGACGTGGCGCCAGAAACTCGGCCGGTGTTCGCGCCGGACCAAGGCAGAAGTGAGGCTCCGGTCTACAACCGATACGCCTTGCAGGCTGGCGAAACATTCGTGGGGCCTGCTGTGGTCGAAGAACGGGAGTCGACCTGTGTGATCGGTGTCGGCGACGAAGCCAGGGTCGATGCGCACGGCAACCTGATCGTTTCCATCAGACTGGGTGACGCGGGATGAAGCAGATCGACCCGGTCGACCTCGGCATCATCTGGGACCGCCTGGTCTCCATAACCGACGATATCCTGCTGTCGATCGTCCGTACGGCCTTCTCGGTTGGTGTGCGCGAGGCCTGGGATCTCGCCTGTGTCGTGTTCGACGCGGAGGGTCGCTCCCTCGCCCAGGCAACCCTATCGATGCCTGCTTTCATCGGTACAGCGCCGCTGACAATGCAGCACATGCTCGCAAGGTACCCGGCCGATACGTGGCGGCCCGGCGATGTCGTCGTGACCAACGACCCGTGGCTGGGCACCGGCCATACGCCAGACATCTGCGTCGCGCGCCCTGTGTTCATCCGCGGGCGGCTCGCCGGGTTTGTGATGACGATCAGTCATCTGCCCGATATCGGCGGCGTCGGTCTGTCGGTGATGAACAGCGAGGTTTACCAGGAGGGCCTGATCCTGCCGGTTTGCAAGCTCTATGAAAAGGGCGAGCCGGTGAGGGCTTTGCACGATCTGATCGGGGCGAACGTGCGGGTGCCAGCCCAGGTGTTTGGCGACATCCTAGCGAACGTTTCGGGCTGTACGGTCGGCGAGCGGCTATTGCAGGAGTGCGCCGCGGAGTATGGGCTTGACGATCTCGCTGCTGTGGGCAGCGGGATCATCGGCCGGTCGGAACAGGCGATCCGCCGGGAGATTGCCAGCATTCCCGACGGGATCTACGGCCACGCCTTGCAAGTCGAAACGGTTGCGGAGCCGGCGGAACTGGCGTGCGCCGTCACGGTCGACGGAGAGTCGCTGTTGATCGACTTTGCCGGCACGGGCCATGTCGTGCCGTACGCGGTCAACGTCCCCTTCTGCTATACGCGGGCCTTTGCGACCTACACGATCAAGTGTTTGACCACGCCGGATGTGCCGAACAACCAAGGCACGCTGCTGCCGATCACGGTCAGCGCACCTGACGGCTGCATCCTCCATGCGCGGCGGCCCGCGCCGACCGGCGGACGCCACTCCGTCGGCTGGTTCATCGTGCCGCTGTTGATGGGGGCGCTCGCCCCGGCCATGCCAGAGCGCGTGCAGGCCGAGTCCGGGATGGCGTCATTGTTCATCGTGCAGACGGGTGGTGTCGGGGGCGGCGAAGCGAATTCCGTGCAGTACTTCCTGGCCGGTGGCGTCGGCGCCATGGCCAATCTGGATGGCCAAAGCACGACCCCCTCCCCCACCAACAATGCCGTCGTCGCGACGGAGGTGTGGGAGAGCGAAACGGGCATGACGGTCAATCACCGTCACCTGCTGACGGACTCCGGCGGGCCTGGCAAACACCGGGGTGGTCTCGGACAGGTTGCCGATATGACGAATACGTCCGGCGCGCCGGTCACCGTGTTCATGTTCGGCATGCGTACCGAGTTCGCTGCCCAAGGGCTGCATGGCGGCCACGCGGGAACAGCGCGGCGGTTCGAGGTGAATGGCAGACCGGTGCCCGGCAAGGGCCGGCTGGAACTGGCGCCGGGGGACCGGCTGACGGTCTATGAGGCAGGCGGCGGCGGCTACGGCGACCCGAAGGACCGCGACCCGGCCAGACTTCGCGCCGATGTCGAAAGCGGCGCCGTCTCCGCAGCGGCGGCCCAACGCGACTACGGCGCCAACTTATAGCGCGTCGGCAATCTCCCGCAGCGCGCGCAAGAACGTGCGCACTTCGTCTGTTGTGTTGTAGTGGCACATCGACACCCGCAAGCAGTCGGGGATGCTTAGGGCCGCCAGGATATGGCCGGAGTAGCCGTCGGATATGCGGGCATGTACGCGGATGTCCCGCTCGGCGAACAGCCGCACCAGCTCCGGCCCACGCAAGCCGCCCAGGTTGAAGGAGACGATCCCTTCGCGCCCCGCCAATGTGGGCGGACCGACCAAGGTCACGCCGTCGAAGTTCGCCAAGCCGGTCAGGCCCTCTTCACCGAACAGCAGAAGTTGGATGAGCGCCGCTTCATGACGCTCCATCGCGCCGGCGCCGGCTTCGATCAGCGCCCGGCGGTCGGCGGCGTTTGTGTAGTGTCCGCCGATCCAGCAGATGTAATCGATGACCTTGCTCTGTGCGGCGTAGAACCCGGGGTCACGCGAACCAAGCTCCCATACATCGTCGGGCCGGCCGAGCATATGTTCGTGCGGGACCTTGGTGATCCGGTCGTTGATCCAAGCAAAGCCGAGAGAGAGGCGCGAATAGGCCTTGTAGGGCGAAAACACGTAGGCATCGACACCATAGTCCGTCACGTCCATGCGCCCGTGCGGTGCGTGTTGGATGCCATCGACAATGATGAAACAATCCCGCGACACCGCGCGCACGGCGGCACTGATCGCCGGCAGATCGACCGTGTAGCCGGTGAGCTGGCTGGTGTGGATCACGGTGGCGATCCGCGTATCCGGGGTGACGGCGGCCGCATAGTTGGCGGCATCGACGGTTCCGGTCTTCGGATCGAACGGCACTTCAATCCATTCGCGGTTCGTATTTGCCGCCCATTGCTTGGCGGAATCGAGACTGGCCGGATGCTCCAGCGTGCAGGAGATGACAGGGCCCGGCGGCTCGGCCAATGCAACGGACCGCACCAAGCGATATAGCAACCGCGTCCCGGTTTCGCCGGAGATGACTTGACCCGCACCGCGCGAGCCGAAGAGCAGATGAAGATCCTCCCGGCCGGTGTTCAGCAAAGCGCTCAGATAGCGGGATGCATCGTTGTCGCGGCCTTCCTGGTCCGGCATGCCCTCGACATCCGCCGCCGCTTCCAGCGCGTCGGTCAGTTTCAAGGACCCGCCGCCATTCTCAAAGAAGATGCGGGACCGCTTGGTCACCGGGCAACGGTCGACATGGCGGAACCGCGCGCGGATCTCCCCCATCAGCTTTGGCGGAAAGGCTTCGGGGTTGGCAGCGGCAACACTCATTCTTCGATCTTCCTTCTAGAAACCGAGTTGTCTGGGCAGCCACAGGCTGAGTGAAGGGACCAGGGTCACGATCAACAACGCGCCGATGTTGACCGCCAGGAACGGCGCCGCCGCCTTCAGTAATGGCGTGAAGCCACAGTTGGCGATGCGCTCTGCTGCGAACAAACAAACACCGAGGGGCGGCGTCAACAACCCGATGTTCAAGTTGAGGATCATCACGACGCCGAAGTGGATCGGATCGATCCCCACGGACACCGCCGCCTTGCCTAGGACCGGCGCAAACAGAATGATGGCGGCGGCCGGATCGATGAACATCCCGACCACCAGCAGGAACAGGTTGAACGCTAGCAGGGTTTGCAGCGGCGTCATCTCGGCATCGGCCAGCAGTCCCGACAACATCGCCGGCACGCCTTCGAACGCCATGACCCAAGAGAAGACGGCGCCTGCCCCGACGATAATCAGTAATTGGCCGGTGAACTGCATGGAGCGCGACAAGATCGGGCCAAGACCGAACAAATGCAGCGTCCGATAGACGAGTAACGTCACCAATAGCGCGTAGAAGGCTGCCGCTGCGCCGGCCTCGGTCGGTGTCATCAGGCCGCCGAGTATGCCGGCCAGGATAATCACCGGGATCAACAGCGGCAGCGCGGCGTCGGCGCCGGCCCGTAGGATCGCCGACGGTGACCGGTCCGCCTCGACCGGCGGGAAACCGCGCACCCGCGCCTGCACAGCCACCAGACCCATTTGCACGAAGCCGATCAGGAGTCCCGGGACGATCGTCGCGGCGAACATCGCGCCGATCGATTGTTGCGTCATCGACCCGTAGAGCACGACGATCAGCGACGGCGGCACCATCGGTCCGATGATGGAGGAGGAGGCTGTCACCGCCGCGGCGTAGGCCGCGCTGTAGCCCTCCCTGGTCATCGACGGGATGAACACCCGGCCCAATGCGGCGATGTCGCCAAGTGCGACCCCGGTGATGCCGGAGAACAGGATCGACGCGCCGATGTTGACCTGAGCCAGCCCGCCGCGCATCCAGCCGAACAGCACGTTGGCGAACCGTACCAGCCGGTCCGTAATCTTGCCCTCACTGATGATCTCCCCGGCGAGGATAAACATCGGCACCGCCATCAAGACGAACAGGTCCATGCCCTGGTACAGGCGCTGCGGCAGTACCGGCAGGAAGCTCCACTGATCGGTGAGGGCAATCCACCCCAGCGCGGCCAGCAGCATCGACCAGGCGACGGGCGTCCCGAGCACCAACAAACCGAAGAAGGCACCGAGGAACAGCAGCAGCGAGCCGGTCATCCGTCACGCCGTGCCGACCACAGTCCGGCCAAGGAGAAGATGATGGCAATTCCGAAGAATAACGGCACGCCGAGGGTCGGGAAGGAGAGCGGTATCTGCAGCCCCATGCTTGCCTGACTATGGAGAAAGAGTGAGCTTTCGACCCCCTTCACCACCAACACACCAAACAGCACGATCACCGCGACGTCGAGCAGGACTGTCCAGGTACGCCGGATGCCCGCCGGCAACTGCTTGGCTAGAAAGTCGACCCGGATGTGGGTGCCGTGTTTGGTGGCCAGCGTCGCACCGGCTAGGGCCGACCAAATCATCGCGTAGCGCGCAATCTCCTCGGTGAAGAATGGCGTGAACGAGAACCCGTAGCGCAGGATCACCTGCATCACCATAAGCGCGAAAAGCACGCCGAAACAGGTGGTGCCCAGCCACGTGACCAGCCGTTCGAGGCGGTCAATCATGGCTGGGTTGCGTACGCCAACGAGCGCCGTCCTGCGTCAGCTCAGGCTCTCAACTTCCGTCAGGATGCGGTCGACCAGACCCGGGTCGTCGACATTCTTCTTCAGCCACTCCGACGCCGCTGGCCGCACCTGCTCCTGAAAGGCCGCCTTGGCCGCTGCGTCGATCTCAATCACCTCAACGCCTTGTTCCTTGGCAAACGCTACGGACCGCGCTTCCAGTTCCTGCGATGCCTGCCGGTTCCAGGCTAGGGCTGTCTCGGCAGCCCCGGTCAAGATCGCCTGGTCTTCCGGCGACAGGGAGTCGAAGAAGGCGGCGTTGATCCCGAGAACGCCCCAGGCGTAGATGTGGCCGCTGAGGATCAAATACTGCTGCACCTCGTAGAACTTCGCGATGTTGAAGACCCAGACCGCATTGTCCTGCGCATCGACGACGCCGGTCTTCAGCGACGTGTAGAGTTCCGGAAACGGCACAACTGTTGGCGAGCCGCCGAGCGTCTCGACTGGCAACGCGAACAGCGGCCCCAGCACGCGCACTTTTTGTCCGGCCAGGTCGCCGGGTTCACGGATTGGCGTGTTGGAGCTGTAATGCTTAAAGCCACCGGAGGTCCAATAGCCGAAGACATGGACGCCGGCTTTGTCGCGGATCCCGGCCCCGATCTCCTGGCCGATCGGTCCGTCGAAGACCTCCCAGGCTATCTCCTCGGTCGGAAACAGATAGGGCCAGGTGAAGACGTTCGCATCCGGGTAGACATTCGCATACTGGGCGTCACCCGCGTCGGTCATCTGGATGATACCCTGCCGCACCTGCGCGAGACGCTCGTCAGGGTTTCCCAGGGACCCGCCATAGGCGATGTCGACGGTGATTTCCCCGTTCGACTTGCTCTCGACCTCGGTCTTGAACAGTTCGTACATCCCGTTGACCGGGTCGGACTGCCCGGCGTTCCAGTCGTTCTCCGGCAACAGGGTGCCGACCTTGATAGTGGTGTCCGCAACCGCCGGGCCGGTGATCAACGCGGCCGCAAGGGCGACTACGGCGCCTCGTGAGAAAAACATCCTAACTCCCCGAATTGGTTTGTTTCACAGTTGAAGCACTTGCGTCATCATAGCCCATCATCTGCGTACGACCCAGACTGTTGGCGCCTTAGGGTAGCCGTGGCAGGTTGCGGTCAGGCAAGCAAGAACGGAGGAAGCTTCCGATGAATTGTTACCGGATAGGTTGCGCTGCCCTGGCGGCCGGTGTGGCATTCGCAGCCGGACCCGCCGTGGCACAGAATGTAAAGGTTGGGGCGTTGTTCGGCATGACCGGGCCGATCGCCAACTTCATGCCGCCGATCGTCGATGCCGCCGAAATGGCGGTCAATGAAGTCAACGCCGGTGGCGGACTGCTCGACGGCCGGGAGATGGAGATGGTGATCGCCGATACCCAGGGGGTCGCCCAGGGGTCGGTCGACGCTGCAACGAAGTTGGTGAACATCGACAACGTGCCGATTGTCGTCGGCGCCTTGACCAGTGGCGCGGCCATTGCCGCAGCCAACAGTGTGACGATCCCGAATGGCGTCCCGCAACTCTCACCGACGGCAACCTCGCCGGAATTCTCGAACCTCGACGACAATGATTTCGCCTTCCGGATCGTGCCCAGCGACGATTTCCAGGGACGGGTTCTGGCGAAGCTGCTGCTCGACGAGGGCTACGAACGCGTCGCGCTGTCCTACGTCAACAATGACTATGGCGTCGGGATCGCCGGTACGTTCCGGGAGGCTTACGCGGCAGCAGGTGGCACCATTACCTCGGACCAGATTCATGAGCCGAACAAGAACTCCTACCGCTCCGAGCTTGCCTCATTGGCCGACGGTGACCCGCAGGGGCTGGTGCTGATCGCCTTCGCTGGCGAGAGCGGCATCACCATCGTCCGCCAGGCGCTGGAGAATGGCTTCTTCTCCCAGTTCATCGGCACCGACGGCATGCGCGATAACCTGCTGATCGAGCAGATCGGGGCGGAGAACCTGGCGGGCATCTTCTTCACCTCACCGACCTCGCCGCCGGAGACCACGGCCGGCGCAAAGTTCGAAGAGATGTACTCCGCCGCCTACGAAACCACCGACGACAAGTTCTTCATCGCCCAGACCTATGACGCAATGATGCTGGCCGCGTTGGCGATCGAGAAGGCGGGCTCAACCGACCGCACAGCAGTCCGTGACGCGCTACGCGAAGTCGCCAGCCCGCCGGGCGAAGTCATCGAACCTGGCGAGTGGGCGAAGGCGAAGGAGCTGATTGCGGCCGGTCAGGACATCGATTATGTCGGCGCCTCCGGTCCCCATGACTTCGACGAGAAGGGTGACGTCAATGGTGTCATCGGCCACTTCGTCCTCGACGGTGAGTCCTACAAGGAAATCGGGGTCGTCGAACCCTAATCCGCTGATTCCGGCTGGGCGCGCGGTGCTGCCGCCCGCGCCCGGCCGGATATTTCGACCGTCCGTTCCGGCAGCAGTCCTTTCGCGTAGCGCTGCAAGACAATCTGCAGCACCAGGCCGATCAGGAACACACGCAGAAACGCGCCCTGGGTGGCCCAGGCTTGGGGCACCCAGCCCCAACTGATCGTCGCATTGATGAAGACCTCGGTACTCGACCAGATCGTCCAGATCACGATCGCACCGAGAACGGCGCCACGGTTGTTGCCGCTGCCGCCGGCAATCAGCATCACCCACACCAGGAACGTGGTGAGCAGGGGTTCGGTTGCTTCCGGACCGATGAACTTGAAGGAGTGGGCCATGAGGGCGCCGCCCAACCCCATGACCATCGAGCCGAAGACAAAGGATTGAAGGCGGAGCTGTTCGACGTCTTTGCCGACGGCGCTGGCGGCGATGTCGTCATCGCGGATGGCGCGCATCACCCGACCCCAGGGTGCATGAGCGCCCCTTTGGATCAGCACATAGACGAACAGGACGATCACCAGCACGACCGCCAGAAATGCGAACTGTGCCTGGGGTGCCGGCAGCCCTTCGAAGGGGCGCGGGATGTTGGAAATGCCACGGCTGCCGTTGGTCAGCCATGCCTCGTTCTTGAGGATCAGGCGCAAGATCTCGGCGATACCGATCGTCGCCATTGCCAAGTAGTCGCTGCGCAGGCGCAGACAGATCCGCCCGACCGCATAGGCGACGATCCCGGAGAACAACATCGCGGCGGCCAATCCGACCGGGATCGGCAAATCGAAGCCGCCGACATGATTCGGCGTGGGCGGCGCCGTCAGCAGCGCGCTGGAGTAAGCTCCGATGGCGAAGAAACCGGCAATGCCGGCGTTGAACAGACCGGTGAAACCCCACTGAATGTTGAGACCGAGGCACAGGACTGCGTAGATGCCGCCCATCGTCAGCAGGGCGACAGCATACATCATCAGGCCGAACAGCGAATCGCTCATCGGAACACCCGGCCGCTGAACAGCCCGGCAGGCCGCCAGATCAGCAGTGCCACCATGATCGCGAAGGCAACACCGGTCTTGTAGCTTGGCGCCAGCAGCGGCGCGTCAGAGAGCCATGGGTAGGATGACAACTCCTCCGCCACCCCGATCACCATGCCGCCGGCGATTGCGCCGTAAGGTTTGCCAATACCGCCGAGGATCGCCGCGGCGAACACCGGCAGCAATAGATTCCACCCCATGGTGCCGGTCAGTTGCGTATCCATGCCGAGGAACACACCGGCTGCCGCGGCCAAACCGGCGCCGATGACCCAGGTCCACGCAATGATCTGGGTGTGGCTCACCCCGGTGATTGCCGCCAGCGATGGGTTGTCGCTCATCGCCCGCATCGCTTTGCCGGTCCGCGTGCGCGACAAGAACAAGTGCAACATCGCCACCAACACGATCGCCCCGACGACCATGTAGATGTGGCGCTCGGCAATGCGCAGGGAGTCGAAGAAGATGAGCGGCCGTTGAATCCCCGTCTGGTATGACTCGATCTGCACGCCCCAAAAGAACTGCACGGCGGAGCGGATCATCAGGGCAATACCGAAGGAGGCGATGACGATGACGATCGTCCGGCCCTTCCGCAATGGGCGATAGAAGAAGTGGTCGATACCGACCGCAATCGCCGCCGTTGCGGCCATCGCGAACGGCACGACAGCGATCGCCGGCCAACCGCTCACGATGACGAAACTCAGCGCGATGTAGGCGCCGAGGGTCATCATGTCGCCATGGGCGAAATGGGCGAACCGCAGGATCCCAAACAACAGCGAAACGCCAATGGCACCAAGGGTATAGATGCTGCCGAGGACCAGGCCTGGGATCAGGTAGAAATTGACGAACTCGAGCACGGGCCAACCCTCTAGCAGAGATCATACGCCCCAACAAATGATGCGCCATGCCCTTGTCCTGGGTCGCCGATCCGACCAATATGTGGCCGACCCGCGCCACCCAGGGCGGCCCTCACCGAAGAGGAGGTTTCATGACAGCGATTGTATGCCGGCCGGCTGGTGGAGTGCGGCGCGCCCGGTAACCTGCGGCCTCGGGAACTACGGCGTTCCTGAAGACCTGTCTCGACCCCGCTTCGTCTCGACCTAGCCAAGCATCCGTTCACCTTCCGCGGCCGTGGAGGGGATGGGTGGTTTTTGCCGTTCAGACGAACGCGCGCGCCCCAGGGCGCACGCACAGGTACGAGACCGATGACATCACACATTTCTGATCTGGCCGATTTCGGCTGGAATGCCTTCTTTAGCTCCCAACTCGAAGCAGGCGATCTCACTCAACAACATCCGGTGCGGGTCAAAGCCGTGCATCGCGGTGGCCTTGACATCATGGCCCCAGGCGTCGACCGGCTGATCGCACCGTTCCGCGCCGCGGATAACGAGGAATCGCAAGCGACAGTTGGCGATTGGCTGTTGGTCGACCAATCGACGGGCCGCGGGCGGCGCCTGTTGCGCCGGCGCAGCTTGTTCAAGCGCCGCGCCGCGGGCACTGGCCGGCAGCTGCAATTGATCGCGGCCAATGTGGACACGCTGTTCGTCGTGTCTTCCTGCAATCAGGACTTCAACAGCGCCCGGCTGGAACGCTATCTGGCACTGGCGCGCGAGGCGGAGGTCACGCCGGTCATTGTTTTGACCAAGGCCGACATGACCGACTGTGCAGAGGACTACGCGCGAACCGCGACCAAGCTGTTGCCCGGGCTGCTGGTGGAAACCATCGATGCACGTGACCCCGACACCGTGGCGTGTCTGGCGCCCTGGTGCGGGCGTGGCCAGACCGTGGCGCTGGTCGGCTCGTCGGGAGTCGGGAAGTCGACGTTGGTCAATACGATGGCGGGCACGGCGACCGCCGCAACGCGCGGCGCACGTAGCGATGACGACAAAGGACGCCACACGACGACGGCTCGCAGTCTGCACCGATTGCCAGCGGGCGGCTGGCTAGCCGACACCCCTGGCATGCGCGAACTCGGGTTAACCGACGCGCAAGCCGGGATCAAGGATGTGTTCGCCGACATTGTGGCGTTGGCTGAGCATTGCCGCTTCGCGGATTGCGCCCATGAAACCGAACCGGGCTGCGCGCTCCAGGCCGCCCTGGCCGATGGCCGTCTCGAGCCTGCGCGGGTCAAGCGGTGGCGCAAATTGATCGCCGAAGACGCCCGAAACACCGAAACCCTCGCCGAACGCCGCGCCCGCCACCGCGCATTCGGCAAGAAAGTGAAGGGGATCATGCGCGAGAAACGCCGCTTGGTGGACTAGGCCGCGAGCGAGGGGCCTGGTCAGGATGACCCTCCCCTCGGCTGGGCCTTTCACCCGTCGCCACTGGGCATGTTTGATATGTGATACCCGGTTCCATATTTGATACTGGCCTGATATAAGGGTTGACGATGGTCTTGAAAGAGCCGGCGTCTGACCGGCTGTACTCGGAGGAATCCCATGGGAAGATATTCGATTAGCGCCTTGGCGGCCGGCCTGGCACTTGCGTTCTCACCAGCGGTTCACGCTCAGGATGTAAATGGGGCGATTGCTGGACTGCCGGCGGAACTGAAGTCGCTTTATGACACCGCACCGCAGACGGTGTTGCCATCCGCCTGGGACGAATGGACGCCGCCGGCCCAACCCTGGCGCTGGTGCCACTCGGAATCATTCCAAGGGAACCCCTGGCGCGTCACTGTGACCAACGAGCTGCGGCGGTTGGCCGAGGGGCTGGACGGTGTCGAGAGCTTTGAAGTTGCTGACTCGAACGGCGACCCCAGCCAGCAGATCAATCAGATCCGGACCTTCATCGATAAGGGCTGCAGCGTGATCACGTCGATCCCGGGGTCGGCGACGGCGCTTGACGATGCGGTGGCGGCCGCCGCGGAGGCCGGCATTCCCTTCATCACCGCAGCGGGGTCGGTGACCAGCTCGCAGGCGATCAACGTCGATTCCAACTTCGCCTGGTGGGGCGAGCAGATGATCGAGGCGATCGCTACGGCTTTGCCCGACGGCGGCAACATCTTGATGGTCGAGGGGATCGCCGGTCACCCGATCGTCGTGCAGGAGCGTGAGGGTGCGGACGATGCGCTCGCTAAGCATCCGAACCTCAACGTGTCGCGCAGCGTCAACGGAAACTGGACCGCCAACGTCACCAAGACGGTGGTGCTGCAGGCCCTGGCGACAAATCCAGCGCCGATCGACGCGGTTTGGACCACGGGCAGTGAAAGCCGGGTGGTGGCCGAGGCCTTTGCACAAGCCGGGCGGCCGACGCCGCTGATCACCGGTTCGATCACCGGCGATGCTTTGGGCTACTGGAAGGAAAACCCGGACGGTTACCGTTTCGACGGCCATGCCGTGTTGCCGCATCTGGCGGCGCAAACGCTGTACCGGGTCGCGGCGCGGATGCTGGACGGGCAGAAGCCGATCGTGAATACACTGCTGATGCCGATCCCGGCGGTCCATCAGGCCGACTTCGACGGTTGGTATGAGGACTGCATGACACCGGACGCGGTTTCGGTCTTTCCAATCCCGCCGGTCGATCCCGTCTCCGAAGAGTTGATCGACGCCTACTTCACCAACCCAGCACCGACGCCGGGCTGGGATTACGCAGACGTGCCGGGCGCCTGCGAATAAAGCTGGTGTAGGGTTGGTCCCAGTCTATCCTCCCCACTGGGACCGATCCGACCGGCTGTCATGCTGCGTATCAACGGGCTGTCGAAGAGCTACGGCGAAACGAAGGCGCTACAAGACGCCGACATCGCGTTCGAGGCCGGGACTGTTCACGCCATTCTTGGCGAGAACGGTTCGGGGAAAAGTACACTCGTCAAACTACTGTCCGGGATCGTCACACCCGACCGCGGGACCATTGAACTGGATGGCACCGCGCTGAGAGGTGGCGATCCGCGGGCGTATCAGGCGGCCGGGCTGGCGACGGTCTTCCAAGAGGTGCTAATCGCGCCGGACTTATCGGTGGCCGAGAACATCCTGCTTGGCATGGATATGCCGACGCGCTGGGTCGTGCCACGGGCCGACCGCCTGCGGGTGGCGGGCGAAGCATTGGCCAAGTTCGCGACCACACAAGTGGGGCTTGAGGAAGAGGCGGGCCGGTTGCCGCTGGCTGCACAGCAACTCGTGGTGCTGGCGCGCGCGGTTGCGCGGCAGCCTCGGGTGCTGATCCTCGATGAGGTCACAGCGGCGTTGGATTTCGCGGACCGCGGGTCGGTGTTCCGGTTTGTGCGGCGCCTCGTCGACGAGGGCTGCATGATAATCTTCATCACCCATCGCATGGATGAAGTCATGGAGTTGTCGGATCGTCTCTCCATCCTCCGCAGCGGCCGGGTGGTGCATACCGAGACGTGCGGTGATTCGACACCGGCCGAGCTGTTGCGGGCGATGGCGCCGCAGACGGCGGAGCAACTCAGTCATGACTGAAGCGGCGCTGGCGGCCAACGAGGTCGCGCTACGGGCCGGTGCAGCGCCGATCAGCAACGAGGTCAGTGGCGGCGAGATTGTCGGCTTGGCTGGTCTCGACGGCCACGGGCAGGAGCGGTTTCTGAAGATACTGGCCGGACTGGAGACAGCGGCATCTGGCGCCGTCAGTTTTGGTGAAAGCCCGGTCCACGGTTTTTACGATGCCGTGTCCAAGGGTATTGCGTATCTGGGCCGTGACCGCCGAGCAACGGGGATCTTCAGCTCGCTATCGATCCTCGACAACTTTGCCATCTCGACCGTTTGGCACGACGTGCGAAGCGGATTGATCAGCCGGCGGGCGCGGCGGCAACGGTATGAATCGTTCAAGGAGCGATTGTCGGTGGTGGCGCCCGATCCACGGCTGTCGATCACGACCCTATCCGGCGGGAATCAGCAGAAGATCCTGTTGGCACGGCTAATGGCCATGGAACCGCAGGTCTATCTGTTGAACGACCCGACCCGGGGCGTTGACGTCGCAACGCGCCACGTGCTGTACGGCGTGTTTCGCGAACTCGCCGCCGCGGGCACGTCGATCGTCATTCTGTCGACGGAGATTGAGGAGATCCTGTTGCTCTGCGACCGCGTGCTGGTGTTTCGCGAGGACACGGTCGCGGCCGAAATCGCCGGCGCCGAGATGACCAACGAGCGGGTGATCTCGGTAATGTTCGGCGAGCCGCAATGAGAGCGTCGGACAGCAGTCTTGCCACGCTCTGGCAGCGCACGAGCTTCGGCGGCGTGCTGCTATTGGTGTTGCTGATAGCGAACATCTTTTTGAACCCGCCACGGTTCGTCTTCACGAATTGGGGCACGCTGATCGGGTTGGCGGCGCCGCTGATCGGTGCCGCAATCGCGTCGACGCCGGCCATTCTGGCGGGACGCGGCGGGCTCGATCTGTCGGTCGGGCCGTTGATGGGGTTCGTCAACGCTATCGTCATCAAGGTGCTGTTCCTCGACAACGGTATCGCGTCGCCATTCGTCATTGTCCCGGTGGCACTGATCACGGGCCTGGTGGTCGGCTGCATCAACGGGTTCCTGGCGGCGGTCCTCCGCATTCAGCCGATCGTGGCGACGCTTGGGACCTTCCTCGTGCTGACTGGTGTGACCTTGACGATCCTGCCGGCACCGCTGGGGCCGGCGCCGGATTGGCTAAAGAGCCTCGCGGGTCCGCTGTCGATCGTGCCGCTGGCTGCGATCTTCCTGATTTGGGCCGCGGTCAAGCGGCTTCCCATCTTCGGTCAACTGATGGCGGTCGGCAGCGATGACCGCGCGGCGTTCACCGCGGGCGTACCGGTCACGCAGGTTCGTTTCTTTGCCTATGCTTTTGGCGGCATGTTGAGCGGCATTGCCGGGTTGATGCTGACGTCGCTGATAGGTTCGGCTGATCCGAATATCGGGCCGACATTCACCTTGACGGCCATCGCCGCGGTGGCACTCGGTGGGGTGAGCCTGGCAGGTGGACGCGGTTCGATCACCGGGGCGACGACTGGTGCGCTGGTGATCTTCCTACTGCAGAGCGTGCTGACGACCTTCAACGTGTCGACCCATCTGCTGCAATTGGCCAACGGCGCCATTCTGGTCACGGCGGTGGTACTGACCGCATTGCAGGATCGGTTGCAGCGAGGTGGGGCACGATGACCCTTAATCGGCACTTGTTTGCGGCGGCACAGGCCCGTGTGGTTGGCGCGTTGCTGGTGGCGCTCGCATTGCATGCGGCGGGCACGTTGCTGATCCCCGGTTATTCGTCGCCATTTGCCCTGCGCGCCATGCTGGTCATCGCCTCAATCCTGGCGGTGGCGTCGGTCGGACAGACCCTCGTCATCATCCTTGGCGGCATCGACTTGTCGATCCCGTTCGTGATCGGATTTGCCAACGTCGTGGCGGCCAAACTGTTCGGTGATGGCTGGAACTTTGGGGTAGTGTGCGCTGTGGTGGCGATCGCGGCGCTGCTGATTGGCGGATTCAACGGGTACATCTCGCGCGCGGTGGGGATTCATCCGCTGATCGTGACGCTTGGGACGGGCATGACGGTGCAGGGGGCGGTCTTGCTGTGGACGGCGGGGTTCCCGTCCGGGTCGGCGCCACAGGCGGTGTCGGACTTCGTTTCCATTGGCGGCTCGATCGGCCCGATACCGGTGCCCCTCGTCGTGCCGAGCGTTGCGGTGATGACCGTGGTCATTGTGCTGGTCCTGGCCCTGACGCCCTATGGACGCCGACTCTACGCCATGGGCAGCAACCCGCAGGCGGCGGCCCTGGCATTGATCAAGCCGGTGCAGATGTGGGTCATCACCTATGCGCTCAGCGCGCTGTTCGCGGCAATGGCCGGTGTATTGCTGCTAGGATTCACCGGTTCGGCCTATGGCGAGGTGGGGCAGCCCTACCTGTTCCAGACGATTGCGGCCGTGGTGATCGGCGGTACGGTCCTGGTCGGTGGGATCGGCGGGTATTTGGGTACGATCGCAGGGGTGCTTGTACTGTCCGAGATCAACACGGTGCTGATCGGTTTGGGGCTGAGCGCATCGTCGATCCAGGCGGTCCTCGGAGTGGTGATCGTCGCGCTGGTTTCATTCTACGGGCGCGAACGCCACGTCCGCGAGATGATCTGAACGCAGGCTCCGTTCGGCGTTTAGGTGGTCCAGCCGTTGTCCTGCCCCAGATAGGGTGCGTTGGCGGCGAGTTCGGGGCGCTGCCCATCAAGACGAATTGGCGCCCGCATGGCGCGGTACTGGGCCGACCCGCGGGTCAAATCGCCGAACATCGATTGCTCCTGCAGTATGCCGCTGTCCAGCAAGGCCGGCCAATCCATGACCGGTGCCGCCCAGATGTCGGCCGCCACCATTCGCTTAATCCACTCGGCCGTGTCGCGGGCGGTGAGACGCGCCGCGAGTTCCGCCTTGATCGCATCGCGTTGGCGGAACGGGTCCATATCGGCGATTGATGAGTCCATGCCGAGGCATGCGGCGAGGCGTGCGAGGTCGTTCATGGCGATGGCGATGTGGCCATCGGCGGTCCGGTACACGCCGTAGGGGGCGGCGAGGTAGGCATGGGCGGCGTTGGCGGCGGGACGCTGGGGCAGCCGGCCGCCATCGTTCAGGTGGGTGGTCAGCACCTCGAACTGGAGATCCGCCAAGGCTTCCAGCAGGCTGGTTTCGATCAGTCCGCCCTTGCCTGTCCGCTCGCGCCGGAAGAGCAGCGAGAGCAAGCCCTGGGTGAGCAACGCGCCAGCAAGGATGTCGGCAATGGGCAAACCGACAGCGACCGGTCCATCCTCAGCGCCGCCACTCAGCCACATGATGCCGCTGCGGGCCTGGGCCAGCAGATCCTGCCCCGGCAGGCCTTCCCACTGGCCGGCGCCGAAGCCGCTGATCGATCCGTAGACGATGTCGGGCTTGCGTTGAGCCACCGCGTCGTAGCCGAAGCCCAGTCGTTCGATGACGCCTGGGCGGAAGTTCTGAATAATGACGTCGGCTTGTTCGATGAGCTGCCAAACTTTTTCGCGGTCGGTCTCGTTCTTCAGATCAATGGCGATCGATCCCTTGCCGCGGTTGATCGCGTGGAAAATCGTGCTTTCACCGTCGATCAGGCAGTCTGACACATATAGATGCCGGGAGAGGTCGCCCTTGTCCGGGCGCTCGACCTTCAACACCTCCGCGCCCATGTCCGCCAACTTGAGGGAGGCATAGGGACCGGCGAGGAACTGGCTGAAATCGAGGACGCGAACGCCCTTCAGTGGGGGATCGATCGTCATTTCTTATCTTAGAAGCTGTCGCGATAGGCGTCGTTGAGGGCTCTTACAGCTGCGGCCGGGGAGACTTCCCCCTTGGCTGCTTCGGCGACGATCCCGCTGGCGGTTTCCTGCAAGATAAGATAGCCGTCATGCCGTGGCCGCAGCCAAGCGTTGTCAAGCGTGCGGCGCGTGTTGCGGTAGGCGTTGCCGACCGCCTCGTTAGCGCCGGCGTCTTCCCAGGCCACGGCATTGCCCGGCTGGCCGCCCGAACGGACGTAGAGGTCTCGCTGGCAGTCGGCCCCAGCGATCCAGCCGGCGTATTCGGCGCACAGCTCGCGATGTTTCGTCCGGCTGGAAATGGCGATGCCGGTGCCACCAAGCACCGTGCCGGCAGGACCTAGGGATCCAAGAGCCGGGATGTCATGGAAGCCAACGGCATGGAGACCAGCGCTCGGGCTCGCGTAGCGGGCGTACAAGTAGATGAGGGGTGAGAGGCGATAGCGACTGCCGTCCGCCAAAGCCTCAAGCGCGTCGATCGGGTCCATGCCGTAGCAGGCGTCGTCAACATGCGCTGTCACCCCCTTGATCGCTTCGAGCGCGCGCGCACCGGCTCCGCTCTCGACCCACTCCCCCTCGGTGACCGACGCCGGATTGCCGATGTTCGCGGTCAGTGTGAGATAACACATCAGCGCATGCGGTGCCCGCAAGGGCAATACGATCTCGCCGCGCGCCGCCAGCTCGGCCACCTCGCGCCAGTGTTGGACCGGGCCGCCCAGGTCGGGCCGGGCGGCCTGCACTTGGGTCGCGGCGTCGATAGGCAGCGCCCACTGATGACCGGCAAATGTGTAGCTGCGGTAGCTCTGGCCGACGCTCTGTTCTTCCAGAGTGGCCAGTTGTTGCTGGTCGAGCAAATCGTCAAACGGCAGCAGGATGCCTTGACGTGCCGCGGCACCAACGTGAGGATGATCTATGACCATCAGGTCGTATCGTGCAGCCAATTCCTCGACCGGCGTGCTTTCAAAACCCTGCAATGAACGTTTGTCCCAGGAAATGGTGACGCCAGGGTTCTGCTTGGTCGCGGCAAAGACTTCTGCGGTCGCGACCATCGGGTCGTAGCCGCGCGGATCGGACCAGGTCATGCCGGCGAGGTGAATTGAATTACCCATCAGTTTCAGTCACTGCGACTTGCGCCCCCAATCGGCTGGATAGCTCCCTCGACACTTCCAGTAACCCTTGGCAGGTTTCGGTGACTGTCGATTGGTGGTCTGACAGCAGGCGATGCACAAAGGGCACCGTCAGTGCGGCGGCGACTTCGCCGCCATAGTTGAAGATGGGCACCGAAATGTTCTGCACGCCCTCAACGATCGGCGACGCGCACTGACAGAAGCCCTTGTCCCGGACCATCCGCATGTTGTCGCGATACTTCTTGGCAAGGGGAGGTGTCGCCTGCGGCGAGCGCGCCACTAGTTCGTCGACCTCTTGGTCGGACCACAGATGCGTCAGGACGGCGCCCGATGCCGTGATAGCCACCGGCACCTGAGCGCCCAGCCGGACTGCCGTGATGTTGTTGCCCGGCGGATCGATTTGGGCGATCACCAGGATATCGCTGCCATGCAGTATGGCGAGGTGGCAGGACTGGTTGTAGCGCTGGGCGATCGTCTCCATCATCTGGCCCGCGAGTGCAGTCAGGCGTTTGATCGGCGGGTGACGGTGGGAGAGCGAGAACATCTTCGGCGACAGGGAGTACCGCTCGCTCTGCGGGTCAAAGTCGATGTACTGCCGGTCGACGAGCACGGCTAGCATGCGAAAGATCTCCGACAGCGAACGTCCGAGGGCCGAGGCGATCTCGAACTTGCGCATCCCGTCGGTTTGCCCGGCCAGCAGCTCCAGAATATCCAGGCCCTTGGATAAGGCCGGCGCACTGTAGGTTCGGCCGGCAACCGCCTCGGTCTTGCGCGCTTTGGTCATGGCAAGGCACTCCGTCTCTTATCCGCCGGGCATTGGTGTGCAGGTGTGTTATGAAGCCGGGGATGCGCCAACCTGGTAGGTTTACAAAAGTTGGCTTGACAATATATGAAAGTCAAGTTCATATAAGAAAGCTCCTTGCCGGCGCTGTGGGAACCGGGATGCCTTGCTTCGGACCCTCGGCGGCGACGAATTCCAAATGAAGATGCTGAACCCGCGGCCACTCTCACTCGGCGAAACAGGATTGCTCCGGCTCGATCCGTCCGGTGCGGCATCACGGAACAGTCTGCGCTAACGCCATGGCGAAAATCGCGCGCGTCGAGATCTTCTTGATTGACCTGCAGCCGCAGGTCAAACGAACCGACGCGATACAGAGTTTTGACAGCCAGGAAACACCCTTCGTCCGCATTACCGATACGGATGGCGCGGTCGGACTGGGCTATTCCTATACGATCGGCCAGGGCGGTGGCGCGATCATGTCGCTGCTGCGCGAGACGCTGGTGCCGCAGTTGATCGGGCGAGAAGCCGAGGAGATCGGGCGGATTTGGCGGGACTTGCTGTTTTCCACGCACGCCACTGCGGTCGGTGCAATCACGTCGCTGGCGTTGGCCGCCATCGATACGGCGCTGTGGGACCTGCGCGGCGTTCGGGCCGGACTCCCACTCTACCGGTTGCTGGGCGGTGCGAAAGACAGCGTGCCCATGTACACCACCGAAGGCGGTTGGTTGCACATCCCGACGGAGGATCTGGTCGCGGACGCGTTGGAGGCCCAGGCCAGAGGTTTCTCGGGTAGCAAGATGAAGATCGGCCAGCCCAAGCCAGGTCAGGACCGGGCGCGGCTGCGCGCAGTGCGCGAGGCCGTTGGCCCCGAATACGAAATCATGGTCGATGCGAACCAGTGCTTCTCGCTGGGGCAGGCGACGCGCTGCGCCCAGGTTCTCGAGCAATTCGATGTGGCGTGGTTCGAGGAGCCGATGCCGGCCGACGACGTGATGAGCCATGCCGCGCTGGCGGCCGCCACGAGCGTGCCGGTCGCGGTCGGCGAAAGCATGTATTCGATCAGCCAGTTCAAGGACTATCTCGTCACCGGCGGCGCCACCATTGTCCAGGCGGACGTGGCGCGGATCGGCGGGATCACGCCGTGGATCAAAGTGGCCCACATGGCTGAGGCCCACAACGTGCAGATCTGCCCGCATTTTCTGATGGAGTTGCATGTGTCGTTGGTGTGCGCCGTGCCGAATGCACCGTGGCTCGAGTACATTCCGCAGCTCGACAGCCTGACCGCGTCGCCGATGCGGATGAAAGACGGCCGGGCCTATGCAAGCCAGGCACCGGGCCTGGGCATCGATTGGGATCTGGACGCGATCGCCGGGGGCCGCATCGATGGTCTGACAGCCGATTTCAGCTAGGGGGGTGCGATGGAACGTATGGGCATGGTGATCGGCCTGAACGCCGACAAGGTTACCGAATACAAGCGGCTTCATGCCGATGTCTGGCCGACGGTGCTGGCGATGATCACCGCGTGCAACATCAAGAACTACTCGATCTTCCTGAAGGAACCGGAGAACCTGCTGTTCGGTTACTGGGAGTATCACGGGACGGATTTTGACGCCGACATGGCGAAAATGGCCGCGGACCCGGAGACAAAACGCTGGTGGGATGTCTGCATGCCCTGTCAAAGCCCGCTCGAAACCCGCAAGGACGGTGAGTGGTGGGCGATGATGGAGCAGGTGTTTCACCTGGACTGACGTACTGACATGGAAACGCGGGAGATCTACTACGAGGACTACCCACTAGGTCACGTTCGCGAGACCTTCGGCCGGACAATCACTGAAACCGACTTTGTCGTTCACGCCGGTCACACCGGCGATTTCTTTCCGCACCATTTGGATGCCGAGTGGTGCGCGACCCAGCCCTTCGGCCAGCGGATCGCACATGGCACGATGATCTTCAGTATCGGGATCGGACTGACCGCGTCGCTTGTCAATCCTGTCGCGTTTTCTTACGGCTACGACCGGCTGCGGTTCGTCCGTCCCGTGCATATAGGCGACACGATTAGGACACGCGTGACCATCAGTAGTAAGGAGCCGGACCAGAAGCGTGCAAAGATGGGGCGTGTGGTCGAGACCTGTGAAGTCCTAAACCAACGGGATGAAGTCGTGCTAGCGGCCGATCACATATTGATTGCGCAGATGAAGGACGCCGCCTAGCGCTGATTCGTGAGTTCCGCGTTGTGTTCGCCGAGACGCGGCGCACCAGTCTTCGAGGTCAGCGTCCTGCCATTGATGCGGATCGGGCAGCGGGTGGTCCGCATCACCTCGCCGGTTGCACCGACGACGTCCTGTAGCGGGTCGACAGCCTGGAAGCCGGGGTGTTTCGCCATTCGCGGCCAGTCCAGCACCTCCGCGCACCAAATGTCAGCCGGTTCGAGGATGGATAGCCATTGCGCTGTGGTTCCGGTCCTAAGGAAATCGGCCAGGACCGCCTTGATCTCGTTTCGCTTGGTATAGGCCACCGCTGGGTCGAGGTAGGGCGCCAGGCCGTCGCAGCGCAGCAACTCCTTTAGCTGAGCGATGGAGGCCATGGCGATGGCCAGGTATCCGTCGGCGGTTTCGTAGACTCCGTAGGGCGCACCGGCGTGCACAGACGCGTGGCCGATGCGGCTGCGTTCTGGCTGGAAGGGTTGGCCGTTGAAGAACACCGTCAGTTGCTCGAACTGCAGGTCCAGTGCGCTGCTGGTCAGATCCACTTGCACAAAAGCACCTTCGTCCGTCGCGGTGCGTTGCACCAGCGACGCCAGGATGCCTTGGACGAGGTGGTTGCCACAGGTCACGTCGAGGATGGCAAACGCCGGCGGTGTCGGCCCCTGATCGGCGTTCCCCGAAACCCAGGCCAAACCGGTCAGCGCCTGCACCAACAGATCCTGGCCGGGTTTCTGTTCTAGCGGCCCGGTCGACCCGTAGCCAGTCACCTCGCCGTAGATGATGCGCGGGTTGATGCCTTTCACCACTTCATAGTCCAACCCGATGCGTTCCATGACGCCCGGGCGGAAGTTGTGAAGCATGACGTCGGCCGTCTCGATCAGTTGCTTGACGGCTTCGAGGTCATCGGCGTTCTTCAGGTCGGCTGCGAAGGAGCGCTTGTTCCGGTTGATGGTATGGAACAGCAAGCTGTCGTCGTCGAAACGGGCGTCGGCGACAACGAGCTGACGGCATAGATCGCCGCCTTGTGGTCGTTCGACTTTGATGACGTCGGCGCCCAGATCCGCGAGCCGCAATGCCGCGTAGGGCCCTGCCAAGAACTGCGCGAAGTCCAGGACCCTGAGGCCCTCTAAGGGTTTCCGCGCCATCGCCTTCTCCGCGTATATAAAACTTCTGTTCACATATAGTTGTGCCTAGAGAGGGTGTCTACTAGAGTCGAGCCGGCCTGCTTTCTTGTCGGAGTTCCTATGATGTCTGCGGAGAACTACTACGCCGATGACCGCGATGTTCCGCTCTACAACGTGGAGACCTGGCTCTACGAAGACTTCGAAATCGGTCAGAAGGTCCGTTCAATCCGCCGCACAATCTCGGAAGGCGAAGCCATGCTGTTCAACAGTCTGGTCATGGACAACCACCCCTACGTGGCTGACGAGATCTTTGCACGTGACGAAGGGATGTTCGGCCGCCGGCTGGTCGCCGGGGCTATGGTCTTTTCTTATGGTCTGGGCCTGATGGCCAATAACAATGTCAATGCCTTCAGCTACGGTTACGACAAGCTCCGGTTTATCCGGCCGGTGTTCATCGGCGACACGATCTACACCGTCCGCACGAACCTGACCAAGGAACCGAAGAACGATGAGCTTGGTCTGGTTCGTGTGAGTTATGAAGTCTTCAAGAATGAAGGTGAACTGGCGCTGTACGCGGAGCATATTCAAACGGTGAAGTATCGCGACCCGCCGGCCAAGGGTTAGGCTGGCCTACGCTTCGCGCACGAGATACCGGATACATCATGCCTCTCTATATGTTCGTCGGCAGCTGCAACCGGCCGACACCCTATTTCAAACAGGCAAATGGGGATGGTGTCTCTGTTTTCACATTCGATGCGCGGGCTGGCACGGCAGAACTGGTGAGCAACTACGCCGACATCGACAATCCGACGTTCCTTTCGGTGTCCTCGGATGCTACGCGCATCTATGCCAATTCCGAAATCTTCGGCCGGCCGCAGGGCTTGGTAACTGCGCTTTCTTTCGACCCGGGGTCCGGCGCGATTCGTCATATCGATATGCAGCCAAGCCGCGGTAGCATCACGTCGCACAACTCTCTCACCGCCGACGAACGCTACCTGCTGGTGACCAACTATTCGTTGGGCCACGACGGGCCGGACCAGTCGGTTGTAGTGTTTCCGTTGGACCGGGAAGAAGGTCTGGGGCTATGCACGAGTAGTGTCGCGCATCGCGGACACGGCCCGCATCCAGAGCGTCAAGAACGCAGCCACGCCCATTTCGTTCATCAGTTGCCCGATGGCAGGGTCGCCGTCGCAGACCTAGGGCTCGACCGGATCGTCCTCTACGACCTGCCTTGGGATGGTGCGCTCGAGACGGTGAACGAGGTCGCCCTGCCGCCGGGATCAGGCCCACGGCACCTTGCGTGGCGTCGCGATGGCCAGACCCTGTTCGCTGTCAATGAACTCAATAGCACCGTTTCGGCGTTGCGCCGCGACGCAGAAGGCACGTCCTATTCAGTGGTCGAAACCGCGCCGACGGTGCCGCGTCCCGAGAACAATCATTGCTCGGACATCGCCATCTCGCCAGACGACAGGTTCCTCTACATCGGCAATCGGGGCCACGACAGTATCTCGGTCTTTTCGACCAAGGGTTTGGAGCAACTCGCTATCGCCCCCTGTGGAGGAGAAACCCCGCGCAACTTGGCGCTGACGCCTTGCGGTGGATGGCTTCTGTCAGCCAATCAGGACTCTGACGCCATCACCGTGTTCCGCCGCGAGAGCGAGACGGGCCAACTAGAGCCGTCCCGGCCGGTCGAAGTCGGGACGCCGATGTGCATTAAGTTCGTTGAGGCTTGACGGCGAACGGCGCCTTATCCGAGAGACAGCAGTGCTCTTGGTAGCGTGTATCGGGCGCTGTTGATGCCAGGCTGCAAGAAGTTCTGGTGGGCGCACAAGGACTCGAACCTTGGACCCGCTGATTAAGAGTCAGCTGCTCTACCAACTGAGCTATGCGCCCCACCGGGCCGCCGTATAGCAGAAGCGGCTTATCGCGTCGATAGGGACGGACTAGTACGCGCCGCCGCCGTAGCGGCTCGCCGGGGTGTCGCGGCTGGTGTGGATGCTCATCAACAGTCCAAAGCCGATGAGGACCGCCAGCATCGCGGTGCCGCCGTAGGAGATGAGGGGCAGGGGCACGCCGACGACGGGGATTAGCCCCATCACCATCGCAATGTTGATGAATACGTATAGGAAGAATGACGTGGTGATCCCGGCTGCCATTAGGCGGCCATATTGGTTGCGGGAGCGGAGCGCGATCGCAACGCCGTAGACCATCAGCAAAATGTACAGCACCAAGAGCCCAAGGCCGCCGATGAGGCCAAACTCCTCGGCCAGCATGGTGAACACGAAGTCGGTCTGCTTCTCTGGCAGGAAGTTCAGATGGCTCTGGGTACCCTGTAGAAAGCCCTTGCCAAACAAGCCGCCGGAGCCCAGTGCGATCTTGCTTTGCAGAATATGATAGCCGGCGCCGAGCGGGTCGTTCTCCGGCCGCAGGAAGGTTAGAATCCGCGCGCGCTGATACTCGCGCAGGAACTGCCAGGCCACTGGGATCGCGGCGAGACCGGCCCCACCGACCACGACAAACAGCCAGATGCGAACACCGGCAAGCCAGAGCATGGCGCCGCCGATCATCGCCAGGACCAGCGCCGTGCCGAGATCCGGCTGCTGCACCACCAGGGCGACCGGCAAGCCGATCAAGAAGATCGGGACAACGAGGTGATGCAGCCGCCCCGTTTCTTCCGCCGGCACACCGTGGAAATAGCGGGCCAACGCCATGACCAGGGCGATCTTCATCACTTCCGATGGTTGCAGCCTCATCACGCCCAAGTCGATCCAACGCTGGGCGCCGCCGCCGCTGACACCGATGAACTCCACGGCAATGAGCAACAGGATACCAAGCGCGTAGGCGGGATAGGACAGTTGCCGCCACAGCCGCAAGTCAATCAATGCAACGACGAACATGAGCGACAGGCCGATGCTGAACCGCATGGCCTGGCGCGACGCCCAGGGGTCCAGTCGGCCGCCGGCGGCGGAGTACAGCATGGCAAAGCCGACCGTCGCCGTGGCGATGATCAGCAACACCATGCCCCAGTTCAGGTGCAGCAACCGTTTGCCCCATTTGGGGCGCGCTTCGGCGAAGCTAGACATCGTCGGCCAGTTGGGTGCTGGGCCGCGCGGCGACGCCCGGCGCGGTGCGCGCTGGATCCCGGTCGAGGAGCATCTGCATGATGTCCTTGGCGATCGGCGCCGCAGCCTTCGAGCCGCTGCCACCATGTTCGACAACAACGGCAACGGCGTAGCGCGGACTATCCGCGGGGGCGAAGCCGACGAAGAGGGCATGATCGCGTTGGCGCCACTCTAGCTCTTCGTTCTTGCGAACGCGGGTGGCCCGTTCCGCCTTGGTAATACGACGCACCTGCGACGTGCCGGTCTTGCCGCCCATCTGTACGTCTTCGCTATCCAGGGCAGATTGGCGCGCCGTACCGCGCGGATGATTGGTTACTTCCAACATGGCTTGGCGCAGCAACGCCAGGTGCCGCGGGTTGCCGCCGACCGGTCCGGCCTCGACCTCGTCGCGCGCGACCAGGTTATTGCCTTGCGGCAGGTCGCGAACCAGATGCGGCGTCACGGCCTTGCCGCCGTTCACGAGGCGAGCGGTCATCACCGCGAGTTGCAGCGGCGTTGCCAGGACAAAGCCCTGGCCGATCGCGGCGACAAGGGTCTCGCCCTTGGCCCAACGCTCGCCGATCATCGCCTGTTTCCAGTCTTTTGTCGGGATCAGGCCTTTGCGTTCGCCGGGCAAGTCGAAGTCGAGCGACTGGCCGAGACCGAAGCGTTCGGCAACCGCGGCGATGCGGTCGATGCCGATCCGCTTTGCCAGTTCGTAGAAGTAGACATCGCAGGATTCGCGGATGCCGCGGATGAGGTCGACCTTGCCGTGGCCCTCGCGTTTCCAGCAGTGGAACAGCCCGTCGCCGAATTTCAGCTTGCCGTTGCAAAAGAACTCAGTGCTTTCGTCGATGACGCCGGCTTCCAGTGCGGCGAGCGCA
Source organism: Alphaproteobacteria bacterium (assembly GCA_028279245.1). GTDB lineage: Bacteria > Pseudomonadota > Alphaproteobacteria > UBA6615 > UBA6615 > JANQOE01. The sequence continues at coordinate 51,074 of JANQOE010000135.1, forward strand.
ACCACCATCTTGAAGGTGGAGCCCGGCGCATACTCGCCGGCGGTTGCCTTGTTGCGCAACGGTGCGCGTTCGTTTTCGACCAGGTCGCGCCATTGGGTGGCGTCGAGCCCTTCGGCAAAGGTGTTGGGGTTGAAGCTCGGCGTCGAGGCGAGGGTCAGCACTTCGCCGTTGTGGACGTTCATGGCAACGACGGCACCGGCTTCCTCACCGAGCCGTTCGACCGCGGCGCGCTGCAGTTCCATGTCGAGGGTGAGCACCACTTCGTGCCCGCGCTGCCCTTCCTGGCGGGCGAGTTCGCGGATCACGCGGCCAAGGGCATTTACTTCGAGCTGGCTGGTGCCGGCATGGCCGCGCAACGGTAGATCGAAGCGTTTTTCGACACCGCTGCGGCCGATGCGGAAACCCGGCGTTTCCAGTAGTGGGTCGCCGTTCAGGTCCTCCTCGCTGACCGCCGCGACATAGCCAAGGACATGGGCGCCGAGATCGCCCTCGGGGTAGAAACGGCGCTGGCCGACGTCGATGGAAATGCCGGGGAGATCCGGGGTGTTCACCTCAATGCGCGCCACATCCTCCCATTGGAGGAACTCGCGCACGGTGACCGGCACGAACTTTCGTTTCTTGCGGACCTCTTTTAGGATGCGCTGACGATCCTCGCCGCTGATGGGAATGATGCGGCCAAGGCGTTCTAGCGTCTGATCGACATCCGGTGTGTCCTCAGAGGTGATGAGCACGCGGTAGTTCTGCTGGTTAACCGCCAACGGCACGGCGAAGCGGTCGACAATGCGCCCCCGGCTCGGCTGCAACAGCCGCATGTTGATGCGGTTTTCGTCGGCGAGCAGGGTGTAGCGATCGGACTCCGTGACCTGCAGGAAGTACATCCGTCCGACCAGCAGGCTGAGCAGCGCCAGCTTGCCGCCGCCGAGGATGGCGAGCCGCCGGGAAAACAGCCGCTGGTGATCGTTGTCCCGCCTACGCATAGGCGTCCGACGTGGCCGGCAGCGCCGTCCGCAGCCGCGTGAGGAGCCAGGCGATTACTGGGAATGCGAGAATACTCGCCACCAAGCCGGCGAGTACACCGAAGGGCGGGAACAGGGCGCCGCGTAGGACCGACAGCAGCACCCAAGTGAGGAACGAGGCTGAGGGGGCCAGCAGCGCGAAGCCCCACCAGAACGACAGAAAAGAATGGCGGACGAAGAACCGCCGCTGGGCCAGGAGGACGGGATGAGCCACGAGGTAGATCAGCGCATGCACCCCCAACGGAAACCCGGTCAGCATGTCCTGCAACAAGCCAAGTGCGAACACTGCGGCCAGCGGCGTGAGGTCGGGACGTAGCACGACCCAGCAGTAGATCCCCATCAACGGAAAGGCGGGGGCGACGGTCGCCAGTATGGGCAGCGGTATCGGAGTGACGGAAACGAGCACCAGGAAGGCGATGCTGAGGACCGGCAGGGTGGCCCTGACCCAGCGGTCAAGGCGGTTCAGCCCAAGATCATCGCTCACCGCAACGCCTGCTCCTCCGGCAGGGGCAGCATGCCAGCCGGGCCGAAATCGAGAACCCGGACCACGCCCATGCGGGTGTAGTCGACGATCGGTTCCACCTGAATGCCGGCCGCGCCGGACTGGGACACGACGCCCACCGGCAGGCCCGGCGGGAAGACACCGCCGTCACCGGAGGTGACGACCCGGTCGCCGGCGGAAACCGGGGTGTTGGCCGGGAGATATTGCAGCATCGGGCGCGGACCGTTGTTGCCGGCGAGGATGCCGCGGCTGCCGGTGCCCTCAACAATCACGGGGACGCGGGAGTTGAGGTCGGTCAGCAGCAGCAGGCGCGATGAGCGCGCGCCGACATTGGCGACCCGCCCGGCGATGCCCTCTTGGGACATGGCGGCCTGTCCTCGCCGCACATTCTGATCCGTGCCGGCGTTGATCAGGACGCTCTGCACAAAGGAGCCGCCGGTATCGGCGACGACCCGGGCGGTGATGAAGCGCGGTTGTTGGTCTGAGACGTAGCCCAATTCTGCCCGCAGGGTGGCGTTTTCGCTCTGCAGGTTCTGAGCGAGAGCCTGCCAGCGCAGCAATTTCTCGTTTTCCGCCCGCAGGCGGGTGTTCTCGGCATGGAGGAGGAACAGGCCGTTCACATGATCGATGCCGCCCTGGATGGTCGCGGCGGGCCGGCTGAGCACATCGAGCACCGGCGCCACGGCATCTACCACCTGGCCGCGGGCACGCTCCAGCACCACGGTTTCGGCCTTGCTGAGCAGCATCAGGACGAACGCCGTCAGCGTTAACAGAATGAAACCAAACCGCGGTGCCCATGCCTTCAATGGCAGGGCCAGGCTGGCAATTGTACCGCTGTTTTTCACCGGCTCCTCGCGCGCCGTCCCCTAAAGTAGGGCCGGTCAGTACATGCTCACCAGTACGTCTTTCAATTTTCTAAACTCTTCGAGGGCGCGGCCGGTGCCGAGCGCCACGCAGGTCAGCGGATCGTCGGCGATCGATACCGGCAGACCCGTGGCGTGGCGTAAAACATAGTCCAAATTGCCGAGAAGGGCCCCGCCACCGGTCAAAACGATGCCTTTATCGACGATATCGGCAGCCAATTCGGGGGCGGTGTGCTCCAGCGCCACCTTCACCGCGTCGATGATGGCGCTGATTGGCTCGGCCAGGCTCTCGGAGATTTGACGCTCAGAGATCACAAGTTCCTTCGGCACGCCGTTCATGAGATCGCGGCCCTTGATCTCCATGGTCGCGCCGTCGCCGTCTTCCGGCGGGCAGGCGGAGCCGATTTCCTTCTTAATGCGCTCGGCGCTGCCCTCACCGACTAGCAGGTTATGGTTTCGGCGGATGTAGCCGATGATGGCCTCATCCATCTTGTCGCCACCGACCCGGACCGAGCGGGAGTAGACGATGCCGCCGAGGGAGAGTACCGCGACCTCGGTCGTGCCGCCGCCGGTGTCGACGACCATCGAGCCCGTCGGCTCGGTCACCGGCAACCCGGCGCCGATGGCAGCGGCCATCGGTTCCTCGATCAGCCAGACGCGGCGGGCGCCGGCGCTTTCTGCTGACTCCTGAATCGCCCGGCGTTCGACGGCGGTCGAGCCAGAGGGCACGCAGACGACGATCTGCGGACTGGCGAAGCTGCGCCGGTTGTGGACCTTGCGGATGAACTCCTTGATCATCTCTTCGGCCACTTCGAAGTCGGCGATCACCCCGTCGCGCAACGGCCGGATGGCCTGAATGTTGCCCGGGGTGCGGCCAAGCATCTGTTTGGCTTCATTGCCGACGGCGACGACTTTCTTGCGTCCTTTTGCGTCGGCGATCGCAACGACCGAAGGTTCGTTGAGAACGATGTTACGTCCCTTGACGTAGACCAGCGTGTTGGCCGTGCCTAGGTCGATCGCCATGTCGGCGGAAAGTACGCCTAAAAGCCGCGAAAACATGCTGTCCGTATTGTCCCCTCGCTCGCTACGTCCAGTGCCGGGACAGAAGGCCCCCCTTCAGCGCGGCGACGCACCGAGAGACTCGGAGACGCCACAAAACCCAGGCTCCTTGCGTGTAACAGAGGTTTGCGCGTCCGACAACGATCCCTGTTCACGCTGACGCAACTTTCGCGTCAACGCGAAGGTGTCAGCGGGGCTTTCTCGACTGGGGCGGGTGTTCCGGAGTCAGACCGACTGCGGCGCCGCGACGCCGAATCGCTCTGCCCAGGGGTGCAGCGCGTCCATGATGCCGGGATAGAGCTCTAGTCCCGTGGCCATCGCTTCACGCCGGCGGGCGAGCGCGCGTTGACCGGGCAGGCGCACTTCATCACGGCCCGGCGCGGGCTTGCTGGCCCGCACAAGTTCCGCGGTGTGGGACATTTGTTGGGCAAAGGGACCGGCACCGGCGAATGCGTCGGGGTCGAACACCTGGACAAAAGTCGCGGCGCCCCAGTTCGACGGTGCTTCCACCCGGCCGAAACCGCTGAGGCCTTGCGACAGCGCTTCGATCGTCAAGGCGAGGCCGGTGCCCTTGTGACCGTAACCCTGGCCGCCGATTGGCAGCACGGTGCCGGGCGGGTCGGTGAACAGTACGGCCGGATCATCCGTCGCGTTACCGGCCGCGTCCTGTACCCATTTGCCGTCGAAGCGCCGGCCTTCCGCATGCAGCCGATCGGCCATCCCGTTGGTGGTGATCGACGCACTGATGTCGATGAGAATCGGATCGTCCTGGGTCGGAATCCCGATGGCAATCGGGTCGGGGGTGAACACCGCGGTGGTGCCGCCCACCGGGGCGACTGACTGCACGCTCGGGTCGCTGCAGGTGACAATCACCATGAAGCCGTGTTCGGTCGCGCGCGGCAGGTAGGCCTGCAGGCAAGCGATGTGGTGACTGCGGCGGATCGAGATGGCGGCGGTGCCGTATTGCTTGGCCCGTTCCACGCACTGATCGACGGCCTTGGCCGTCAACCAGACGCCGGACAGATAGAGACCGTCCCACGCCGCGGTCGGCCCGCGGTCCGTCAACACCTCGGGTCCGCCGCTGGCCCGCATCGCGCCGTCCTGCAATTGCTGCAGATACGGCGCGGCGAGTTTCAGCCCGTGGGTGTTGTGCCCCATGAGGTCGCCTTCGACGAGGAGCGCCGCGGTGGTCGTGGCCTTCTCCTCATCCATACCGGCCTCGCGAAACAGGTCGCCGGCATAGCGGATCAGGTCGTCCGGCCGGAAGCGTTCGGTCACGTGCTGCCCCCCTTGTGAGCTGGTTG
>JANQOE010000137.1 GCA_028279245.1 Alphaproteobacteria bacterium
TGCCCCTACGACGGGCCCACGCCGCCGGACTCGGTAGCAAAGGTGGTGGCGTCCCTGTTGGCGATGGGGTGCTACGAAGTGAGCCTGGGCGAGACGATCGGCGCGGGTACACCGGATACCGTGATACCGATGCTGGATGCGGTGCTCGCGGTGGCTCCGGCGAAGAAGCTTGCGGGGCATTACCACGACACCAGACATCGCGCGCTCGACAACATTCGAGTCAGCCTGGCGCGCGGGTTGCGCACATTCGACGCGGCGGTTGGCGGACTTGGCGGCTGCCCCTATGCCCCAGGCGCCAAAGGCAATGTCGCAACCGGCGCCGTAGCAGCGATGCTGGCGAAGGATGGCTACGAGACGGGGCTCGACCCCGAAAAGCTTGATGCGGCGGCATCGTTCGCTGCCTCGCTAAGGAAGGCAGAGCCGTGACCGAAAAGACCACCAGGATCGTCACGGATGACCGCGGCGTGGCGCGTCTGACGTTGGCGCGGCCGCGCAAACACAATGCGATGTCCGCAACCATGATCGCGGAACTGACGGAAGCCGCACACGCGCTGGGTGCGTCGCAGGACGTTCGGGTCGTGGTGTTGTCCGGCGAGGGTCCGAGTTTCTGTGCCGGCGGCGATCTGGTTTGGATGAAAGAACAGTTCCCGGCGACCCGGGAACAGCGAATGGCCGAGGCGCGCAAGCTGGCGTCGATGCTGCGTGCCCTCAACGAAATGCCGAAGCCATTAATCGCCCGGGTGCACGGGGCCGCGTATGGCGGTGGCGTCGGCCTGCTGGCTGTTTGCGATACGGTCGTCGCGGCTGACGATGCGATGTTCGGCCTTACCGAGACGCGGCTCGGCCTAATTCCGGCGACCATCAGTCCATATGTACTAGCTCGTATTGGCGAGGGTGCGGCGCGGCGGGTCATGTTGTCCGGACGAAGGTTCGGGGCCGAAGAGGCGTTTGCGCTGGGCCTCGTCGCTAAGGTCGCCCCGGGGCCAGCCTTGGATGTCGCGGTGGAGGCGGAGGTCCTGCCCTACTTTGACGCGGCACCAGAGGCGGTGGGCGCCGCCAAACGGCTGGCCCGGTGGATCGGGCCCCACATTGACGAGGCACTGATCGAGGCGACGATCGAACGGCTTGCTGATACCTGGGAGACGGCCGCCGCGCAGGAGGGCATCACTGCTTTTTTTGAGGGGCGGAAGCCGGCGTGGGCGCGGCGCTGACCTCTCTTCAGCCGCGCAAAGGCTCGTAAAATTAAGGATTTAGCCGCTATTCGGATGTAACCGTGGCTGGCGATTCGAGCTGTGCCAAACAGCATATCTCGTCTCGGTAGCCGCTTATCCTGCGTTTCACTCGGTGGCCGCGAATCTAAAATGAAAAGAGCCTCCAATTGGCTTGCCGATGCCGGCGCACCTCGTCGGCGACTGATCGCCGCGGCTGCTGTTGCCCTGGCAGGCGTGCTCATCTTCGCCCTTTCCGGCGCCATCGATTTGTTTGAGACGTTCTACGATCTAACGCGCAAGTACGAAGACTACGAACTGGACGAGATCGCGACTGTGGCGGTGTTCTCGCCCGCGTTGTTGTTGCTCTATTTCGTAATCGATGTCGCTGGTGAGCGCCGGACGGAGCGTACAAATCGGCAACTCTGTGCCGGCATTCTGAGCGGTACACCGCACTCCGTGGCGATCACCGATGCCGCCGGCAACCTGCTGTACATGAATGCAGCCGGGTATCGGTTGCACGGGTTTGAAGATGCCGATGACCTCACCGGCCAATCGTACCTTGAGCTGTTCTCGGAGGACGCCCGCGAGGACCTAGTGTATCAGGCGCTGCCAAGGGCGCAGGAGGACGGGGCGTGGGACGGCTACTCGACGCGGCTCACTGCAAGTCGTCAGGAGGTTCCGACATCGGAAGTCATTATCTGCCACCGCGACCGGGCGGGCCGGATTGCCAATTTCTCGTTCCTGGGACGCGATCTGAGTGAACGGGTCGCCTACGAGGATCGGCTGCGGCAGAAACAGCGCCTCGAGTCGGTTGGGCACCTGGCGGGAGGGGTTGCCCACCAGTTCAACAACCTACTGATGATCATCATCGGCTACACGAATCGGGCCAAGAAGGCCAAGGAGATTGAAGCTGCGCAGGCCAGCCTCGAACAAGTACTAAAGGCGGCGAATACAGCATCGGGCATGACTCGCGAGCTATTAATCTTCTCCCGCCGAGACGGCAGCGACAAGCAAGTGTTCTCGGTCTCCGAGGCGGTCGATAGCATGATGACACTGTTCAGGCCGTTGGTCGGCGAGCTGTGCCGCCTGGATTGCCGGATCAATCACGACGACACCTGGGTCGAAGCGGACCCGGAAAACCTGAACCACGCCATCATGAATATGGTCACCAATGCCCGGGACGCGATGCCGGACGGGGGACTGATTCAGGTGAGTGTGGACTGGTACACGGGGGATCGGCACCACCACCCCACGTTCGGCACCATGACCGACCAGATCTACGTGATGATCAGTGTGCGGGACGAGGGCCAGGGCATGACGAAGGAGACGCTCGACCGGATCTTCGAGCCCTTCTTCACGACCAAGGCTGTGGGCAAAGGGACCGGACTGGGGCTGCCGGTTGTGCTCGGCTTCGTCGAGGCCTCGGAAGGCGCGCTGGACGTCGAGAGCGAGCCGGGCCGTGGAACGGCGTTCAAACTCTACCTGCCGGCGGCACAGCGCGTCATCGAGACAAACGATGTTGACGACGAGGTAGCCAGCGCCCCCGAAGGCGCAACGATCTTGCTCGTCGATGACCAGGACGAGTTGCGATCACTGCTGCGCGAGAGCCTGACCGAAATGGGCTTTAACGTGCTGACCGCGGGCGACGGCCAAACCGCCGTGGAGATCGAACAGTCCTACGGCGAGAAGATCGACCTGCTGCTGACCGACATAATCATGCCGCGGATGAACGGTATCGACTTGGCAGCGGAGCTGACGAAGCAGGATCCTTCGCTGAACGTGGTGTTCATGACCGGCTATCCGGGACAGGCGGGCGACAAGACACTGACGCCGCCGGACGGGGCCATCGTCTTGCAGAAGCCGGTGGCGAACGAACTGCTGGTGCAGACCCTCACCCGCGCGCTGCGGACGCCCGGCGATCGCTCCAATGTGACATCTATCGCCGACCACGCAGGGGCAGCAACGGACCCAGCCGCAGTCTGAGACCGGCATGCGCCCCGTCCAGGCTGGCATTGCCGTTACTTTTCCAAGTCGTCTACACTCCCGATAGAGCCAAAGAAGCCGTGCATCAAGGAGGAACGGTGACGCGTCGCCTGGTTGGGGTCGATGTGGGTGGGACTTTTACGGACTTCGTCGCCTATGACGAAGCTACCCGCTCCATTGACGTTTGGAAGAACCTCTCCACGCCCGAAGACCCGACCGATGGCGTGCTGACCGGGCTTGGCCGGGTCGATAGTGACAGCATCGCTCACCTGCGGCTCGGTACGACGGTTGCGACCAATACGATCCTCGAGCGCCGCGGCGCGACAGTCGCTTACCTGACGACCCGCGGCTTCCGGGACGTGCCGTTCATCCAGCGGGGCAACCGGAAGAGCCATTACGACATCACTTGGATCAAGCCCGATCCGCTGGTGAAGCGCCGGCATTGCCTGGAGGTCAACGAACGGACGGACCGCGACGGCCGCACGGTCGAACCGCTGGATGAGGCGCAGGTGCGGGAGATTGCCAAAGAGATCAGCAACAGCTCGGACATTGAGGCGGTGGCGGTCAATCTGCTGTTCTCGTTTCTGGCGCCGGCGCATGAGCAGCGGATCCGCGAAATCTTTGCCGAACTGTGTCCGGGTCTCCCGGTCTCGATTTCGTACGACGTGCTGCCGCGCTGGAAGGAATATGAACGCGCGGCGACGACGATCGCCGATGCCTATCTGAAGCCGGGGGTCGGCCGCTACCTGAATCGGATGGCGGACCGGCTGGCCGAGCGCGGCCTGCAGAATAAGGTCGTGGTCATCAAGTCGAATGGCGGCGAGATGTCCCTCGGCGGTGCCGCGGCCGCGCCGATCCACATGACGGTTTCTGGACCGAGCGGCGGCGTGATCGGCGCCAAGCACTTGGCCGGGTTGGCCGGCATCCGCAACCTCGTCACCTTCGATATGGGCGGCACCTCGACGGACTGCTCGACAGTGGTCGATGGCGCCGAGAACTTCACGACCAACTTCGAGGTCGAATGGGGCCTGCCGATCCAGGTGCCGATGATCGATATCCGGACCATCGGCGCCGGGGGTGGATCGATCGCTTGGATCGACAAGGGCGGCATGTTGCGGGTCGGCCCGCAAAGCGCCGGCGCGGATCCAGGACCGGCCTGCTATGGCAAGGGTGGCGTGGCCACGGTGACTGACGCCAACGTCGTGTTGGGGCGGATCAGTCCGGAGAACTTCCTGGGCGGGGCAATGGCGCTGGACGCCGAGGCGGCGCGTGCCGCAGTCGGCAAGATTGGCGAACAGATCGGGCAAACGGTGGAAGACGCCGCGTTGGCCATCCTGCGGATCGCCAACACCAGCATGGTCGGCGCATTGCGGGCCGTGTTGGTCGAGCGCGGTCTCGATCCGCGCGACTTCACGTTGCTGGCCTTCGGTGGTGCCGGCCCGCTGCATGTGGCGGACCTGATGGTCGAGGCGACGATACCGAACGGGATGGTGCCGAACTATCCGGGCCAGTTCTCCGCCTATGGGTTCCTGATGACCAATGCGCGGGTCGACCGGCATCGGACGGTGCAGATGTCATCGCTCGACTTCCATCCGGGCCGGGCCACCGATGCCATGCACGAACTGGTGCAGACGGCCGTCGCCGACCTGGCGCGACAAGGGTACCGGGAGCGGGTCGAGGTCACGCGGTCCATGGAGATGCGATACCTGGGCCAGAACTACGAGCTGGAGTTACCGATCGATTTCGACGTGTTCGACGACACGACCACCGCGGCGGTGTGGCAGGCCTTTCACGACCTGCACGCGGCCCGCTTCGGTTTCAACGTCCCCAACAGCATCATCGAGGTCGTCAACTTCATGGTGACCGCGATCTCCGCCACGGAGAAGCCGGCGCTACCCAGACTGTCTGACGCAACTGAGCCGGCGGTGCCGACGGGGCAACGGCTGGTACGCTATGAAGACGGCGCGCACGAGAGCCCGGTGTATCAGCGCGACCGTTTGCTGGCCGGACATGTGATCGAGGGGCCGGCTCTGGTGGAAGAAGCGGCGTCGGTCACGGTCATCCGGCCAGGTCAGCGAATTACTGTCGACGCCTTCGGCAACATGGCCATCGGAACGGTCCAATGAACGCCGCGGCCCGCCAGACCGACATGGTCACCCTGAATGTCATCGATTCCACGATGGTGGCAATCTGCCGGGAGATGGGGATCGTGCTGATGAAGACGTCGTATTCGACGATCTTCAACGAAGGGCTGGACTTCACCTGCGCGATTGCCGATCCGGATGGCGAGATGCTGGCGGTGGCTGATTATTGCCCGGCGCAGATCGGCGGGATGCCCGTCGTCATCAAGGCCTCGGTCAAGGAGTTGGCCGTCGAGGATATGCAGCCCGGCGATGTGATCGTGCATAACGATCCGTACCGCGGTGGTTTGCATACGCCGGAGCACACGTTCTTCCAGCCGATCTTCGTCGACGGCGAATTGATGGGCTACGCCGTGGCGATCGGGCACGTATCGGAAACTGGCGGCTCGGTGCCCGGCGGGTTTGCCAGCGAGGCGACCGAGATCTTTCACGAAGGCCTGCGGGTGCCGCCGGTCAAGATCAAGCGCGCCGGCAAGGATGTGGATGACGTCTGGAAGCTGTTGCTGGCAAACGTCCGGACGCCCCGACAGAATTATGGCGACTACCGCGCGCTGATCAGCTCGGTGGATCTCGGCCAGGCCCGCATTGCCGACCTCATCACGAAGTACGGCAAGGCGACATTTCGGCAGGCTTGCCGGGACTTGTTGGACTATTCCGAGGATCGGATGCGCGCGGAGCTGTCAGCGTTTCCCGATGGCAAGTACAGCTTCGACGATTTCATGGAGGATGATGGGATCGTCGACCAACGGTTCCATATCCGGGTCGACTGTTTCGTGCAAGATGACGAGATCATCGTCGACTTTTCACGCTCCGACAAACAGGCGCATGGCGCCATCAACGCGACGCTCGGCGTGACCTGGTCGGCGAGTTTCAATGCAATTCTGCATTTGACCGATCCCGCCATACCGAAAAACTCCGGGTGCTTTCGACCGATCAAAGTGCTGGCGCCGGGCGGGACGATGGTCAATGTCGACTATCCGGCACCGGAGGTTGGCGGCAATACGGAGACTCATCCCCGCATCGCCTACACCGTCATTGGCGCGCTGGCACAGGCGGTGCCGGACCGGGCGCCGGCCACGGATGCGGGGACGCACTGCAACTTCCTGTTCGGCGGGAACGACCCGCGCAGCGGCGAGTACTACGTCTGCTACGATTTCCTGTCAGCTGGCTGGGGCGGGCGGCCATTCGCCGACGGCAACAACGCCGTCAACTGCATTAACGGCAATTGCCGGATGATCCCGACCGAGGTGTTCGAGGTGCGCTACCCCTGGCTGGTCGAAGAGTTTGCGCTCGTGCCGGACAGCGGCGGAGCCGGCAAGTATCGGGGCGGCCTGGGCGTCACCAAGCGGTTCGTCTGCCGGGACGCGCCGATCACCGTCAGCCACATGGGCGACCGCCACAAGACGGCACCCTGGGGGCTGCATGGGGGACGCGAAGCACGGACGGCAGAGCTGCGGATCATGCGGGCTGGCACGAAGGAGTGGCTCTCGGCGGTGGAGGATGCAGGTAAGATCAGTCCCAGCAAGTTCGCCGGACTGACAGTGCAGCCCGGCGACCGGATCTCCCTGACGACCGGCGGTGGCGGCGGTTGGGGGGCGCCTTCGGAGCGGGATGCCGGTTCGATCGACGAGGATCTGCGGGAAGGCTGGGTCACGGCGGATGCTGTACGCGGCGACTATGGCCGCGCCGGTGCGGAGGGCGATGACTGATGCGGTTTGCCGACGGCGGCTACTACATTGAGGAGTATGTGAAGTGCGCGAACTGCGGCGTTCTGATCTATGACGGTGGTATACCCGTGGCGCCCGGTTCGCAAGATGTCGTCTGTTCAGACTGGTGCCGCGAATGGAAGTCCCAGCGGGCGGCGGGTTCCGACCACCCGGTACTGCCGCTGCCGCGATCCTAGTTTCACTATAGGATTCTGTGGCGGGCGAAGACGGTCGCCAGGGACTCGCCGGCCTCCAGTTCTTGCCGCACCGTGTTCTCCGCGCTGACCTTGTCCAGGGCCGCACGCACGACGTCTTCGACCCGGTCGCCCGGGATCACGACCACGCCGTCGACATCGCCGAACAGCCAATCGTTTGGCTTGACCGGCACGCCGCCACATTCGACCGGCACATCGATCTGCATCACCATGCCGCGCCCCTTGCTGTCCAGGGGACCGATCCCGCCGGCGAAGACCGGGAACCGCATCGATCTGATCAGGCGCAGATCGCGGACCAGGCCATCGGTCACGCACCCGGCGGCGCCGCGGGCATTCGCCGCGGTGCTGAGCAACTCGCCCCAGGGCGCCACGCGGTCGCCTTGGGGACAGGCGAGCACGGCGATGTCATTCGGTTGGAGGTCGTCCACCAACGCGATCTCCAACTCATAGGGGTTCACCTTGGGGTCTACATGATAAATCGACATGTAGAGCCCGGTGCGGGCGCGCCCGAACAGGGTTAGCGACTCATCGAGCGGCCGGATCCCTGGGCCCATCGCGTGGTGCAAACCGCCGAAGCTGTCCAATGTGTCCGAGATGACGGCGGAGTAGAGCTTACTACGCGCTTCGCCAATCAGTTCTTCGCTGATCATGCCGGCCTGTTCCTTCCGTGGAGACGAGGCGCGAGCGTAGGCCTTGGGCCATTCGGCGGCAACAGGCTGGGCGTGGGCGGGCGGCCAAAGCAGCGTTGACCCCGGCGGAGGACTACCTATACAAACCCGGACCTTGGCCCGGTGGCAGAGTGGCTATGCAGAGGACTGCAAATCCTTGTACGTCGGTTCGATTCCGGCCCGGGCCTCCAATCCATCGGTCGTGTCGGCGCCACATTAGAGTCCTGCCAAATCGCCTTCCCGCCGAAAACGGCTCGTCCAGTCAAGGCTTTCAGCGTCCGCCATTTTCAATGTTGCCGGCTCAACAGAGTCAGCGATCATGGGGTCAAGACCCAGCGCGGCCAAGATTTCCCGGAGCACGGTCTTTGGATCCGCAGCGAGTTCCTCGTACGAGATCCGAACTGGTGTTACCGCGTGCTGCGTGAACCAATGCTCCCAAGCCGCGTTGTGCGTTTGCAGTTCCTGGACAAGGTCGGCGAGACGTTCCCTGTCGTAGGATGCCGGTTCCGGTGCCTTTTCGCGTTCGCGCTCACTACCGTCAGCGGCGACATGCCAAAGCCCCGTCTGCTCCGCTTTAAGACGCGAGACGGCTTGCGCAACCTTGTCCCGGCGGGCCAGATGCAAGTAGCAGACTTGTCCAAATGCTGCTTCAAACAGTGTCCGGTCATCGGAGGCGTCCGGATATAGCGGCTGGAGCCGTCTCGATATCTCGGCGACGCTCTCCCACATTAGACGGAGGCCGAAGACATCGCTTTGCTCCCTGCCTTGGCGCAACACGGCATCCAAGTAGGCTCGGTCGAATGCCTCTCCTTCGGTCCTGGCTGTCGTCCGCACGGTCAGCCGGGCCGCCCAAGGCTGAATCGACTGGTGCCGATAGAACGACGCCGGCCGTCCCGCGACGCCTGTGCTGGTCAGCAGGTCGCACAGGAGCGTGCTGCCGCTTCTTGGGGTCGAACAGATGATGTAGGACTGTGGCTTCATCAACGGACGCGCCCCATTGGCGTGCGGAGCATCGGGCCGGTTCGGTCACGATACTGCGGCACTGTTCCCGATCAGAAAACGCCCGCCTAGATCGATCCGGCCTCGACCATGTAGTTGTTGGCGGTGCACATGGCGGCATCGTCTGAGGCCAGGAACAGCACCATTCGCGCTAGGTAGACGGGGTCGATCAGGTCCGGCAGGCATTGGTTCTGCCGTTGCCGTTCGAGTTTTTCCGGGGTGGCCCAAAGCTCTTTCTGGCGTTCGGTCATGACCCAGCCGGGGACGACCGTGTTGACCCGGATGCGATGCTTGCCGAGGTCACGGGCGAAGGAGCGGGTCATGCCGTGTACCGCGGCCTTAGAGGTCGTGTAGACGGGCATGCCGCCGGCGCCTTCCCACCATGAGTTGGAGCCGAAGTTGATAATGGAGCCCTTGCCGGCGGCGATCATGCCGGGGGCGACGGCTTGGGTGGCAAAGAACATGTGCCGGATGTTGGTGGCTATGCGCTCGTCATAGTAGTCGAGCGTCACATCTTCCCACGAGTGACGGTCGTCGCGGGCGGCGTTGTTGACCAGGACCGTGGCAGGGCCCAGTGCTGCTTGCAGGCCGGCGAAGGTCGTCTTCAGGGCCGCGATGTCCCGCAGGTCGCACGCCTCGAAACGGACGGTCGCGCCCTGCCCCGTCAGCTCGTCCGCCAGGGCGGCGCCGTTGTCAGTGTCCATGTCGACAAATCCGACCTTGGAGCCCTGCTCCGCGAACGCCTGGACGATACGTTTGCCGATACCGGACGCGCCGCCCGTGACAAAGACGACCGCGTCTTTCAAACTTGGATATTGGGCAAACGCCATTCTTTCGCTCCGTTGGGTCAGATTTGCTGCCGGTATTTCCGACCTTTGCTAGTCTTCGTCAAGCGATACGGCCCTGGAACGATGGTCCGGATGTTTGGTATCCGGGACGAAGCGTGAGAATGGGCAAGAATGGGAGGAAACGGATGGAGACGGAGATACGGCCTTTGGCCGATGCCCTTGGCGCGGAGATTACCGGCATCGATTTGGCGGCGGACGATCAGGCCGGCTTCCAAACCGTATTGTCCGCGCTGCTGGACCGGCAGGTGGTGGCGGTGCGTGGCCAATCTCTGTCGCCGGCGGCGTTCGCTCGGTTCGCCGCGCATTTCGGCCAGCCACAGCCGCACATTCTGGACCATCTGCGGCATCCGGAGGAGCCGGCTATCCTGCCCTTGAGCAATATTTTCAAGGACGGCGCGCCGGTGGGTGTCTATGACGGCGCTGCCTATTGGCACACGGATATGTCCTACGAAGCGGACCCGGCGTTCGCGACCCTGGTCTATTCGATCCAGGCGCCGGAGGCTGGCGGCGACACGCGTTTTGCCAACCTGGCGGGGGCCTATGACGGCCTGTCCGACGCCATGAAGAAGCGCATCGCCGACCTGGTCGTCAGGCATCACTACGGCAACCGTCAGGACCGCGACCAGGGGTCAAGGACCGGCGCTTCGCCCTTGAGTGAGGAACAGCAGGCGAAGGTGACGGACGTGTTCCACCCGCTGGTGCTGAAGCACCCGCTGTCGGGCCGCAAGGCGCTGTACGCGGTCTCCGGCAGTTCGATGGGCATTCAGGGGTGGCCCGACGACGAAGCGGCTGACTTGTTGGATGAATTGGCGGCGCATGCCACGCAGCCGGCCTATGTGCACGGACACCACTACGCCGTCGGCGATCTGGTCGTCTGGGACAACTATGCCACGCTGCATTCGGCGACGCTGACACCGCCGGCAACCTGCGCGGTGGATACGCGGTTGCTGCACCGGATCAGTGTCACCGGCTTGCCGGCATCGGTTCACTAGGTATGTACGATTACATTGTTGTCGGCGCGGGCTCGTCGGGCTGTGTGCTCGGCGCACGGCTGAGCGAACTCGAGGACGCCCGGGTGCTGGTTTTGGAGGCGGGCCCGCCGGACAAAAGCCCCTACATCCACATGCCGGTCGGCTTCTACAAGATGACGACCGGTCCCCTCACCTGGGGCTACGACACGGCGCCGCTGGGCCAGGCCGACGGGCGACGTATGGTGTTCCCGCAAGGCCGGGTGTTGGGCGGGGGCAGTTCGATCAATGCTATGGTCTACATGCGCGGGAACGCCGCCGACTATGACGGCTGGGCGAAAGAGGAAGGCTGCGACGGCTGGTCCTATCACGAGGTGCTACCCTATTTCCGGCGGGCCGAGGACAACAACCGCTTCGCCGACGCGTTTCACGGGACCGGCGGCCCCCTCGGTGTGTCCGATCTGGTCAGTCCGCATTATTTGAGTCGGGCCTTCGTGCTGGCGGCGCAGCAGGCCGGCATCCCGCACAATCCCGACTTCAATGGGGCCACCCAGGCTGGGTGCGGCCTGTACCAAGTGACGCAACGGGGCTCGCGCCGGTGCAGCGCCGCCGCCGGCTATCTGAAACCGGCGACGAAACGCAACAACCTGACCGTGCACACGGACTGCCAAGTGAGCCGGATCGTCGTCGAGAACGGCCGGGCGGTGGGCGTCGCCTACCGCCAGGGCGCGAACGGCCCGACCGAGGCGCGCGCCGAGCAGGAGGTAATCGTCGCCGCGGGCGCTATCGGTTCGCCGCGCCTGTTGCTGCTCTCAGGGATCGGTCCGGCGGACGAGTTGCGCCAGATCGGCGTCGATGTGGTGCATGACCTGCCGGGGGTCGGCAAGAACCTGCAGGACCATATCGACGTCTACAACATCAGCGAGCTGTCGGGGCCCCACAGCTATGACTCGCACACGAAGCCGCACAAGAAGCTGTTGGCGGGGGTGGAGTGGAAGCTGTTCGGATCAGGCCCAGTGACGTCCAATTTGGCCGAAGCGGGCGGTATCTGGTGGGTGGATAAGGAGTTGGATGCGCCGGATATCCAGTTTCATTTTCTACCCGGCGCCGGGCTTGAATCGGGGGTTCCGCCGATCGCCGGCGGGTACGGCTGCACGTTGAACTCGTGCCATCTGCGGCCCCGGAGCCGTGGCAGCGTCACCCTACGGGACAGTCATCCGGAGACACCGCCGGTCATCGACCCGAACTACTGGGCCGAGCCCTATGATTTCGAGATGTCGCTGCGCGGGTTCGATCTCACCCGCGAGATTATGGCGCAGCCGGCCTTCCGCAAATACGTCCGCAAGGAGCACCTGCCCGGACCGGCGGCGAAGACCCGTGAAGACCTGGCGGCCCATGCCCGGCGGTTCGGCAAGACCGACTACCACCCGGTCGGCACCTGTAAGATGGGGGTCGATGACATGGCCGTGGTCGACCCGCAACTTCGGGTGCGCGGCATCGAGAAGCTGCGGATCGCCGATTCCTCGATCATGCCGCGCCTGATCAGCTCCAACACCAACGCCGCATCGATCATGGTTGGCGAGAAGGCTAGTGATCTGATCCGCGGCAATCGAGCACCGCCGCTTCACTAGGCCGCACCTTCCACCCCTGCCCGTTTAACGCGAGAGTCGCCAGACTCGGTAAGGATTTGGTGTGGTTTGGGCCGTACCTAAGGGCCGTGACACTGCACGGGGCAGGCAATGGATCTCATCGGTGGTGGCACGATCTTCGTAATCGTGCTGGTGGTGTTCGCGATTATCGTCGTCTCGAGCACGGTCAAGGTCGTACCGCAGGGGTTTGAATTCACGGTTGAGCGGTTCGGCCGCTATGTGCGGACACTCAGACCCGGTCTGGCGATCCTGGTGCCGCTCATCGACCGGGTGGGCTCGCGGCTGAACATGATGGAGCAGGTGCTCGACGTACCTAGCCAGGAGGTGATCACCCGCGACAATGCCATGGTGACCGTGGACGGGGTCGTCTTCTACCAGATACTCGACGCAGCGGCGGCCGCCTATGAGGTGCGTCAGTTACAGCACGCTATCATCAACCTCACCATGACCAACATTCGGACCGTCATGGGTTCGATGGACCTGGATGATTTGCTGTCGCAGCGCGACAACATCAATGCAAAGCTGCTGCACGTGGTCGATGAGGCGACCAATCCCTGGGGCGTGAAAGTGACCCGGATCGAGATCAAGGATATTGCGCCGCCGCGCGACTTGGTGGATGCGATGGCGCGGCAGATGAAGGCCGAGCGGGAAAAGCGAGCGGCTATTCTGGATGCCGAAGGCGAGCGACAGTCGGAGATCCTGCGGGCCGAGGGCCACAAGCAAGCGACCATCCTCGAAGCCGAGGGTAAGCGCGAAGCGGTGTTCCGCGAGGCGGAGGGTCGGGAACGCGAGGCCGAGGCGGAGGCGAAAGCGACACAGACGGTCAGCGATGCCATCTCCGCCGGCAACATTCATGCGGTTAACTATTTCCTTGGCCAGCGATATGTCGATGCGCTGACGACGCTCGCCTCGGCCGACAATCAGAAGGTCATCCTCATGCCGCTCGAGGCGACCAAGATTATCGGCGCGCTGGGCGGGATTGCCGAGCTGGCCAAGGCCGCGGGTCACGGCGACGCTATGCAAGGCGGCAACGGCACAACCGCTGCGCCGGCGCGGCCCGCCCGCCCACGGCCGAGCGGCAGCGTGCCGGAGACACCTTTCGATGAGGATTGACCCGAGGTGATCGGGTTCTGGCATTGGCTGATCCTGGGGATCGTGCTGGTCTCGCTGGAGGCCGTGATACCGGGCGTCCTGCTGGTCTGGTTGGGCTTGGCGGCCTTGCTGACCGGCCTGATCCTGTTGCCGCTACCTTCGGTGCTGGTGCTGACCGAAATCCCTTGGCAGGGCCAGCTCACGCTGTTTGCGGTGCTGAGCGTGGTGTCGGTGCTGGTCGGCGTTCGTTTCGAAAAGAAGAGCCGGCGCAAGGGTGGTGGCTCAATCCTCAATCGGCGCGGTCATCGGCATGTCGGTAAGGAACTGGTGCTGAACACAGACATCACGGGCGGATCGAAGGGTCAGGTGTCGATCGGCGACACTGTCTGGCATGTGACGGGACCGGCATTGCCAAGCGGTACCCGCGTCAGAGTCACCTCGGTCGAAGGCGCCGTACTGGTGGTTGAGCCGATCGAAGACCAGCCAGCCGGCGATCCGTCGGCCCCCTAGGCGGGATCGCGCAGGCTAGGCTGCGGCTGTTGCCACCGCGTTTTCGGTTGCGGCCTGAATGGCGAGGGACTCTCGCGGCCTTCGTTTGAGAATCCGGCCATCGGACATCTTGATATCGTAGACGGGGCGCTCTTCCCGCGTGCGCCCGACGACCATGCCCGCCTGACCGTCGACGAGCACCCTGGTGCGCAGGGCCAGCAGCTCTTTGATCAACATCGGCAAAATACGATTACCTCTATCGAGTTGCGCGGTTTTATCAACTTGTGCCGTGAAGGACAAACACTGTTTGCAGCAAAAGAACAAAAAGTGATCATGCGGCTTTCGGCCATGGACCTAGGCGGGCGGGGTTCGCCCTGCTATCCAGACCCGGGCTGTTTTCTGGAGGATGATATGTCGCAGATGTTCTCACTTGAAGGCCGGGTCGCGCTTGTTACCGGCAGTTCACGGGGCCTCGGACTGTCCATGGCGCGGGCCCTGGCGGAACACGGCGCGCAGGTCCTGATCAACAGCCGCAACCCGGAGAATGTCGAGGCCGCTGTTGCCGGGCTGCGCGGTGATGGCTTGAAGGCCGCGGCACTGCCGTTCGATCTGACCGACAGCGCCGCCACCAGTCAGGCGGTGGCGCAGGTCGTCGCGGAATACGGGCAGCTCGACATCGTCATTAACAATGCGGGGATCCAGCATCGGGTGCCCCTCACCGAGTGGGAGGACGACGACTGGGTGCGCGTCCTGGATACGAACCTTTCGGCTTGTTTCCGGCTTTCGCGGGAGGCAGCCCGGGTGATGATTCCGCGGGGGTATGGGCGGATCATCAATACCGGATCGGTGATTGCCATCCTAGCGCGGCCCACGATCCATGGTTATGCCGGCGCCAAGGGCGGCCTCCACGCCATCACTAGATCTATCGCCGCCGAACTGGCCCCGAAGGGCATTACGGTCAATGCGATCGCCCCTGGGTTCTTCGCCACCGAGATGAACACGGCATTGCTAGAGAACCAGGAGTTCACCCAGTGGATCGAGAGCCGGACACCCATCGGCCGATGGGCGAAGCCGGAGGAACTCGGCGGAGCGGCGGTCTTCCTGGCTTCCGAGGCGGCCAGCTATGTGACCGGCCATGTGCTGACCGTGGATGGCGGGCTGTCGATTAGCCTGTAAGCGCGAGGCCCAAAGGAGTATGCTGATTGATATGCGCGCCATACTCCTTGCGACGCTGCTTTGCTTCACGGCACTGGGCGCCCCGGCCGAGCCGGCTCCTTCCGAGCTGACCGGCCAGTTGCTGGTCGCAGATCCCGGCATGTCCGACCCGCGCTTCGCCGAGGCCGTGGTGTTCGTCATCAGCCACGATGAGGAAGGCGCCCTGGGCATTGTCGTGAATCGGCCGATGGGACGCCTGCCCGTTCGGCAACTGGTGGCCGGCGAACCGGGTGACGTTATCATCCACTACGGCGGGCCGGTGCAGCCGTCGCTCATCATGGTGCTGCATGACGCCGCGTTAGCGGGGGACACCAGCATTGCCGTCGGCGAGAAGCTGGCGGTGACGGCGAATGAGGCCGAGGTGCTGAAGCACCGGTCAGAGAGCGCGCCCACGCTTTTGACACTTGGCTATGCGGGTTGGGCTCCGGGGCAGCTGGAGGCCGAACTCAGTGCGGGCTTCTGGGCCATTGCGCCGGCGGGCAACGACATTCTGTTCGGCGGCGACAACGGCCTCAAATGGGAACGGGCGCGGGCGCGTATACCCTTGGAGCTTTAGCTGCCGTTTGCGGTACTGCCGCACGTGATACGTCTAGTACACATTCGATTTTGACCGGATCCTGCCGTCGGGCAAGTATTCCCGACCACTCCGCGTGCGGAAGTAAGGTATGGTAAAAATACAGTAAATCGCTACTCAGAATTGCCCCAACGTTGCCCCCTGAAAGTCGCTGTGCCGTCTATATTCAAATGTTTATTGTCCCCGGAGACACCTGCCGTAAATGAAAGAAAACAAAATGCAGCTCAATACGCAGCTAGACTTAGCCGCCCGGCACATAAATGCGGCGGACAGGTACCGGAATTCCGGGTCGCCGGGGCGCGCCTGGATCCATGAATTGGCCGCTCGCAGCTATTTGAATCTGGCATCGGACAGCCTGGCGGAGCGGCTGGAAACCAACCCGGACGTGCAACTAAACCGGGTCGAGGGGTGAGTTCAATGGAGGAAGTTCATGACAGGCTTGCTGCAAACAACCCTCTTCGCCGTGCTCGGCTTTGCGACCACGGCGATCCTAATCGCGCAATGCGCACGGGCGGTTCACGCCGATAGGGCGGAAACGCGGGCGCCGGAGGAAGGGCGCTAGGCGGTAGCCAAACGCCGCACCGGCCGTTCATCGATCGGCCAGTGCAACAATGTGGAGATGACGCCGAGCGCGACGCCGGCCCACCACACCGAGTCATAAGACCCGGTGGTGTCGAAAACGATGCCGCCGAGCCAGATCCCGAGGAAGCTGCCAATCTGGTGGCTGAAGAAGACGATACTGAACAGCGTCGCGAGATAGCGCGGGCCGAATATCTGTCCCACCAGCCCGGATGTGAGGGGGACTGTCGAGAGCCAAAGCAGGCCGATCGACGCGGCGAATACCAACACCGTGAGTTGGGACACGGGCAGGATGACGAACAGTGCAATGACGACAGCGCGGGCGGCGTAGATCGTGCTCAGCAAGTACTTCTTGCTGAGCTTGCCGCCGAGGGCGCCGGCCGCAAACGAACCGATGATGTTAAACAGACCGATCAGCGCGAGTGCCCAGGCGCCCGTGCCCTCGGCGACCAATCCGGTGTCGTCCAGGTAGGCCGGCAGATGGGTTGCGATAAACGCGACGTGAAAACCACAAACAAAGAAGCCAGCCGTCAGCAGCCGATAGCCCGGATGCCGCCAAGCTTCCACCAGCGCCGCGCGGAGGGTTTGCGCGGCCGCCTCGGCCGACGGCAGTTTTGGCTTGCCGGCCAGCATTGCCGCGAGGGGCGCCATGATGAACGAAACGATGCCAAGCAGCAGAAACGCGATCGGCCATCCGTAGGATGACAGGAAGACCTGCCCGACCGGGACCAGCACAAATTGGCCCAGGGATCCCGCGGCGGTGCCGATGCCCAGGACCAGCGACCGGCGTTCCTCGGACACGGCGCGCGCCATCGCCGCCAGGACAACGGGAAAGCCTGTCGCGGCGAGTCCGACTCCGACAAAGAAACCGGCGCCGACCGTCAGCGTAAGCATGTCGGAGGCCCGTGCCATGACGAACAAGCCAAGCCCGTAGACGAACGCACCACAGGCGACAACTCGCCCCGTGCCGTAACGGTCGGCAATCGCACCAGCGAATGGCTGCGCCGCGCCCCAGATCAGATTCTGTAATGCAATGGCGAACGCGAATATGCCGCGGCCAAAGCCTAGATCGTGACTAACGGGATGCAGAAAAAGACCGAATGATGAGCGGACGCCGATTGTGACAAGGGTGACGAGCGCGCCGCTCGCTACAATGATAGCAGGAATGCTCCGTGCACGTGTCAGTATCATCGCGCCGCCGCCCCGGTCGTACGTTGATTTAACGTAGTCTTCCCCAAGTCCTCGGCGAGTGCCGCCTTGCGTATCAGTGTGACCAAAGCCAACTGTTGCTTGACCGCTACACTGTTACAAAAATAACCCCAGTTCTTGAACTGGGGCTTGTGTAGGTGCGCTCTTCGGCGCAAGTTGAATTCGCGGACACTGATTGACCGTTTTCTTGAGCTTCCTCCCTGAAACTTGAGCCACGCTTCGGCGTGGCTTTTTTGTGCCGAAGCGACGGAACCGTAGCAGCCACCCTGAGGCGCTGCAACGGGTTTTCTGCGGAAAAATGGCCAGTCTTGAGCACAAACAGATAGTGTGCGACGCAATTCAGATCCGGTTCAGACGCCCTGCATAGATTGCGCTTCTCATGTTGCGTGGATTCGTTGCCACACTGTTGTTGAGTCTTGTTGCATTCGGTCCGACTCACGCCGCCGACCAGGATCGCGTCCGTGATGCGGTCAAGTCAGGAGAGGCACGCCCGTTGGCGGAGATCTTGCCGCGACTCCGGGATCGATTCCCCGGCCAACTGCTGGATGCGCGACTCGACCAAGGGGGTGGACCAACGCGTTACGTCGTCAAGATTATCGGACCGTCAGGCCAAGTGTCGGAGATTACCGTCGATGCGAAAAGCGGTGTGGTGCTGGGCGTTCGGTAGGGAGTGTCATGCGCATTCTGCTGGTTGAGGACGATCGTGACTTGTCGCGCCAAGTCGGAGTTGCATTGCAAGGTGCGGGCTACGTAACTGACACCGCCGACAACGGTGAGGACGCACATCACCTGGGCGACACCGAACCCTACGATGCCGTCATCCTTGATCTCGGTTTGCCGGTCATCGATGGGATTTCGGTGCTTGAGCGTTGGCGGCGCGATGGCAAGACAATGCCGGTGCTGATCCTCACCGCGCGCGACCGGTGGAGTGAAAAGGTCGCTGGTTTCGACGCGGGCGCCGACGACTATCTGGCAAAACCCTTCGCGATGGAGGAGCTACTAGCGCGGCTGCGGGCGCTGTTGCGGCGCGCTGGGGGGCGGGCGACCGACGAGATCCATTGCGGGCCGCTACGTATCGACACGCGGGGGGCGCGGGTGCTGCTGCAGGGCTCACCGGTGCGACTCACGTCGCTCGAGTATCGCCTGCTGGTGTATCTCGCCCACCAACGGGACAGTGTCGTTTCCCGCACCGAGCTCACGGAGCATTTGTACAGTCAGGACTTCGACCGCGATTCGAATACCATCGAGGTCATTATCGGACGGATACGAAAGAAGATCGGGGCTGAACGTATCAAGACTGTGCGGGGTATCGGCTACACGTTGATTAGCGAGACCGGTGCGTAGCTCCCTCGCCCTGCGGCTGGTGGCGAGCGCGGCGTTGGTGAGTGTCGCGGTGCTGGCAGTCGGCGGCGTCGTGCTCTCATCAGTCTTTCGCGAGTCGATCGAAGACAGTTTCGACGCGCGGCTCAACATCCTGCTCGAAAGCCTTGTCGCAACGACCGACATCGTCGACGGCCAACCGATCTTGCAGCGGCCCCTGGCGGACCCGAGGTTCGAGCAGGTCTATTCCGGATGGTATTGGCAGATCGATGGACCGTCCGACGTGCAGTTGCGGTCGCGTTCATTGTTCGATCAGGTTCTGGCACCGGGCCAATCTTCCGGACCTGACGGCGAGACATTGCGCATCCTTGCACGGCAAATTTTATTGCCGGGCGCGGCCGCCGCATTTGACTTCACTATCGCGGCGGACGAAGTGGAGATCGACGCGCAGGTTGCACGTTTCAACAGCGTGCTCGGCTGGTCATTGGGGTTGTTAGCGGCGGGGCTCATCATTGCGGTTGTTGTGCAGGTCCGGTTCGGCCTGCTGCCGCTTGCACGCATCACCGCGACGCTCGCGCGGATCCGTGATGGCCACGCGACGCGGCTGGGAGGTCCCTTCCCGACCGAGGTCACGCCGCTGGCGGCGGAGGTCAACGCACTACTGGCGCACAGCGAGACGGTGGTCGAGCGGGCGCGCACCCATGTCGGCAATCTGGCACATGCCCTGAAGACACCGATCGCAGTGTTGACCAACGAGGCCGGAACACAGCGAGGCCGGCTGGCGGACACGGTGCGGCAGCAAACCACGCTGATGCAGCGCCAAGTGGATCATTCGCTGGCGCGGGCGCGTACTGCCGCGACTGGCAGCTTGCTAACCGCACGAACGGATGTCGGCCCCGTTGTGGCTGGGTTGGTCCGCACGGTGCGGCGAATCTATGCGGACCGGTCTTTGTCGATTGCCGAAGAAGTTGCGGACGGTTTGGTCTTCCGGGGGGAGCACGAGGATCTGAACGAAGTGGTCGGCAACCTGCTGGACAATGCGTGCAAATGGGCGCGGCAAGAGATCCGCATCGGCGCGGCCGCCGATGAGGAGCAGCTCGCCGTATGGGTTGAGGATGATGGGCCGGGACTATCCGCCGAGGACCGCGAGCGGGCGGTGCGCCGTGGTGCGCGTCTAGACGAAACGGCCCAGGGCAGCGGACTGGGTCTGGCCATCGTCCGCGATATCGCCGATCTCTACGGTGGCGCGCTGCGGCTCGATCAGTCTGAGCTCGGCGGCCTGCGCACAACAATCCGTCTGCCGGCCGCCCGCTAGCTGAACCGAAGCTGAACAGCAGGTTCAGAGAGGCGTCAGACGCCCTCACCTAAGCTCCTACAGATAACTAGAGCTGTCGTGGAGCAGGCAATGAACCCACTCACCAAACCCATTCTGGCGGCGGCCCTCGGCCTCGCTCTCGTCGGGTGCAGCGCGAATGACTATGGACCAAAGCAGGGTTTCGGGACCTTGGCTGGCGCAGCCGCCGGCGGTTTGTTGGGCGCCCAGGTCGGCGGCGGGAGCGGCCGGCTCGTCACTACGGCAATCGGCACCCTGGCCGGGGCGATGGTGGGCAACTCGATCGGGACAAGTCTGGACCGGGCTGACGCGTTGCACGCGCAACGCGCCCGCGATCATGCACTGGAGCATGCGCCGATCGGGAAGAGCACGGTTTGGCGAAACCCCGACTCTGGCCACTCAGGCAGCTTCACCCCGATGCGCACCTACCGCGACAATGGCGCGTACTGCCGGGAGTACCAACAGACGGTGATCATCGGCGGTCACGCCGAGGACGCCTACGGACAGGCCTGCCGACAGCCGGATGGAAGCTGGCTCATCAGTTAGTCGGAACAGGAGGCGTTCGTCATGACTCGTTTCGCGACGCTACTCACCGTCGTCGCAGTGTTCCTTACCGCGTTCACACCCGGTGGTTCGAAGGCGGCGCAGTTAACTGACCGTCCGTTGCTTGAACAATTTGTTCACCATATCGGACCGCGGCATCATCTTCGTTGGCAGCACCACCACCGACACATTCGCCGCCTGCATCGTCGCGACCACGGGCATCATCGGCATCCGCACTATCATCCGCACCGGCATCGATTTCATTATGGTTATCCGGCGCCATATTGGGCCAAGCCGCATCCTCACCAGCACGGCCGGCGCAAGCATGACCAGCACGGGCGGCCGTCACAGATCTACCTCGGTCCGTTTGGCATCATCATTCATTGAGGGTCGCCTTAACGGAACCTTCACAAGACTTTCGTATGGATTAAGTCATCCAGTCGAAAGCACTAGTGGGGAAGCTGGTTAATGAAACAAAGTAATGAAAAAGAAGAGATAACCCTGACAAAGGAAGAAGTCGGCGCTTTTCTCCGCCGCGGTTATGAGCTGGTGGATGAAGGAAAAGCCGGCAGTTGCGTCCCCTTCGCCGCCGACGACGGCAGCCTGATGATTGCCGTGATGGACGCAAGCGTCGAAGACATTCTGTATGGCCTAGGCAGAAACCATTCCGGCTATTTCGTCAAAGACGGTTCCGGCAAGCCGCTTCGTTTCAGTGAAAGCATCGATGACGTTCTGGCGGTTTTGTCTTAAATGCAATCCATTGCCGCACCGCGTTTGACTTAGAAGCGCAACTCCACAACGAGCCCGGGCTTATTGTCACCGAGGAGCAGTTCGGCGCCGTGCAGCTTTGCGACGGCTGCAACGAGGCTTAGGCCCAAGCCATTGCCCGGTAGCGCACGGCTCGCATCAAGCCGATGAAACCGCTGTAGTACCCCGTTCCGGTCCGGCACGGGGATCCCGGGGCCGCGGTCAGCCACGGTCAGCACGGGCGTCGGATCATCGGCGACGGTGAGTCGAATCTCCTTACCGGCGGCCGCGTACTTCATCGCATTATCCACGAGATTGGCGACCGCCTGCAGGAGCAGATCGCGGTCGCCTTGAATAGTTGGCCCCTCCCCGGCTTCGATTTGCAGGGACATGTTTTGGTCCTCGACAAGCGGGCCGTACAGCTCTTCGACATCGCGGGTCAGGTCGGCCAGATCGACCATCGCGAACCCTTCGCGGGGAGCGCCCGACTCCGCATAGCCGATCCTCAGGAGCGCGTTGAAGGTGCGCAGCAGTTGATCGGTCTCGGCGATGGATGCCTCCAGAGCCTCGCGGTAGGCCTGGGTATCGCGCGGTTGCATCAAGGCGACCTCCAGCCGGCTGCGTAGCCGCGTGAGCGGACTACGCAGGTCGTGCGCGACATTGTCGGTGACCTGCTTCATTCCGGCGACCAGGTCCTCGATCTGCGCCAACATATGATTGAGATTTCGGGCAAGCTGATCGAACTCGTCGCCGGTGCCCGACTCCGGGACACGACGGCTCAGGTCGCCGGAGACGATCCGCTGACTTGTCTCGTTGATGGACTCGATCTGCCCGAGGACGCTGCGGCTCAGCAGCAAGCCACCGCCCAAGGACAAAAGAACGGCCAGGCCGACGCCCCAGCCGAGGGATCGGCGGATCAGCGCGCCAATCTCCTGGCGCTCCCGAATGTCGCGGCCAACCAACAGCCGCAGGCCACCGGTCAGGCGAAAGATGCGGGCGCGGCCGAGGTCGCCCTCCCCTTCCCCGAACTCAACCGCGAAAGTGATCCAGCCGTCGGCATCCGGCAGCGCGTCGGGCCAGCGGCTCAGATTGCCGGTGATCCGGGTCAGATCCGGCCGGACCAGCAGGTAGAGGCCGCGGGTCGTTCGCGACTCCGCGCTGCGCCGGTCGACGGCGGCGATAAGCCCGCGCGTGCCACTCTGGTTGAACTGTTCCGCCAGGCCACGGATCTCGGCTTCGATCACGGCGTCGGTCTGACGCCGCATAAATCCCGATGTCGACCAGTCGATAAACGCCAGGAGGACGAGAACGGAAACGCCGAAGATACCCAGGTAGATCAGCGCCAGGCGAAAGGTCGTCGAGCGGAGCAGCCTAGTCGGGTGCACGCAACGAGTATCCGGCACCGCGGACCGTGTGCAGCAACGGCCTGTTCTGGCCATGGTCGATCTTCCGGCGCAGGCGGCTGACATGGACGTCGATGACGTTGGTGTGCGGATCGAAATGGTAGCCCCACACCTGTTCCAGCAGCATGGTCCGCGTGACGACCTGACCGGCGTGCCGCAGTAGGTATTCCAGGAGCGCGAACTCGCGTGGCTGAAGATTGATCCGCTCGCCGCCGCGGCGCACCGCACGGGCGATCAGGTCCATCTCCAGGTCCTCCAACCGTAGGACGGTCTCCGCAGGGCTGGCGATGCGGCGGCGCGCCAGCGCTTCCACCCGGGCGTGAAGCTCGGAGAAGGCAAAGGGCTTCGTCAGGTAGTCATCGGCGCCGGCCCGCAGGCCACTGACCCGATCCTCAACCCGGCCCATGGCGCTGAGGAACAGAATGGGTGTCTCTTTGCCGATCTTGCGCAGGGACTCGACAATGGCGACACCGTCCGGCCCCGGCAGCATGCGATCGATGACCGCGACGTCGTAATTCTCTGCGGCGGCCATCAGCAGCCCCGACTTGCCATCATTGGCCACGTCGACGCCGCACCCTGACTCGGTGAGACCGCGGCGGATGTATTCGGCTGTTTCCGCATCATCCTCAATGACCAGGATCCGCATGGTGGTTTGATTCGCACTCCAACCGTTCGTGTGCCGCCAAGCTTTCAGAAAATCGGGGACCGACGTCAAGCCGGTGATCGGCGTCACTGAGGCGACCGGTCAAACACGATCAAATCCCAATCAACTGAGGAGGAGACGACATGGTGATCACCCAGAACCTCAACCCGCTGGCCCGGCACGGGAACTGGACAACCCGCAAGGCGCTGGGGCTCGTCACCCTGTCGAGTGTGTTGGCCTGGCTTGGCCTGGTCGGTCTGTTGATTGCCATCCTGCATTTGAGCGCCTAGTCCGCCGCCGTGGGCTAGACGACCATCTGCGCGCAAGGCGGCCAATCTGCCCAATCTTGATGCAAGTCAAAGTATCGAACATGGGGCGTCCGTAGGGTTCCGGCATGGCGGGTGTTCTTCCCGCTGCAATCCTCGGAGCCCTCAGTGCGGCAGCGGGCCTTCACAGCCACCCTCATCCTGGGTTTTGCACTCATGGTCCTGGGTTGGCCGCACGCCGGGGCCCATGCGCAGAGCCAACTGGGCCGGTTCCTCGACAAGTTCGAGCTGGCGGAGGTCTTCCCGGATGCCGATCGGTTAGGTCCGGCAGAGGGAACTCCGCCGACAGCGCCGGTGTTCGCCGGCGATGAGCTGGTCGGCTATCTGTTTCTGAATTCCGACGTCAGCAACTCGATCGGCTACTCCGGCAAGCCGATCCATATCGTTGTCGGACTCGACTTGGACGGCCGGATTACCGGCGCAGCGCTGGTCGGCCATAGCGAACCAATCGTGCTGGTCGGGATTCCCGAGCGGCTGGTGGTTGAGTTCATCGACGGGTACGGCGGAACCGACGCCCTGCAGTTCGCTGTTCCCGAGGTACGGGATGCGCTGCCGGCCGACATCGTCAGCGGTGCCACGGTCACGATCATGGTGATCGATGACTCCATCAAACGCGCGGCGATCAAGGTCGCCCGCGCCAGGGGACTTGGCGGCTTGACCGGCGGCGAGCCAATTGCGGCCGGACCAAAGCGGTCCATCGACATGTCGGTGACCGGAACCAAGGACTGGATTACGTTGCTGGGTGACGGCTCGGTGCGGCGGCTGAGCTTGTCGGTTGGGCAGGTGAACGAGGCCTTCCAGGACGCCGGTGAGGATAAGGCGGCGGGGCGGCCCGAGTCCGACAACCCGGAAGACAGTTTCATCGATCTGTTCGTCGCGCCGGCGACGATACCGACCATCGGACGAAGCCTGCTCGGCGATGCCGAATATGAACTGATGCTGAGCCGCCTCGCGCCCGGTGAGAACGCCATCATCGTTGCCGGGAACGGGCACTACTCCTTCAAGGGCTCTGGCTATGTGCGCGGCGGCATCTTCGACCGCATCCAACTGATCCAAGGTGAGAACGGGGCGCGTTTTCGGGATCGCCAGCACCGGAAACTATCCGACCTGGCAGCGCGTGGCGCGCCGCGGTTCAACGAAGTCAGCCTGTTCACCATTCCCGCGGATACCGAGTTCGATCCGACGGAACCGTGGCGGCTGCAACTGCTGGCCCAGCGGGCGATCGGGGCGATCGAACGGGCCTTCACCACCTATGCCGTCAGCTATTTGCCGCTCGACGAGTACATCCGGGTGGAAGCGCCGGCCGTCCAGGTCGCGAGCGTGCTGGACGCTACGGCCGACGAAGGGCCTCCCCTGTGGCAGCGGATCTGGGAGGCGCGGGTCGCTGATGTCGTGGTTCTGACCATCGCTATCGGCACGCTGACCCTGATCTTCTTCTTTCAGGACTGGTTGGTGCGGCGGCCGAAGCTGGCGAATGGCGTGCGGATCGGATTTCTGATCTTCACGGTCGGCTGGATCGGCTTCTACGCGCAGGCGCAATTGTCGGTCGTCAACGTCCTGACCTTCTCCAGCGCGCTGCTGAACGACTTCCGGTGGGACTACTTCCTCACCGAACCGCTGATATTCATCTTGTGGTTCGCAGTCATCGCGTCGCTGCTGTTCTGGGGCCGCGGCGCCTATTGCGGCTGGCTTTGCCCGTTCGGTGCCCTGCAGGAATTGCTGAACAAGCTGGCGCGCTGGGTCCGGATCCCCCAATTCACCGTGCCCTGGGGCCTGCATGAGCGGATCTGGCCGGTGAAGTATATGATCTTCCTGGGTCTGTTGGGCCTTTCGCTATCGTCGCTTGTGATGGCCGAGCGGTTCGCGGAGGTCGAGCCGTTCAAGACGGCGATCGTGCTCAGGTTCGTCCGGGACTGGCCGTTCGTGGTCTACGCGATTGGCCTACTGGCCGCGGGACTGTTCGTGGAGCGGTTCTTCTGCCGCTATCTGTGCCCCCTGGGGGCCGCACTGGCCCTGCCCGGCCGGCTTCGCATGTTCGAATGGCTGCGCCGATACAAACAATGTGGGTCGCCGTGCCAGATCTGCGCCAAGGAATGCATGGTCCAGGCCATTCATCCGGCCGGACAGATCAATCCGAACGAATGCCTCTACTGCATGCACTGCCAGATTGTCTACTTCGACGATCACAAATGTCCGGTGATGGTCGAGCAACGTCAGCGCCGTGAGCGGAGGCTCGCAACCCAATCTCCAAGCATGAGTACAGGATAAACAACTGGGAGTCTGTGATATGGACGATACGAAACGGGAAGGCCTGACACGGCGGGAGCTGTTTGGAACGACAGCCGGTGCCGCGACCGTCAGCGCGCTTGGCGTCGGTGCCGGGTTGGGCGCCGGCGGTGTAGCGCTGACCAAGGCCATGGCACCAACACCCGCTCAGGCCGCGGAGGGCGATCATCTCGTCGATCCCGGGCAGCTTGATGAGTACTACGGGTTCTGGAGCAGCGGGCAGACGGGTGAAGTCCGGGTGCTCGGCATTCCTTCGATGCGCGAACTGGTGCGGATCCCAGTCTTCAACCGCTGTAGTGCGACCGGCTGGGGACAGACCAACGAGAGTATCAAGATCCTCACCGAGGGTTTGACACCCGAGACAAAAGAGTTTCTTGAGACCCGCGGCGGTGTCTACACCAACGGCGATGCCCACCATCCGCATATGTCATTCACGGACGGCACCTATGACGGGCGGTATGTGTTCATCAACGACAAGGCCAACACCAGGGTGGCCCGCATCCGCATGGATGTGATGAAAGTCGATAAGATCATCGAGATCCCGAACGCGGCGGATATTCACGGCCTGCGGCCGCAGAAGTTCCCGCGGACCGGCTACATCTTCGCCAATGGCGAGCACCGCATCCCGATACCGAATGACGGGATGATTCTCGACGACCCGGAGAAATACGCCTCCATCTTCTCAGCTATCGACCTCGACACGATGACGGTGTCTTGGCAAGTGATCGTCGACGGCAACCTTGACAACTGCGATGCTGACTATCAGGGCAAGTACGCCTTCTCGACCTGCTACAACTCCGAAGGTGGGGTCACGCTGGCCGAAATGACGGCCAACGAGCAGGACTGGGTCGTGGTGTTCGACATCGCCCGAATCGAGGCTGCGGTCGCCGCCGGCGACTTCACGGAGATCAGCGGTGTTCCCGTGGTCGATGGAAGAGCTGGCTCGGCACTCACCCGCTACATTCCGATCTCGACCAGCCCGCATGGCATCAATACGGCGCCGGACGGTCAGCACGTGATGATCGGCGGCAAGCTGTCGCCGACTGTCTCGGTAATGGATGTGACAAAGCTGCCCGACCTGTTCGATGACCGTATCCAGCCGCGCGACGCCATCGTCGCCGAGCCGGAACTGGGGCTTGGCCCGCTACATACTGCCTTCGACAACAAGGGCTTCGCCTATACGACCCTGTTCCTCGACAGCCAAGTGGCGAAGTGGGACATCGGGAAGTCCATCCGGCAGTTCCAGGGCGAGGATGTCGATCCGATTGTCGATAAGGTCGATGTGCAGTTCCAGCCCGGTCACAACCACACCACCATGGGCGAGACCAAGGACGCCGACGGGAAGTGGTTGGTGTCGCTGAACAAGTTCTCCAAGGATCGATTCCTGAATGTGGGGCCGTTGAAGCCGGAGAACGAACAGCTTATCGACATCTCCGGCGACAAGATGACGGTGGTGCATGACGGCCCGACCTTCGCCGAACCGCATGACTGCATCATCGTCCGGCGCGACATCGTCAACCCGAACCAGGTGTGGGACCGCAATGACCCGACCTGGGAGGAAGCCCGGATGTGGGCCGAGCGGGACGGCGTCTCCTTGGATGACGGTTCGGAGGTCATTCGCGACGGTAACAAAGTGCGGGTCTACATGTACTCCGTGGCCCCGACCTTCAGCCTGGAGAAGTTCACTGTAAAGCAGGGCGACGAGGTCACCGTGTTCGTGACGAACATGGATGACATCGACGACCTGACCCATGGCTTCTGCCTGGCGAACTACGGCGTCGCCATGGAGGTGGCACCGCAGGCGACCGCGTCGGTGACGTTCACCGCCGACCGGCCTGGCGTGCACTGGTTCTATTGCCAGTGGTTCTGCCACGCGCTCCACATGGAGATGCGCGGCCGGATGCTGGTGGAGCCACGCGCTACCTGATGCGGCACCGGCTCGGATACGGATTGGCGGCCAGCCTCGTGTTGGCCGCCAGCCTATCCGCCCCCGGCTGGGCGGCGGTCGTCGACGTTCGCGCCGGCGACGGCAGCCTTGCCGCGGCGATTACCGAGGCGTCGGATGGCGATAAGCTACGGCTTAGCCCGGGCGTGCATGCCGGCGGCGTGTCCATCGACAAGTCAATCGAACTCGAAGGTTCAGCGGGCGCCATCGTCGATGGAGGTGGGCTGGGGCATGTGCTGCTGGTCACCGCGCCCGATGTGGCGATCCGCAACCTGACGATCCGCAACTCCGGTATCAGCCTGGCCGAGCAACATGCCGGCGTGTTCGTTGAGCCGTCGGGCCATCGCGCCCTTGTCGAGGGCAACCGGATCGAACACAACCTGATCGGCATCTACT
Organism: Alphaproteobacteria bacterium; assembly: GCA_028279245.1. Classification (GTDB taxonomy): domain Bacteria; phylum Pseudomonadota; class Alphaproteobacteria; order UBA6615; family UBA6615; genus JANQOE01. Next base: position 28,489 of record JANQOE010000137.1, read on the forward strand.
TCTCGGGTCCCGAAGACGCGGTCGCCCGCGGCAACACGATTGTCGGCCGGAATGACCTGCGCATGAACGAGCGCGGGAACGGCGTGCATCTGTGGAACACGCCGGGCTCGAAGGTCATCGACAATGACGTCCAGTACGGGCGTGACGGGATCTTCGTCACGACGAGCCGCGAGAACGAGTTCCGGGACAACCGGTTCCGCGATCTGCGCTTCGGCATTCACTACATGTACACGAACGACAGCGCGGTGATCGGCAATCTGTCTGAAGGCAACCATGCCGGCTTTGCGCTGATGTTCTCCCAAGACCTTGACGTCCGCGGCAACGTCTCGCGCGGCGACCGCGATCACGGGGTGTTGCTCAATTACGCCAACACATCGCGGTTCGAGGAGAACCTGGTCGAGGATGGCGGCGAGAAGTGCGTGTTCATCTACAATTCGAACAAGAACGCCTTCGCCGGCAACTGGTTCGAGGGGTGCGAGATCGGCATCCACTTCACCGCCGGTTCGGAGCGCAACGAGATCACCCGGAACGCCTTCGTCGGAAACCAGACGCAGGTGAAGTATGTGGGCAGCCGGTGGCTCGATTGGTCATCGGACGGTGTCGGCAATTACTGGAGCGACAACCCGGCGTTCGATCTCGACCGCAACGGCACCGCCGATGCGGCCTACCGGCCCAACGACGTCGTCGATCAGGTGTTGTGGCGATACCCCGCCGCCAAGCTGCTGATCAGCAGCCCGATCATTCAGATCCTGCGTTGGGCGCAGTCGGCCTTTCCCGCCGTCTATCCGGGCGGGGTGATCGATAGCGCGCCGCTGATGGGCATACCGCGGCCGGGAACCGGGGTTGCGGAATGACCGACCTGATCGAACTTCGTCATGTCAGCAAGGCGTATGGCGACGCCACGGTCGTGGAGGATGTCAGCTTTGCCTTGCGCGAGGGCGAAGGCGTCGCGTTGGTCGGTCACAACGGGGCCGGCAAGACGACCCTGATGAAGCTCATCCTGGGCCTGACCCGCCCGACGTCCGGCACGCTGCAAGTGCTGGGGGTCGAGCCGTCGTCACGCGAAGCGGCGGTGGCGCGGCGCGGCCTTGGCTTCCTGCCAGAGAATGTCGCGTTTGAACAGGCAATGACCGGCCGGGACGTATTGCGGTTCTACCTGCGGCTCAAACGGCAACCGGCGAAGCAGGCGGACGTACTGCTGGCCCGGGTCGGACTCGACGGCGCCGCCAAGAAGCGTGTCGGTACCTACTCCAAGGGCATGCGGCAGCGGCTTGGCCTGGCGCAGGCGCTGATCGGCGCACCGAAGGTGTTGGTGCTGGACGAGCCGACCTCCGGCCTCGACCCGGCCTTGCGCGCCCAATTCTACGACACGCTGCGGGACCTGAAGGCCGCGGGCACGACCGTCCTGCTGTCGTCTCATGCGCTCACGGAACTGGAAGCGCGGACGGATCGGGTGGCGATCATGAACCAGGGTCGCTTGGTGGCCTGCGCGACGCTGGCGGAATTGCGTCACGCCGCCGGTTTGCCGACCCGGATCCATCTGTCGGTCCCACCCGGGGCGGGCGCGGCGATATCGGCGCGGGTCGACGCGCGGGCAGAGATTGCCCATGTCAACGACCGGTCCATCGAGCTGACCTGTGCGCCCGACGCAAAGATGGACGTGCTGCGGGGTCTCTCGGCCCTCGGCCACGACGTCAAGGACATGGAGATCGCGCCGCCGACCCTGGAGCAGGTCTATGCGCATTTCCTGCGACGGGACGACCGGGCATGAGGGCCATCCTGACGATCGCCGGGCAGGAACTGCGGGACGGGTTGCGGGACCGCTGGGTGCTGGCCGCCACCTTGCTGATGGCGGCGTTGGCACTGTCGCTAGTGCTGCTCGGCAGCGCGCCGGCGGGGACGGTCAGCACGCCAGCCCTGACGGTTACCGTTGTGAGCCTCTCCAGCCTCAGCATCTTCCTGGTGCCGTTGATCGCGCTGCTGGTGTCCTACGACGCAATTGTCGGAGAGAGCGAGCGCGGGACGCTGCTGCTGTTGTTGAGCTACCCGATCGCGCGGTGGCAGATGATTGTCGGCAAGTTCATCGGCCATACCGGCATCCTGGCGATCGCGACGATCATCGGTTACGGCGCGGCCGGCCTGTTGGTGCTAGCGACGACAAGTGGCAACGATGCTGCGAGCTGGTTGGCGTTTCTGTCGCTGCTGGGATCATCCATCCTGCTGGGGGCCGTGTTCATCGGCCTGGGCTATCTAATCAGCGGGCTGGCGCGCGAACGCGGGGCAGCGGCGGGGTTGGCGGTCGGTGTGTGGGTGGTCTTCATCATCCTGTTTGACACTGCGCTCCTTGGCCTGCTGGTCGCTGCCAACATGCCGAGTTCGCTGGTCAGTGCACTGCTGTTGCTGAACCCCACCGATGCCTACCGGCTGTTGAACCTGGCGGGCTTCGAGGAGGTGCGGTTCCTCTCGGGAATGGCGGAATTGAGCACGACCGCGGGTATCGACCTGCGGATCGTTGCCGGTAGCCTGCTTGCCTGGCTGGCGGTGCCGTTGGGGTTCGCGACCCTTCTCTTCCATCGGAGAGAGCTATGATGCGTTTGCTTTGCATTCTTCTATTGGCGGTGCTCGCGGCGTGCGATGGCGCCGAGACCGCCGAGGCTCCACCTCCGCAGGAGCTGACCGGTGACGTGATCGGGGCGTTCTGCGGCATGTATGTCGCCGAGCATCCGGGCCCAAAGGGACAGGTCTTCCTCGGCAACAAGGAAGAGCCGCTGTGGTTCCCCTCGGTGCGCGACACCATTGCCTACTTGATGTTGCCGGAGCAGCAGGATGAGGTTGTCGGCGTCTACGTAAACGACGTCGCGCAACTGGAGGATTGGGACAAGCCGGACCCAGGCACTTGGATCGCCGCGGCGGATGCCTGGTATGTCGTCGGCAGCGATCGCACCGGCGGTTTGGGCCTCCCGGAGATCGCCCCTTTCTCGACTCTCGCTGCGGCAACCGACTTCGCCGCCGCGCACGGTGGCACGACGATGCGGCTCGCCGAGATCCCACCGTCGGAGGTTTACGACCTGGTCGGCCAGTCCGAAACCGAAGGCCAAGCCGGGTCATGATGCGCTTCACACGACGCCGCATGCTGACGATTGCGGCTGCCGCCGTGGCCATGCCGCGGTTGGCCATGGCTGAGGTCAGTCCGGTTCGCTGGGAAGGTGCCGCGCTTGGGGCACGCGCTTCGATGATCCTGCATCATCCGGACCGCGCGTTGGCGGACGAGGCCGTTCGGCAGAGCGTGGCGGAAGTCGAGCGGCTCGAACGGATCTTCAGTCTCTACCGCCAGGACTCGGCGGTGCGGCGGCTCAACCGCGACGGCTATCTCACCGGCCCACCGCCGGATCTTGTCCGGCTGTTGTCGGAGTCACGGGCATTGAGCGACATGACGGACGGCGCGTTCGATGTGACCGTCCAGCCGTTGTGGGCGCTGTATGCGCGGTACTTCGAGGACCCGGGGGCCGATCCCGCCGGGCCCGCACCGGAAAGCATCGATGCCGCTCGGGTCCTGATCGATTTCCGATCCATCCTCGTAGACGCCAAAGAGATACGGCTCATGAGGCCTGGTATGGCGGTGACGCTCAACGGCATCGCCCAGGGTTACATCACGGATCGCATCGCCGATTTGCTGCGGGGATTCGGCTTTGAGAACGCGTTGGTCCACATGGGCGAGACACTAGCCCTCGGCCCGAAGGTCGGCGGCGCGCCCTGGCAGGTGGCTCTCGCCGGTCCCGTTGATGCAGGCCGAATGTTGCGCCGGCTGGACGTCGTGTCCGGGGCGGTCGCAACGTCGTCACCCAGGGGCACGATGTTCGATCCGTTGGGCCGGCATCATCATCTGTTCGACGCGAAAACCGGTCGAAGCGCCCGCGGGTTTGCCAGCGTAACGGTTCAGGATGCCAGCGCGACGCGGGCGGACGCACTCTCCACCGCCATCGCGGCGACGCCGGAGACGGATGCCGAAGGTCTGATCGCGGCGGCCCGACCGGCGCATGTACATACCGTTGATGTCGCCGGACAGCTTCGGTCCTGGCCGGCGAGCTAATACAGCTTCAGATCAAGCAGGACGATTTCCGAATAGAGGAAGTCGACGTTCGCGGGCTCTACATCGGTCGGACGGACGAAGCGGGGTGCCTCAATCTCCTCCACCCGGTCGGGATTGGCGGCGCCGGTGCAGAAGCGGCTGTCGACCGATAGCAGCGCTTTTTTGGGCGGCAGGATGGCCGACGCGAAGGAACCCGCGTGCCGGGTGAAGGCGGCGGGGTCTTCGACATGCAGCGCCTCGTGGTAGGCGATGTCGGCGCCCTTTTTCTTCACGTGCACCAGGACGAGATAGCTTGGCTGGTCCTTTGGCTCGATCAGGTAGGGCAGCACATTTAGCCCGGCATGGTCGGCGAGGATTTGCCTGGAACGTTCCGATAGGCCCTCGCCCGCGATGTCCGGGTTCTTGGTGACGACGACGTCCGTGGCTTTGGTTGCCTTGCCATCCCAGATCAGCCGCCGGTCGTCGAGGAGAACCAAGCCGGCCTTCGCCATCAGCCGCAGCGCCGGCGGATTGGAACTGAACGTGGTGTAACTGACGGTCGGGTCGGACATGGCGGCCTGCAGCATGCGCCAACCGACGCCTCTGCCGCGATATGGTTTTGTGATGTACCACGACGTCAAATTTCCGAACCGTCGGATACCGTGCGGAGTCGGGCGTTCTGCGTAGACGACGCCGAGAAAGCCGGCGAGTTCGCCATCCGCCTCAGCGATTACGCCGAAGTCGTCCCGCCAGCCCGACCAGCGGCCGTCGACGATACGCCGCCAGCGTTCCAACGGAATGCGGCTGCTCATCTTTTCGTGCAGCAGGTTGCAGACCGCGTCGCGGTCGTCCGGCCCGGCGGGCCGGATCTGGATGCTCATGCGGCGAGATGAGACTTGAGGGAGATCCAGCGCGCCGCGTGGTGATCGCGGGACCGATCGACGAGTTGCTCGACGAAATCCCAACTCAAATCGTCCATGTCCAGATGATGGGTCAGCAGCCCGGTCGGTTCGTCGGCGTCGACCCGGCCTTCCCGGCGCGCCGTCAGATGGCCGACTAAGTCATCGAGGGCGCCGCTGGTTCCGGTGAAATGGGCACCGCCCTTCCATTTGATGGGATCGCAGTGGGTGCTGACCTCCTCCAGCCGCGGGGCCAGCTGCTTGGCGGGGCGGGCGGAGAACAGCGAGACGGCGCGGAAGCCGATTTCCGGTAGCGGGGGATAGAACCGGGGTGAGATGCGGTTCCAGGGTGGCACCAGAACCGGTAGAAAGCGCTCGACATGGCCCTCTGAGAGCAGCGAGAAACCGCCGACCAGTTCCGCCAGCACCTGCGCCACGGGCCGGTCCTCGCCAATCTCGCAGGCGCCCTGGCCTTTGGCGGAATGGTTAACGTGAGCGTAGCCGTGCTGGAGCACCAGGGCCCAGGGATTGGCGTTGATGGCATCCATCATTGCCGGGGTTTCGTTGGCCGGGACCACCGCCAAGTGGATCGGGACGTCTAGATGCGCCGCCGCGCCCAGTAGCCGTTCGGCGGCCGGTCCATGATCGGCGGCATCGTCGTCCCGCCACCAGAGGGTCGCGGTGCGGTCGGCATCTGCCCAGCGATCCAATTCGTCAGCGAGGTCTTTCCAGTCGGCCATGTCGAACAGTTGGGTCGATCAGTTGGCATGAAACAGCTTGTTGGCCTAAGTTACGGCTTCCAGCCCGCAGGACCAAACAGCAAGAAATTGGTAAATGGCTCAGCTGCTTCTGGGTTGCATCGCTGACGACTTCACCGGTGCGACCGACCTTTGCAATACCCTGGTCAAGCAGGGGATGCGCACGGTCCAACTGATTGGCGTGCCCGCACCCGACGTGCCGGTGCCGGACGTGGATGCGATCGTCGTGGCGCTCAAATCACGCACATGCCCGGTCGATGAGGCGATCGCCGACTCGTTGGGTGCCTTGCAGTGGCTCAGGGCGGCAGGGGCGCGGCAATTCTTCTTCAAATACTGCTCGACCTTCGATTCAACCGATGAGGGGAATATCGGGCCGGTCGCCGACGCCCTGATGGACGCATTGGGCGCCGATTTGACGATCGCCTGTCCGGCGTTTCCGGAGACAGGACGGACGATCTTCAAGGGCTATCTGTTCGTCGGCGACGAGCTGCTGTCTGACTCACCAATGCAGCACCATCCGCTGACGCCGATGACGGACAGCAGCCTTGTCCGGGTGTTGGGACGGCAGACCCATCATCGTGTGGGCCTGGTCGCGCATGACGTTGTCAGCCAGGGCGCAGAGGCTATTGGGGCGACCCTCGACGCGCGGCGGACGGAAGGATGTCGCTATTGCATCGTTGACGCTGTTGCCGATGACGAACTGCTATCCATCGGCGCGGCGTGCCGGGGGTTGGCGCTGATAACTGGTGGGTCGGGGGTGGCGCTTGGCTTGCCGGACAACTTCCGCCGGGCCGGCTTGTTGCGGGACCAAGTCTCGGATCGTCTGCCGCAGGTGGAGGGCGCCGCGGCAGTGCTGTCTGGGAGCTGTTCCGCGGCGACGCAGCGACAGGTGGCACTCATGAAAGAACGGGCGCCGGCCTTCGCCATCAATCCATTGGCCTTGGCCGCCGGGAAAGATGTGGCGGCAGAGGCGCTCGACTGGGCGAAGCCCAAGCTGACGGATGGGCCGCCGCTCCTCTATGCGACGGCCGCGCCGGAGGCTGTCAAAACTGTCCAGGACCTGGTCGGGCGCGACAAGGCGGGCGCAATGGTCGAAAAGACGATGGCGGCCATTGCACGAGGTCTCGCGGAGGCGGGTGTGCGGCGGTTCGTGG
>JANQOE010000023.1 GCA_028279245.1 Alphaproteobacteria bacterium
GCCCATGAGATGATCCTGCGGCTGCATGCGGGCGATGTTCTCGGCGACAGTGCCGGCCATCAGCGTCACATCCTGCGGCAGATAGCCGACGAGCGTGCCGAGCCGGTCCGCCGGCCACTGATCCAGAGTCGCGCCGCCGAGGCGAATGGTGCCGGCCGCCGGTTGCCAGATGTTAGCGAGCGCACGGCCCAGGGACGACTTGCCGCTGGCGCTGTGACCGATAACGCCGAGTGCCTGCCCCGGTGCCAGATCGAAGGAGACGCCGCCGACCGTCAGCGCGCGGGTCTCCGGCACGACGACCGCGAGGTTGCGCACCGTGAGGTTCGGCAGCGGCCGCGGCAATGGGGTCTTCGCCGCCTCGACCGGTGCCGCGGCCAGTTGCTGCTGCAAGCGGCGCCAGGCAAACAGTCCACGCTGCATCACCGGCCACTGGGCGATTCCCTGCTCGATCGGCGCCAAGGCGCGTCCCATCAGGATGGACGCGGCGATCATTGCGCCGGGCGTGATCGCTCCGCCGATGGCGAGGGCCGCGCCGAGCGCGAGGACCGCCGACTGCAGATAGAAGCGCATCGCTTTCGAGGCCGAGCCGTAGGCACCGGCGCGGTCACTCGCGGTGATGTCCGCGGCGAGCGCGTCCTGCCGCAGGCGTGCCAGCCGCTCGACGATCCCGCCCTTCATGCCCAGCGCCTTGACGTCCGTCGCGTCCTGCTGCGCGGCGTTGGCGAACGCGTCGGCGCGCGCGGCCAAGGCGCGCGCCGCGTCCAGCGCCTTACGCGAGCGCCATTGGTTCAAGAGGGTGATGGCCACCATGACCAGACCGCCGGCAACACCCAACACACCGAGCCAGGGATGGAAGACGAACATGGCGGCCAGGAAGACCGGTGCCCACGGCAAATCGAAGATGACCGGTAGCGCGCCGCCGGACAGGACTTGCCGCACGTCCGTCAGGTTGCGCGCCGCCGATGGTTCGCCTTCGTACGCGTGCCGTTCGGCTTGGCGCAGCGACACTTCATCGGCGCGGCGCGCCAGCAACGTCTGCGTGCGCGCACCGACACGGGCGACCAGCCGCCCGCGCGCGAAATCGAGGATGCCGTACAGCAGGAAAAGAAGGGTGACCAGCGCGAACAACGCGGTGAGGGTTTCGACGGATCCGCTAGCCAGCACCCGGTCGTAGACCTGCAGCATGAACAGCGGACCAGTGAGGATCAGCAGATTGGCGAAGGCGCTGAAGACCGCGGCGGCGATCAACAGATGGCGGCTCTTGCCGACTGCCTGATTTAGTTCGCGCCTGCCCGGTTTGGAAATGGCGGATGGCGACACGACGTTTGCCCCCGTAGTTATCGCTGGATGACGGGCGTGGGAGCGGATGCCGCCGCTGCCACGCCCGCGGCGGCTGGGTCTAAACGATCGTATCGTCGACCGGTGCAACCTCGGCGGCGGCGATTTCGGCCGCGGCCGGCACGAAAACAGCCTGGTCGATCCGGGCAAACTCCGAGTCATCGCGGCGTCCAACAAATTCGATGTGGTCGCCCTGGCTGAGATGCAGCCCGGTGATCGTCACCGACGTCGCGTTTTCCGCGGTGGCGCGGTCGCCGTCCAGATCCTGGTCCAGACTGATGGTCTCGATCACGTCGCCGTTGATGCGCACGTCGATCTCGCCCTGGCCGTCATCCTCATCGAAGTAGAACAGTTGCAGCGCATAGTCGCCGTCGCGGCCGTCAAAGGTGGTCGACGCCACACCTTCGTGAGCGCTCAGCTTGATGAGCTGCCCGCCCGACGCGTCATCGTCATGTTCGATCCGATAGCCGGAGAGATGCAGGTCCTCCGCCTCGACGGTGATGGGCGTCGGCTCGTTGCCGGGTATGTCGAGCGGGATCAGCACACGGTCGATCACGTGCACGATCCCATTGGAGGCGGCAATGTCCGTCGTGACCAGCGACGGGTCGGCGAGGTCAGGCTCGTTGTCGACCAGTTTGGTGCCGTCGGGGCTGAACGTCGCGCCGTCGAGCAGCGTCGGCACCTGGTCGAGGGCCGCAACTTCCTCCAGCGTCTTCGCGCCGGCCGACACGTGGTAGAGCAATACGTTGGTGAGAACGGGGATCGGATCGCCGTCCGGCGCCAGCGCCGCAAGCGCATCGGCAATCGCCGCGAACACCGCATCTTCGTCGTGCGGATCGCCGGTATAGCCGAAATCCTGCGCCAGCCTGACAAACGCCGCGTCGGTTGGCGCGAACACCGTCAGGTCCGCATCCGCATCGGCCAATTCATCGTCGAGGCCGGCGGCGACAACGGCAGTGAGAAGTATGTTGAAGTCATCCGAAGATGATACCAACCCGGCAATGCTGGGTTGTTGTTGCGTTTCGTCCATGTCGACTTTCCCTGCATCTAGTCATAAGCGATGCATCCGTTACGGCGCGTCACGTGCAACGGATCAGGACGGTTTTGTTACACATCATGATTTTTTCAACGCACAGCCGATGGTTGACGTCGGCACAGTCAAAAACGATCTTGTGTACCCCGCTCGAAGGTGGGTGGCGATCTGTCCGCCGGTGGGTGGCAACTAGTTGACGCTGTACTTGGCGATGAAATCGCGGTCGGGTTCGACGCCGATGCCCGGCCGCTCCGGCGCCGCGACGGTGCCGCCGTTGGCCTTCACCTGGTCCAGTATCCGCAACGGCTCGGTCGGCAGCTCGTCCTGGAAACGGCTGGGGTTGGTGTCGAACTCCAGCATGGGCGACCAGGGATGCAGGCCGCCGGGCAGGTCCGGCATCGCGGTCAGCAGATGCAGGTTGACAGCAACGGCAATCGCCGAGCCCCACACATGGTTGGTCACCGGCACGAAGTGGGTGTGCGCCAGCGCCAGAACCTTCAGGTATTCGGTGATGCCGCCGAGGCCGCAGACTTCCGGCTGGGCGATATCGACGCAGCCGGCCTGCAACAGGTCGCGCCAGCCCCAACGGGTGAACTCCGCCTCGCCGCCCGCAATGTTGACGTCGAGCCGATTCCGCAGATAGCGGTAGCCGGCGCGGTCTTCCGGCGCGACCGGTTCCTCGAACCAGTAGACGCCGAGCCGGTCGAGGGCGCGGCCGACTTCCAGCGCATCGGACGTCGTGTAGCAATGATTGGCGTCGACCATCAGCCGCGTTGAGTCAGTCAGCGCGCCGCGCACCGCCTCGACCAGCCGGATGTCGTCGCGCGGGCCCAAGCCCACCTTCATTTTGACCGCGCCAAAACCCTGGGCTTCGATGGCCGCGGCCTCCTCGGCAAAGCGCCGCGGCAGGTCGCCCTCGCGGCGCAGCATCATGCCGTAGCCGTAGACCGGAATGCGGTCGCGGCAACGCCCGCCGACCAGCTTGTACAGCGGCTGCCCCGTCGCCTGGCCGACGATATCCCACAGCGCGATGTCGACGCCGGACAACGCCTGGATCGGCATGCCCTTCTGCCCGTGGTCGCGCAGCAGGTTGTAGACGCGGTGCCATAGCCGTTCGCGGTCGAACGGATCGGCGCCGTCGATCAGTGGCGCAATAACCCGCTCGACAATCGCCTTGTTGGCGAGCGCAACATTGCCCGGCCCAAAACACTCCCCCCAGCCGGTGATGCCTTCATCCGTACTGACCTCGACCAGATGGGCGGAGCGGCGCGCATAGTATTGCTGCGAGTAGCCGAGCTCCTCGTCGAGGTCGTATTGCAGAACGTGGCTCTTGACGGCGGTGATGCGCATGGCGGTGCTCAGCTCCCTGAGCCTACTGTTCTACACGACCTGTCCGATGTGCGCGAAGGCCGCGGACGGGCGCGGGGGTGTGACGGTCACTGTGGGCACCATTGGTGTCGTATTAGTGCGCGCCGGTAGAAAGTTCGCGGCGTATTGGCCTCACGAACTTCCGCGGCTGCGAAGCTCGGCAGATGCCTGGTCACGGTTGTTCTGGATCATCGTCCACTGCCGCGGGAAGTCGGCCTCGGTGTAGACGCGCAGGGCGGCGTCGTAGCAGTCGATGGCGCGCCGAAGGTTCGTATCGCGATCACCCGACGGGAGATTGGCATAGGCATTGCCGAGGTTGTTCTGAGTCGCCGCCCACGCCTGCGGGAAGTCGGCCTCAGTGCGGACGCGCAGGGCGGCGTCGTAACAACCGATGGCGCGCCGCAGGTTGGCGTAGCGATCGCCCGACGGTAGGCCGGCATAGGCAGTGCCGAGGTTGTTCTGAGTCGCCGCCCAGTCCTGCGGGAAGTCGGCCTCAGTGCGGACGCGCAGGGCGGCGTCGTAACAACCGATGGCGCGCCTCAGGTTGGCATCGCGATCGCCCGACGCCAGGTCAGCATAGGTGACGCCGCGGTTGTTCTGGGTCGTCGCCCACGCCTGCGGGAAGTCGGCCTCGGTGTAGACGCGCAGGGCGGCGTCAAAGCAACCGATGGCGCGCCGCAGGTTGGCGTCGCGATCGCCCGACGGCAGGTCGGCATGGGCATTGCCTAGGTTGTTCTGGGTCATCGCCCAGGCCTGCGGGAAGTCGGCCTCGGTGCGGACGCGCAAGGCGGCGTCGTAGCAGTCGATGGCGCGCCGAAGGTTGGCGTCACGATCGCCCGACGGCAGGCTGGCATAGGCATTGCCGAGGTTGTTCTGAGTCGTCGCCCAGGCCTGCGGGAAGTCGGCCTCGGCGTAGACGCGCAGGGCGGCGTCAAAGCAACCGATGGCGCGCCGCAGGTTGGCGTCGCGATCGCCCGACGGCAGGTCGGCATAGGCAGTGCCGAGGTTGTTCTGGGTCATCGCCCAGTCCTGCGAGAAGTCGGCCTCGGTGTAGACGCGCAGGGCGGCGTCGTAGCAGTCGATGGCGCGCCGCAGGTTGGCGGCGCGATCGCCCGACGGCAGGGCGGCATAGGCGACTCCGCGGCCGTTCTGAGTCGTCGCCCAGTTTTGCGGGAAGTCGTACTCGCTGTAGACGAGGAGAACGGAGTCGAAGCAATCGATGGCCCGCCGTAGGTTGGTGGCGCGATCGCCGAGAGATGCGCTCCAATACTCGAGACCCCAGCCGTGCAGGGCGGCCACTGCTTCTAACCGGCTTTCCGCATCGGTCAGTAGTCCCATCAGGCCGCACGGCTCCCACCAAGACAGGAGCGCATAGTGATCGGCCATGCGCCGACTAGCGCGGGCAGACTCCGCCTGGACATTCCATTCCCGCCGCGCGGCTGCTGCGTCGATCTGCCAATCGTGATACCAGGCTGCCGCCGAAAAATGATCGGTCTCACTCTCCGCGCGGCCGCTCCAGTGGTTTCGCCACCATTTGTGGCCCTCCCGCCAATGTACTTCATTGTCAGTTTGTTCGATGGCGTCCAGCGCTTCGCGCATGCGGGCATGGAGCATCAGCCAACCAGAGTCTTCCGCATGGCCGACGAAGCTGTAGCCGGCTAAAGAGCGCCAGGCGAAGTCCTGTTCAGCGCCGGGCGCGCTCGAAAAGCACGCGCGGGCCGCCGCCTCATCAAAGCGAGTTACCAGCGCCAATCGTTTCAGCCATTCCGCATACGCGCCATCGCCGCCCAATGACCGCAGAAACCGGGTGGCGAGTGTGCGGGTATCGCTCGCGGTCATCTCGAACGTCGCCGGATCGATCGCAACGCCACGCTGCCTGAGGACCCAGCAGGTATCGGCACAGAGGCCGAGGCTAAACGCGTGGTACCCCTGCGCACCGCCCGCCGATGGTTCGCCGCCCGTTTCGGTGTCTTCGCAAGCTTGCAGGATGGCTTGCTGCAATCGTGGGTCCGTGATGCTGCATTGACCGAGATAATCTCGCGCGTCAGCCTCCGACAGGCCACCGACCGGAAGCTGCTCAAGAGCATTCGCCTCGGCAAACGGCGAGTCATGATCACGGTCCCAAGTGAGTCGATCTCGACCAGCTAGCACGATGAGCAGGCCCGATTTGGGATCGTACAGGTCTCGCAGCCACTGCTGCGCATCGAACAATCGCTCAGGACTGTCCCGATGACTCCCTAGGGCTTCGACCGTGTCGATGAACACAACGGCACGACAGGCCCGTCCATGCTGGTCGGGCAGGTTCTCGCGCAAATCGGTAATAAGGCGCCGATGGAGTTGCGGATAGATTTCCCCTGGCAGTTGGTGCTTCAACCGAACGAAGTCTTCCTGGCCGAGCTTCGTCGCGAGGCGATCGCCCACACCGCTTTCATTCAGCCACGCCCGCACCGGCGACGTGACTTTGTTGACAACCCACGCAACCAGCGATGCGCCCGGTATGTCGCTCGCGGCGGCGTCTCCAGCCTCGACAACGAACTCCCACGCGCTACCGAGGAATCTCGAACCGCGGAAGTTCGGCTCGTCCTGCTGGCCCTCTTTGAACCGCAGCCAGGTATAGGCGATGTCAAACCGGGGACAACGGATCGTCGCCCCGAATTGCCGGCGTATCTCGCCCAGGACGCGCGATGGGTCGGTCAGCAAAGCCTGGCCACCAAAGCGCGGATCAAGATCGATGTGGGCTGTGGGCAACCGGTTGGTTTGTTGGCGTAGCCGCTTGAGCAGCCACGATTTGCCGGAACCGCCCACACCGTGAAACATCAATATTGGGATCGGGTCGGTACCGGGCGCGTCAAGAATGCGACGAAACGCAGCCTGCTCAGCGTCCCGGTTGGTGAAGTGCTGGAGCTCCTCGCTCGGCTTGGCGAAATCCTCGTCGCGTGGCGTGACCATGTGGCTTACAGCGATCTCCTAGCTTGGCCATCGCTGACGTATTCAGACACCGGCCGCGTTCTAAGTATGTTGCACCAATCTCCATTGGCGCAACCAACAGTAAGAGCGGCAATCGCCTGAGACCGGCGTAGACGAACCGCGTCTTCGCGGTGTGGCGGCGAGGTTGAGCCGGCCCGGCCGGCTCTGCAGGTCAAGTTGGCGAGCGCGACATTGCCGGCCGAAGGTATCTACTTCGGCACTTTCCAGCATCGCCCTAGGCCGGCTGCGGCACTTCTGCACTTGTCGCTGCCGTACCGCGGGACTGAATGTCGATCGACACCTGCACATCGTCATCAAGCGCATTGATGATTTTAATCAGGCGGTCGAGGGTGAAGCGTTTCAGGTTGGCATTTCGAATTTCGGAGAAGTCGCTTGCGCTGTAGCCGGTCGCCTTCGCCGCTGCCCGCACACTGAGATTGCGGTCATCAAGAATGCCAATGATCTTAGTCGACAGGATAGCCTTGGCTTGCTGCAAATCCGGGTTGGGTAAGCTCGCATCGCGAAAAACGTTGCCGCTGCCGCGTACAAGTTCCAATTCCTCCTCTGGCTTGTTCGTCATCATGTCAATATCTCCTTCAAGCGCTTAAGCCGTGTGCGGATCAGATCCACCTCCGGCTTGGGGGTTTTGATCCCCGTTTTCGATTTCTTCTTGAACGCGTGTATCACCCAGATCGCGTCATCAAGTTGTACAGTATAGACGGTTCGGTAAGCATCCTTGCCGTAGCGGAGCGCGATCTCGAATACCCCTGCTTCCAGCCCCTTCATGGGTTTGGCGATATCGGGCATGCGGCCTTCGGCAACGTTCGTTAGGGCTGTTGCGATTCTCTCCTGCGCACCGACCGGAAACTTCGAGAAGTCCTTCTGTGCTGCCTTGATCCACGCGACTTCCCTTGTATCCCTTAGCATTCACTATGTTTGCAAATTTGCGAACACTTGTCAAGCACGAATTACATTTCCTTAGTGTGCATTTCAACGTGTCATGAGCCGCGCATCGGCGTCTTTTGACCTTGCCCTTCGGCTCTTTCTACGGTATATATACCTGTCTTGACCGCAATTCGGAGAGGGGCGCATGACGGCAAAGATCACCAAACTGCCGACATCGGAGAAGCAGATCGACAAAGATCGGTCGAATGCGCAGCGGAGTACCGGGCCGCGCAGCGGTGCCGGCAAGGCGATCGCGGGCCGTAACGCGCTACAACACGGTCTTTGTGCCGCAGAGACTCCGGTGCTGCCCGATGAGGATGCGGGCGTGTTTCGGCAATATCACCAGCGGCTGATGGCCGAACTGGCGCCGCGCGGCATGCTGGAGGCGGCGATGGTCGAACGGATCGCCAATCTGCAGTGGCGGCTGGCGCGGGCCGGGGGGATCGAGGCGGCGATCTTTGCCGTCGAACATGCCCGCCGCGCCCACCTGTTGGCGGAGTCGCGTTGCAGCGAGGCCGACCCGGGCAGCATGCCGGATTGGGACCAGGTGCGCCGATACCCGCCGCGGGGCGGCGTCCAGTTTGAAGATGACGAAGAACCGCATGTGCTGGCGGCGGTCGAGACATGGAACACCCAACTGGCCACCTACAAGAAGGCGCGGGCGAAGCGCGACGTGGCCCGGGAGCAGTATCGCAGCATGACCGGCGCTAAGACGTTCGACCATCTGATGGATCAGCCAAAGCGGCTGGAAAACCTGACCCGTTATGAGATCAACCTGTACCGCCAGCTCGAAGCGGCGTTGCGGCAGTATTGGATGGTCGCCGGCGTTCGCCCGCGGCCGGCGGACGACGCGCCGGAGATCCTGCAATCAGCACCGGCCGACGACGACACGGCCGCACCCAACGTCAACGGTGAAGCGCTAAGTGACTGATTTTGAACGGCAAAGACTCAGAGATTTCCAAACGAACCCATTTCGCCCCGGCCGATCTAGTGAGTGCGCGTCCTAGCCCGTCCGCTCCAGCCGGAACTGTTGCGCGGCGAGTTCGTCGGCGGTGTCGTCGTCTTCGAACTGCAGGTCCTGAATCTTTTCGCCGCGGGACTTCACCTTGTCTGTTGAGATGCGGATCTGGCGCACATCCTCGACCGACTGGTCGAAGTGGCTTTGCAGTTTGCCGACCCGTTTGTCGAGGCGATCGACGTCTTCCAGCAGGCGCAGCACCTCCTTCTGGATCACGTTCGCGGCCTCGCGCATGCGCACGTCCTTCAGCACCGCGCGCACCGTGTTCAGGGTGGCCCACAAGGTGGTGGGGGAGACGATGAAGACGCGGGCTTTGTACGACTGGTCGATGACGTCGGCGAAGTTGGCGTGCAGTTCGGCATACACCGCTTCCGACGGCAGGAACATTAGCGCGGACTCCGCCGTCTCGCCGGGCACAATGTATTTGTCGGCGATGTCGCGCACATGTTTCAGCACGTCGGCGGCGAAGGCGCGTTCCGCCTGTTTGCGCGCTGCCGGGTCCTGGGCGTCGACCAGGGCGCGGTAGGCCTCCAGCGGGTATTTGGCGTCGATGACGATCGAACCGGGCGGGTTGGGCAGGATGAGCATGCAGTCGGCGCGTTTGTTCGCGCCGACTTTGGCCTGAAAGGCATAGGCGGAGGGTGGCAGCACGGCTTCGACCAGATCGCGCAGTTGCAGTTCGCCGAACGCGCCGCGGGCCTGTTTGTTGGCGAGGATGTCTTGCAGGCCGACGACCTGGCTGGACAGTTCGGCGATGTTCTTTTGCGCGGCGTCGATCTTGATGAGCCGTTCCGTCAGCGCGTCGAGCAGGCCGCGTTGCTGACTGGTGCTCTTCTCCAGGGTCTCGCTGACCCGCGTCGACACCTGCCCCAGGCGTTCGTCGAGGGCGGCGGCGAGCGCCCGCTCCTGCTCCTGCAGGCGCTGGGCGAGCTGGGCCTGGCTGGCGGCCTGAGTTTCGGCCATCTGGCTGAGGCGGCCGGCGACCTCGTCGACCCGGGCCGCGGCCGGATCTTGGCGGCGGTGCAAATAAAAGAATCCGGCCGCGGCGCCGGCCAACACCAGGACCAGCGCGAAGCCGAGGATGATCTCCATGGCGGCGTCCCAACGAATCGGAAAGAGAACTATCTTAACAGAAGCGGCGCCGGGTGCTTATCTTGACCGGTGGTGTGGCGGGCTTAACTAATTAAGAGCTGTTCTAAACTTAGCATCAATACCATGGCACTGCTGGAAATCATCGAAGCGCCGGACCCCCGGCTGAAGGTCGTTTGCGAAACCGTCGAGACCGTCGACGACGACCTGCGGCAGTTCATGGACGATATGCTGGAGACCATGTACGCGGCCCCCGGCATCGGGCTGTCGGCGCCACAGGTCGGCGACCGGCGGCGGGTGATCGTCGTCGACGTGTCGCGCGACGGCGAGACCAAGCGGCCGCTACGCATGGTGAACCCGGAAATCGTCGATACGGCGGGCGAGCCGGTGATGAGCGAGGAAGGCTGCCTCAGCTTTCCCGAGATGTTCGCCGAAGTCGAGCGGCCGAGCGCCGTCAAGATCCGCTACCTCGACGAAAACAGCGAGCCGCGCGAGATCGAGGCCGATGGATTGTTGGCGACCTGCATTCAGCACGAGATCGACCATCTGGACGGGGTGCTGTTCGTCGACCATATCGGCACCGTCCGGCGCAATATCATCTTGCGCAAAATGAAAAAGGTGAAGCGCCTGAAGGCACGCGAGGCGGCCTGAGGCCGCGATGAGACTCGCCTTCATGGGTTCCGCCGAGCTGGCGGTGCCGGCCTTGCAGCGGTTGGCCGATGATGGCCACGACATCGTACGGGTCTATACCCAACCGCCACGGCCGGCGGGACGCGGCCACAAGGTGCGGCCGACTCCGCTGCATGCGGCGGCGGATCGGCTCGGCCTTCCGGTGGTCACGCCGACGAGCCTGAAGGGCAAGGACGAGCAGCAAGCGTTCGCCGGCCTGCGGCTCGACGCGGCGGTGGTGGTGGCCTACAGCCTGTTATTGCCGCAACCGATCCTCGACGCGCCGCGGCTGGGCTGCATCAATATCCATGCGTCGCTGCTGCCGCGCTGGCGCGGTGCCGCGCCGATCCAACGGGCGATCCTGGCCGGCGACACGGGGACCGGCGTCACCATCATGCAAATGGAAGCCGGGCTCGACACCGGCCCGATGCTGTTGCGCCGGGCGGTGCCGATCACCAAGACAACGACCGCCTCGGCGTTGCATGACGAACTGGCGCAGCTCGGCGCGGACATGGTGGGCGAAGTGTTGCCGGCGCTGGAGCGCGGCGAGATAACGCCGACGCCGCAGCCGGCGGAGGGTTCGACCTACGCGAAGAAATTGATTAGGGACGAGGGCCGGCTCGACTGGAGCTGGCCGGCGGAGTTTCTCGACCGCCGGGTGCGGGCGTTGAACCCCTGGCCGGGCGTGTGGTGCATGTTGGGCGAGGAACGGCTCAAAGTGCTGGCGGTCGAGCCGCTGGTCAGTACTCATGGGGAAGCGGGCAAGGTGCTGGACGAGCATTTTACCGTGGCCTGCGGCGCGGGTGCCCTACGGTTTCTGCAAGTGCAACGGGCCGGTAAGGCGCCGCTATCGGCGGTAGATTTCCTGCGTGGCCACAAGCTTGGGGTGGGTGACCGGCTGGGCTGAGACTCTGGTATGTCCCAACCATCAGCGAAACAGCTACGCACTTTTGGGTAAGCCGATCTTAAGACCGGGTTCATAGTATCGATCTCCCGTAGCAATCGTCGGCCGGCGCAAAATGCAGTCTCGCGCGCTTCAACAGGTGTTCTGCGGCGTGCTGGCGGGCGGGCTCTTCTTGATCGACTCCCGCCTGCCACTCGGGGTCGCCGCCGGTGTTCCGTACATTCTGGTCATCGCCGTGGCGGCCCGGGATCCCTCGACGCTCGCCGTCTGGGTGTGGGCGGTTATTTGCAGCTTTTTGCTGGCCCTTGGGTTTGGCCTGTCGCCGGCTGCGGGGAACCCGTGGCATGGTCTGCTGAACCGCGGGATGGGGCTGTTTGTCATTTGGACAACGGCCATCCTGGCCGTGCAATACAAACGCAGTCTGAACACGCAGGCCCGCGCCCTCGAAGAACTGCGGGAAAGCCAGGCCAGTCTCGCCACGCTGCAGAAGGTGGCCAAGCTGGGCAGTTGGGTGCGCGAGATGGCGTCGGACGAGGCCCACTGTTCCGAAGAGTTCTGCCGGCTGATGGGCTTCGACCGCCGCAGTGTCAGGTTTGCCGAAATCGTGACGCGTATTCACCCGGACGACCGGGCTTCGTTCAAGGAAGACACGGCGGAAGCGCTGGCGAAGGGCGGATCCTTCGAATCGACATTCCGCGCGGCCCTGCCGGACGGGTCGGAGCGCATCCTGGTCGCGCGTGGCACGGTCAGCACTGACGCCGCCGGCCGTCCGATCCGCACGGCCGGCACCTTGCAGGACATCACCGCGTTCCGGCAGACGGAGCAGGCACTCGAGTCACAACGCACGCTGTTGGAGACGCTGATGGAGGCGTGGCCGGATATGGTTTTCGTCAAGGACGCCGAAAGCCGGTTTGTCACTGCAAACGCGTGGACCGCGTCGAAGATGGGCGCCAAGGACCCCGAGGACATGATCGGTAAGACCGACTTCGATTATCATCAGAAGCATCTGGCCGATGACTTTTTTGCAGCCGAACAAAAACTCATCCGAACGCGGCGGCCTATCCTGTCACGGGAGGAAGCTGTCATTGACCCCAACGGCGACGTTCTCTGGCTGTCCAGCACGAAGGTCCCGTTGATGCGCGACGGCGAGGTTGTGGGTCTCGTCGGCATCAACCGCGACATAACGGCGCTGCATACTGCGCGTAAGCAGGCCGAATTGGCGAACCGCACCAAGTCGCAGTTCCTCGCCAATATGAGTCATGAGTTGCGTACGCCGCTCAACGCCATCATCGGCTTTTCCTCGATCATCAAGGAACAGGCGATGGGGCCGGTGGGCAACGCGACATATGTCGAATATGGCGCAGACATAAACAGCGCCGGCCAACACTTGCTGCAACTGATCAACGATATCCTGGATCTTTCCAAAGTGGAGTCCGGCCGCGACCATTTGAATGAGGAGAACATCTGCGTCGACAAGCTGTTGGAAGGCATCATGCGGCTGCTGCGCGAGCGCGCCGACGAAGCCGGGCTGAAACTGGTGCCGGATTCGCCGCCGCAGTTGCCGTCCTTGTTTGTCGATGAGCGCAAGCTGAAGCAGATCGTGGTCAACTTGCTTTCCAACGCGATCAAGTTCACCAAGCCTGGGGGCACGGTCACGGTGACAGTGAGAGCCGACGACCGCGTGGGTTACATGTTGCAGGTTGCCGACACCGGGATCGGCATCGACCCGCAGCACATCCCCGTAGCGCTTTCCGTCTTCGGCCGGGTCGAGGAACCGCAAAACCGCAACAGCGAGGGGACCGGCCTGGGGCTGCCGCTGACCAAGGCATTGGTCGAACAGCATGGCGGTTCGCTTGATATCGAAAGCGCTGTTGGCGCCGGCACAACGGTGACCGTTGTCTTTCCGGCCGATCGCATTG
The DNA here is from genome assembly GCA_028279245.1 of Alphaproteobacteria bacterium. Taxonomy (GTDB): domain Bacteria; phylum Pseudomonadota; class Alphaproteobacteria; order UBA6615; family UBA6615; genus JANQOE01. The sequence goes on from JANQOE010000023.1 coordinate 13,251, forward strand.
GCGGACGTGACGTCGTGCCGGACGCCGCAGCACCGATCCTCTGAGGTAGGTTACGTCACCGCGCGGGCGATCAACGCGGTGTCGGTGAACTGACGAAACCGGCGCACGCGTCCATCCAGCAGGTCGAACAGGTGAACCGTGGCCGCTTCGAAAGCTTTCCCGGTCTGTTTGTGCCGGCCCCGATAGGCGCCGACCACCAAGACGGTGTCGCCGGCGTCATGGAACTCTTGCTTGTCGAAGCCGAAGTCATCCCAATGCTTCGGCAACGTGCGGAACACGCCTTCGACCGCCGCGGCCGGGCCGTGGTGGTGACCGCCGTACGGAAAGCCCTCGTTCTGAATCCACTCCAGATCCGGATCGCAGAGTTCGGCAAAGGCCTCGTAGTCCTTGTTGCTCAGTGCTTCGTAAAGCTTGCGGACGATTTCAACGCTCGACATGTTGTTCTCCTGACCTAGGCGCGGCCGGCGACATAGCCGCCATCGACCGGCATGATGATACCTGTGGTGAATGCGGCGTCCGACAGATGAAGGACCGCCGCAGTAACCTCCTCGACCTCGCCGACCCGGTTCACCAACGCGACACCGCCGAAGGAGTCGACGTCGGCGCCATTGTAGAGCGGCGTGCGGATAACGCCGGGGGCGACCAGGTTGACGCGGATGCCGTCGACCGCCAGTTCCGCCGCCAGGCTGGTGGTCAGGGCGTGCACACCGCCCTTGCTGGCCAACGGGGCGGAGGCCGGAATGCTGGCGTGGGCGTGGTCAATCAGCACGGTGCCGATGTTGATGATGTTGCCGCCGCCGTTCGCCTTCATGTGGCGGACGACCGCCTGGGTGGTGAGGTAGGTGCCTTTCAGATTGCCGTTGACGTAACCGTCGAGGTCGCGTTCGGTCACGTCGAGAAACGGCTTCGTCGCAAAGGTGCCGGCGTTGTTGACGAGCACATCGATACCGCCGAACAGATCAATGGCGGTGCGAACGAGTTCGGCGCCGGTGGCGGTGCTGCCGATATCGCCGACGACGGTGGCCGTGCGGTCCGGCGCGTCCAGCGCCGTCTGCGCCGCCGCTAGTTTCGCGGCGTCACGGCCGTGCATCACGACGTTGTCGCCGCGTTCGACAAAGCCGCGGGCGATATCGAGGCCGATACCGCTGGACGAGCCGGTGACGATTGCGGTGATGGGGGATCTGATCATGCGTTCGGTTTCCTTTCCATAGGACGACGACCGGTCGTCTTCGAACTGAGCAAAAAAGGGCAGCTACGCGTCGGGCCGGAAGAACCCGTCGAGCAGCCGGTCAAGACAGTGCCGCAGTGGGGCGGTGGACTGTTCGATCTTCATGCGGATCACGGCGCCTTCCCATGCATCGATCAGAATCGCCGCGAGGTCGGCGGCGACGATGTCTTTGCGGACGGTGCCGTCCGTCTGTGCTTGCGCCAAGGCACCGGCGATGCCGCCATGGTAGCGGTGCAGGGCGTCAGCGAGCGCCGCCCGGCAGATTTCGCTGCCCTCCAACTCGCCGCCCAGATTGGAGACCAGGCAACCGCCGACATACTCGGCTTGCCGGAAGCTGCGCATCTCCGCCTTGAAGTAACGGCGCACCCCGGTCAGCGCGTCGGGCGCCGCTTGCAAGGCCACCCGCATCTTGTCAGCCAGGCAGTCGGCGTAATAGGTGATAGCCGCCGCGCCGAAGTCTTCCTTGCTGTCGAAGTAGTTGTAGAACGAGCCCTTCGGCACGCCGACTTCGTCGAGCACCTGTTTCAACCCGGTGCCGTGATAGCCCTGCTGCAGGAACGCGGCCGTGCCGTGTTCCAGCAGCCGCAGCCGAGTGTCCTCGCTGAGACGCGGTCTTGCCATGGCGCGTATATACGACCGGTCGTCTTGTTATTCAAGAGACCTCGCCGCAAAGAAACGATGGCCGGAGGTGGGTAAGGCCCCGGATTCAATTGGTTCGTCCAATTACGGTCGATTTCACCGTTTTGGTTTGACCAATTTCGGCAAGCTGCTACTCTGCGAGCTCGCGTCAAATCAATGAAAACTGGGAGGGACGTTGTATGTTTAGGCGGCATTTCGCCGGACTGGGACTGGCTGTTGCGGGCGCGCTGACCCTTGGCCTGATGCCGGCAGCGACCGGCCTGTCGACGGCTTCGGCGCAGGAAGCCTTTCCGACAAAACCGATCCGCGTCATCGTGCCGTTCGCGCCGGGCGGACGGACCGATACAGTCGCGCGGCTGCTGGCCAAGAAGATCGAGGAGAAGGACCTGCTGCCGCAGCCGTTGGTGATCGTCAACATGCAAGGCGGCAGCGGCGGCATCGCCGGACAGGCGACGCTGGACGCGGAGGCCGACGGCCACACCATCCTGCATTGGCACCATCAGTTCCTGATCGCCCATGCGATGGAGCTGGTGCCGTTCGCGATCGAAGACTTCGATTCCATCGGCTTTGCCGGCGGCGGCAGCCCGGTGTGGGCGGTGCGGGCGGAGTCGGACTACGCAACGCTGGACGATCTGGTCACCGCCCTGCAGGCGGAGCCGCGGTCGCTGGTCGAAACGATCGGCATCGGCACGATCCCGCATTTCGTCGGCGCGCTGCTGGCCAACGAGGCTGGTTTCGAAACTCGCAAGGTGCAGGCGGGCGGTGGTGCCGACCGGCTGAAAATGATTGCCGGCAAACAGGCCGACATCGCGCTGTTCTCGGCGGCCGAATATCTGCGCAACAAGGACGTGGCCGGCGGCTTGCGGCCCCTGGTGTTCTTCGGGCCGAACCGCATCGACGTGATCTCTGAAGTGCCGACGGCGTTGGAGCTGGGATACAATGTGACCTGGGCCAACCCGAACTGGTGGCTGGCGCCGAAGGGCGTGCCGGCCGACCGGCTGCAACTGATCGCCGATGCGTTGCGGCAAGCGATGGACGATCCGGAGATCAAAGAGTGGTACGTCACCAACGCGCTGGATCACTATTGGACGGACGGTGCGACGGCGATGGACGAGTCCGCAACCCTGCAGGCGGCCCTCGACGAGGTCGCCGCGACCATCAAGTAGTTTGCGGCACGATGTTGTTCGGGGCGTCACGTGACCGCGTGGCGCCCTTTTCTTTGGCGGTGTGAGTGACCGGCGTGAAGCTGACGAAAACAAAACGGGGTGATCTGCTGTTTGCGGCAGGGATCGCGGTTGCCGCCGTGGTGGTGTTTATCGGCACCATCGGCCTGCCGCCACCACGCTATGAACCGATCGGCTCCGCAGCAATTCCCCGGGTGATGGCGGCCATTCTGCTGTTGTTGTCGGCGCTGTTGATCTTCGACGTGCTGCGCCGTCCGGCAAACACTGACCCGCAAGAGGCGCCGCGCGTGGCAACACCCCTTGCCCCGATTCTGTCGGCGGCCGCCATCATCGCTTACGTCGCGGTGATGGATAGCGGGTTGTTGGGGTTCCAACCCGCCACCGCGTTGCTGGTGTTCGGGTTGGCGTTCGGGCTGACCGGGTTCCGCCGCCGGGCGGCGTTGCCGGCAGCGGTGTTCGCGATCCTGCTGGCGCTGGGCACGTTCTACGTCTTCACCAACTTCTTCTACATCGACTTGCCGCGCTGACGGATGCTGGAAGCCTTTCAGACGACGTTTTCGTTCTGGCCGCTGACCTTCCTGTTGATCGGCACAGCAGCCGGCATCGTTGTCGGGTCGATCCCGGGGCTGACAGCGACCATGTTGATCGCCCTGACCCTGCCGCTCACCTTCACCATGGCGCCGACAACCGCGATGGCGTTGCTGGTCGGCGAATATGTCGGCGGCATTTCCGGCGGACTGATTTCGGCAACGTTGCTGCGTATGCCAGGGACGCCGGCGTCGATCATGACGACGCTGGACGGTTTCCCAATGGCGACTTCCGGACGGGGGGAACGGGCGTTGGCCCTGGGTATCCTCGCGTCCGTTGTCGGCGGTCTGGTTTCCTGGGTGTTCCTTGCCGTGCTGTCGCCGCCGCTGTCGTTGCTCGCGCTGCGGTTCGGGCCGTGGGAGTACTTTGCGCTGGTGCTGATGGCGCTGGTGATGCTGGCGACCTTGTCCCAAGGGTCGATGATCAAGGGACTGATGGCCGGCTTCCTGGGCATGGTGCTGGCGGTGCCCGGCATCGACCCGTCGGTCGGCCAGTTGCGGCTGACCTTCGGCTTTCAGTCGATGGCCGGCGGCTTCTCGCTGTTGCCGGTGCTGATCGGCACCTTCGCGGTCAGCCAGATCTTCAAGGACCTGCTGTATCTGAACGAAAAGCTGCCTGATGTGCGGGTCGAGCGGCGGCGCATCATGGTCGGCTTCCGCGACCTGCGGACCCATGGCGCCAACCTGCTGCGGTCCTCCGTCATCGGCACCTGGATTGGCATCCTGCCGGGCATCGGCGGCAACATTGCGGCGATGGTGTCCTACGCCACTTCAAAAAACCTGTCGAAGGAACCGGAGAAGTTCGGCACCGGTCACGAGCCGGGCGTGGTGTCGACCGAGGCGGCGAACAACGCCTCGATCGGCGGCGCGCTGATCCCGCTGATCACCATGGGCATTCCGGGCAGCGTCACTGAGGCCGTGTTGATCGGCGCGCTGATCATTCACAACCTGCAGCCGGGCCCGTTGCTGTTCACGACGAACCCGGAAATCGCCTTCGGCATCATCACGTCCTATCTGGTGGCGAACGTCATGATGCTGTTTCTGATGCTGTTCGCGATTTCATGGATCGCGAAGATCATGTACGTGCCGCGCCACCTGTTGCTGAGCGGCATCCTGGTGTTCTGCGTCATCGGCACCTTTGCGCTCAACAACCGGTTCTTCGACGTGTGGGTGATGCTGGCGTTCGGCGCGCTCGGGTTCGTGCTGGAACGCTGCAAGGTGCCTTTGGGGCCGTTCGTCATCGGCTTCGTGCTGTCGCCCTTGGCCGAGGAACAGTTGCGGTCCGGCCTGATGCTGTCGGATGGCGACCCGGCCGGGGTTTTGGAGTATCCGATTGCCACTGGGTTGCTGGTTGTGGTCGTGCTGACGCTGTGCTGGCCGCTTATTCGGCGGCAGATCGAGGCGGTGCGAAAGCCGGTTGGTTAGCGACACCGCCTTGCGTCGCTTTCTGTTCGAGACGGAAGCGGTGTTCTATCCGGGCCGGCCGTGACGCGGCCTAGTGGGTGGCGGCACCCGTGGCGGTCTCCCCGCCGTCGGGCCCGTACATCACCACCCAGGTTTCGAAATCGTCGGTGAAGTCTTCGAACCGGTGCGGCATGCCGGCGGGAACGAACATGGTGTCGCCGGGTTGGAACGGCACCCGTTCCGTGCGCGCTGCGGTCTCGCCAACGGCTAACATGCCGGTGCCGGCCATCACGATGTAGAGTTCGTCCTGGTCGTGTGGCGTCTGTTCGTCGGTGCCGCGCGGCGCGTAGTGATAGAGCTCCATCGTGCCATGTTCGAACAACTGCGCGGCGCGCAGGCCGCCGGGGCTGGTCCCCGCTGCCAGGGCTTCGGTCACGGCTAGGCGGGCGGCGGTGAGCGATGTTTGGTCCATCGAAAATCTCCTCTTGTTCACGTACCTATTATGTCGTCGGGAACAGCGGGGCGTGCAGATGGCTGCGACGCTTTGGCCCATGCCGCATCACTGCGCCGCCGGCAGTTCGCAGCCCGCCGCAGTACAGACGCCCGTGGGCTGGTCGGCCGCGTTTGTACTGGCCGTTGCGGCTGCCGGTGCCTCGGAAACCAGCGCCATGATCTCGGCCCCCAAGCGCAGGTCGGGCACATGGCCGAAATGCTGAAAACGGCGGCGGCCCTGGCGGTCGATCAACACAAGGGTCGGCGTCCCACGCATCTGGTAGGCCGCCATGGTCTGCGGGATGCCGTCGGCAGCGCCGGGCATGTCGACGCCGACGGGAAAGGAGATCCGGTATTCGTGCAGAAACGCGGTCAGCGCCGTCAACGTTTGCGCCGCGTGATGTTCGAACACCGAATGCAGACCGACGACGGCGACGTCATCGTGGCCGAACATGTCGTGCACGCGCTGCGCCTGCGGCAGACCGTCGCTGACACAGCCGGGGCAGAGCATCTGAAACGCCTCGACCAGCACGACTTTGCCGCGCAACTGTAGCAGGCTCGATGGCTGGGACGTGTTGAGCCATTCGCTTATTCGCCAGTCGGGCGCTGTGGTCGTCATCGGTTGTCCCGCCAATAGTTGTTGGCTGCAGCGACTGTTTGGAAGTGGGCCGCCACGACGTGGGATGCGGCGATCAGACTATCCGCGTTCTGGTCGTAGTCGGACCGTAGCCGCGCGCGGATTTCGTCCGAAGGCTGGGTCAGCTTGACCGCCATGCGTGCGAGCTTGATCGCCAGTGCATAGCCAGCCTCCGGCGTTTCGGTCACGAGGCTGGGTAGCCAAGACTCCGTCATGGTGCTTCTCCTTGCGTTGGGGGCTGGCGGCGGGCTGGCCGCCGCCATGGCCTCTACTGATTGACGCGACCAGGCAGACTGAGGTCGCCGGAGCCGATGTCGAAGACGTCGACGACGCAGAAGAACGGCGCGTGCAGGTTCTGATTGACGCGCAGGCCGGCGGTCACGCCATCGAACGCGGCGTCCTCGATGACCGCGATGTCATCGAACGGCACGCGGATCTCCACAGTGTCGGTGTGGATGTCCGGCTGCCACCCTGGGCTGTCGAGCAGAATGGGCAGACCGGGCCAGGTCTTTGGCAAGCGCGGTTTCGCGCCTTCCGGCACATCGAGCACCTTGAGGGCGCCGGGCCCGCAGGTATCGTCGGGGCCGAGGACGACCCAATGGCTGTGCCACACACCGCCGTCATTGGCGAAATCGCCGTCGTTGTTTTCGTCGAACAGCGGCGTGTCGTCGAAATCGGGATGGCTGGTGGCGGCCAGCGCAAGAATGCCGGCGCCGCGTTCGAATCCGACCTCGTAAGGGTCGATCGTGGTCGGCCAGACATAGGCGTATGCATCGCTGCCGCCGACGGCGCCGGTCGGGGCCGGCGTGAGCGAACCGGCCGTGCCGGTGACGCCCATGTGGAAGACGGCGACGTTGCCCTCCGTCGCGATCCGCGCGTGGATCACGTCGAACGGGGCGGCAACCTGGTCCGATGGCGGCGCGACGAAGCCACCGTCATTGGGGCCGTGAGCCGCCGCCGTGCCGGCCGCGAGCAACAGTGCCACGGTGCCAGCGTGGTGAAGAAAAACCTTGTATGTCATGATGTTCGTGTCTCCTGTCTCGGCAGAGGTGGGTTGACGTTTGGATGCCTCGCCCGTTGCAGCGGGCGGGGCATCCGTCTCAAATCATCAGAGCGCCGACACAAATGTCTGCCAGTTGGCGGCAGCATCGGTCTCCGACGTCGTCTCGTGGTCGGCGCAGTCGAGGCGCAGGTTGGCATCGCCGAAGGCCGCGTCGACAAAGGCGCAGTGGTGCGGCGCAGCCGGATCATCATGCACGTTGGGCCGGAAGTACTGGCAGGTAGCGCACATGCGCTGCACAGGAATTGCCTGGCGCGTCTGCAGGGCGCGGACCATCTTGGTTAGGCCCTTGAGAAAGACCGCCTGTTCGCATGGGTCCAGAGAGTCGACGGCTTCAAGCAGCGCGTCGGGCCAGACCGCCATCGCCTTGGCGCGGCGGCGGCCGGTGCGGGTCGGGTGCAGGCGGACGGCGCGGGCGTCTTTTGGGTCCGGCCGTTTTTCGACCAGCCGTTTCCGCACGAGGGCCGCAACCGCGTCGCTGGCGGTCGGCTGGGTGACCGCCAGTTCGGCGGCCACATCACCGATACGCGCCGGCCCGCGGGTGTCGAGCTGCACCAGGATCTGCGCCTGGGTCGGCGTTAGCCCGACTGCATCTGACTGCGCCCATTGCTCCGCCCTTAACACGGTGCCGATGCGCGCCAGCCCCGTGACGATGTTCCGCTCCGTCGTCATGAAGCTGATATGTAGGAGTCCTATATATTTTCAAGAGAAAAAATGCGAGGAGGTTAGCGGAACATCAGGGCCGTCGGTATCGGACGATCATAGGCGGCCAGCGGTATCCCGCGGCGGTCGCCTGGGCGCAGCAGTTGACCGCCGCCGCCGGCGAACATCTGGGTCGAGCCGCCGCCGTCCAGGTTGACAGCCGAGACCGCGCCGAGGCCTGCCATGATTTCCGCCAACTCGGCGAGGGTGACGCCGCCGGGCCGGGTGGCGGCTAGCATGCTGGACTCGCCGGCGACGGCGGCGACGATGAGTTGGCCGGCCGGATCGAGGCCGACCGCGAGGCGCGCGGCGCGCGTCGCATGGGTGTCGGCGGGGAAGCGCATTGGCGGATGGCGCAGGCCGCTGTTGCCGAAAAAGCCCTCGTCCCAAAAGGATTGTTCCGACAGAGCGTTCCCGCCGCCGAGGAGTGCGGGGCCGGCCTGCAGCGCCGCGGTCAATGACGGGAAAGGGGGACAGCGGAAGGTCACGGGCGCGCCCTGCTGTAGGGCGGCGACCGTGTCGGCGGGCGGTTCTGCCGGCCAGCGCAGCACGATGCCGGCGCCGGGGACTGGCATGCCGCCGCCGCGTTTCGCCGCGACCGCCCACCGTTGCACCAGGGCGATTTCGAAGACGCCGGGCTGGGCGGGGGTTCGGCCGGCCGCCAATTCGTGCCGGCTGACGATGGCGACGTCTGGGTCGTCCGGCGCCAGCACCTCACCGGTGGGCAAGCAGACTTCGATGTCGCCCAGGGCGAGGTGCGCGAAGACAACTCGGTCCGGCAACTGCAGGATCGCGGCGCGGCCGCCGAGGGGTGGGCTGAGGATCTCACCGTCCCCGGCGACCAAACCGATGGGATCGCCGAGTGCGTCGAGGGGGCTGGCTTCGTCGCCCATGAGAAAGAAGTTGCCGTTGCTGAGGAGCGCCGACTGGGGTTCGCCCCGGGAGTGGTCTCGTAGATAGCCGAGTTCGGCGACCGGAAAGGCGCGGACTGGCGGTCCCGACGGGTGGTCCAAGCGGCCATGGGTGGCGGCCGTGTCGATACGGCGCGTGGGCAGGGATGCAGCGAGGCGCACGCGTTCTGCCCACACCTCCAGTCCGTCGATTTGCTGCGGCGCGCAACGCTGTGCCGGCCGCGGCAGCGGGACTGCTTCCAGCACTTCGTCATAGATGTCCGGCGACAGCATGGTGAGATCGGCCGCGAGCCGGGCGGGCGATGCGCGCAGGGGCGCGACGTCGAAGGCGCGGCAGAGAGCGATGACGACCTGCGCGACATGGCCATTCGACAGGGTGACATCGCGTTGTTCGAACCGCACCGCTACCCCTTGATGCCGGAGCCCATGAAGTTCTGCACGATATGCCGTTGGGCGGAGAGGTAGACAAGGATGAGCGGCAGCGTCGAGATGACCGCGCCGGTCATCAATAGTTTCCAACTGGCCTCATATTGGCTGACAAATGTCATCAAGCCTTGCGGCAAGGTGCGGAGGTCTGGATCGGTGATGTAGAGAACCGGGCGCAGCAGTTCGTCCCAGTTGGTGATGAAGGCGATGACGAACAATGCGGCGAGCGCCGGCTTCGCGTTCGGCAGCATCACCGAGTAGTAGATGCGAAACAGCCCGGCGCCGTCGACGATGGCTGCTTCTTCCAGTTCCTTCGGCATGGACCGGAAGGTCTCGGTCATCAGTAGGGTACCGAGGGTGCCGACGAGGAAGGACGGCACAATCAGCGGCAGGTAAGTGTCGAGCCAGCCGAGGCCGCGCATCAGCAGGAATTCCGGGATGATCGTCACCTCCACCGGTACGAACATGGTGCCGAGGATGGCGACGAAAATCAGCCGCCGGCCCGGAAACTCCAACCGGCCGAAGGCATAGCCGGCAAGAGAGCAGGTGAACAGCTGACCGATGGATGCCATCGTCGCGACGAAGGTCGAGTTGATGAAGTAGCGCAGGAAATTGCGTTCGTTCCAGACGGTCACGTAGTTGCTGAACGGTGTGCCGTCGACGATGAGGGTCGGGACGAAGGACGGCGGTAGCCGGAAGGTGTCGCCTTCGGACTGGAAGGAATTCACCAGCATCCACAGGAACGGGATGAAGGCGATGATGCCGTACACGATCAGCGCAGCGTAGAGCGCAACGCGCACGATCCGGCCGCTGTCACGCATAGGACCACCGGCGGCGTAGCCGAAAGTTCACCAAGGTCGCCAAGCCAACCAGGATGCACAGCAGATACGCCAGGGCCGAGGCGTATCCCATGTCAAAATGGATGAAGGCATTCTGGTAGATGAAGAAGGCAAGGGTCGTCGACGCCTGATTTGGACCGCCTTCGGTCAGGGCGAACGTGACCTCAAAGGTCTGGGACGAGCGTACGAGGGCGATGATGATGACGAAGAATGTGGTCGGTGCGAGCAACGGCAACGTCACATAACGAAACACCTGCCAGCGGGTGGCGCCGTCGACCCGCGCCGCCTCGCGCAGGGTGGGGTCGATTCCCTGCAAACCGGCGAGGAACAACAACATGAAGAAGCCGGCCTCGCGCCACACCGATACGGTCGCCAGAGCGATCAGCGCCCAGTTCGGGTCGGCCAACCAGGCGGGCGGGTCGGTGAAACCGAGCCACTTCAAAAAGTTGTTCAGGAGGCCGAAGCGGGTCGAGAAGATCCAGCGCCAGGTCAGGGTGACGGCGACGGTTGAGGTGATATAGGGCAGGAAATAGAGGCCGCGAAAGAACGGCGCAGCGCGAATGCCGGTGTTGAGCAACACCGCCAGGCCCATGCCGACCACTGTCACGCCGGGCACGTACATCAATGCATAGACGGTGGTGTTCTGGAGGATGAACCAGAACTCGCCCGACTGCAGCATTGTCAAGTAGTTGCCGAAACCGACCCATTCGGGCACCCCAATGACATTCCAGTTGGTGAAGGAGATGCCGAAGGCGGCGGCAATCGGGCCGAGCCGGAAGACCAGCAGGCCGACTAACGCGGGGATGAGAAACAGGTAGGCGTAGTTGGTGACGCGGCGGGATTCCATTCAGGCGGCGGACGCCGGGCCGGTGCGATACCGGCCCGGCTTTGCGTCTACTGTTGCGACAGGACGCCGTTGCCGTATTCGACGAAGGCCGCCACGGCTTCGTCGAGAGTCTTGCGGCCGTTGAACACTTCATCCAACTCGCCGTTCATGCCACCGCTCTCGGTCGCGGCATAACCGCGCCACTTGCTCCACGCCGGCGTGAAGGAAGTGGTGGTCGTCTGGGCACCGATGTTGAGGATGACATCCTTGTTGGCCGGTTGCTCATCGCGCTCCAGCCATTCGTCGGTTTCGGCGATGGCCCGGTAGGCCGGGACTTTGCCTGCCTCGAAATCGGACGGCGACCGGCCCTCGCCCACCATGTGTTGAATGAAGGCCCAGGCCAGGTCCGATTGCTCGCTATTCGGTGCAACTGCCAGCATGTCGGCCCAGGCATAGCCCCGCGCGGTGTCGGCCGTAGCGCTCGGCCCCATCGGTACTTGCGCGATCCCCCATTCGAACGAGTCGCCGGCAACCTTGCGGACATTGTTAATGTTCCACGAGCCGTCGACCCACATGGCCGCCATGCCTTGCGGGAACACGTCCTGCTGGCGGATGCCTTCCATCTCCTGCGGTTGGGCCGCAACGCCATGAACGTTGGCCAAATCGGTGACGAACTGCAACGCTTCGATTGCCGCCGCGTCCGGTGCCAATTGTGTGCGGTCGTCGCTCAGCAACTGGCCGCCGTTGCGGTAGATCCACGGTTCGATATGGGCGTACCGGCCGTAGGCCCAGAAACCAAACTGCTCCGGATCGCCGTCACCGTTGCTGTCGGTGGTCAATGCTTTAGCCGCTTCGAGGAACTCGTCCCAGGTCCAGTCGGCATCAGGGTGCGGCACGCCGGCCGCGTCGAACGCCGTCTTGTTGTAGTAGAGCACAGGTGCGACCCAGTTCTGCGGAAAGGCGTACATGCCGTCACCAAAGCGGGCGATATCCATCGCGCCGCTGTAGTACGCATCGCCGTCGAGTTCGCCGACATATGCCGACAGGTCGGCGAGTTGCCCACTGGCCTGCCATTCCTGGATAAAGCCGGACGACATCGCGAAGACGTCCGGCAGGTCGCCGGCCGCGGCCAGGGCGGACAGGCGCGGCCAATAGTCTTTCTGCGGCATGGCGAGTGCCTCGACCTCCACACCCGGGTTGGCCGCTTCAAACTCCTTGATCGCGGACTGCTCGATCTCGAGCTGCTCCGGATCCCAATTCATGTAAGTCAGTTTTGTTTGCGCCACTGCCGCCGTTGCACCGAGCAAAACCGCCGTTCCGGAGGCAACACCAATCAAATGCCGAAGGCCCATAACCCTCTCCTGTAAAGACGCAGCCGCTGAGTCGGCCGCTGTTGTAGGCGAGATCATACCCATAGAGCCCTGGAACGACACTATTGTTACGAATGGAACCGTCATAGTTGTGGTTTGTTTCACGCTGTTCTCTCTGAACGGGATGGCCGCAATCGCCTGCCCCGACGGGGCTTCGCGCCGGACGGTCGATCACCGATAATGGCCGGGTGATTCCCGCCCACGTTCTCCTCGCGACGACGGCGGCGCTGATCTGGGGCGGGACCTTTCCGATCTCTGCGATCGCCCTCGAGTCGACGCCCCCGATCTTTTTCGGATTCCTGCGCTTTCTGTGTGCGGCGGCGTTCGTTGTCGTGGTGCCACGTCCGGCGGTGCCCTGGCCGCTGCTCATCGCCATCGGGGTCGTGCTTGGTGGCGGACAGTACGCCTTCGTCCTGGTTTCAATGACCAACGGACTCTCCGCCGGTCTAGCCTCGCTGCTGGTCCACACGCAGGCGTTTTTCACGATCTTGATCGCGATCTTCGTCTTCGGTGAGCGCCTGAACCGCCGGCACGTCCTGGCGATCCTGCTCGCCGGCGCCGGGCTGGCCGCGCTGGTGGTGGATCGGGCCGAAGTCGGCGCGGCCGCCGGCCTGGTCTTGATTCTAATGGGAGCGTTGTGCGGCGCCGTCGGGAACAACTTTCTCAAGAAGCTCGGCAACGTCGATATGGTGGGCGTCTCCGTTTGGATGAGCCTCCCGGCCTGCGTGCCACTGCTGGTGCTGTCGCTTTGGCTGGAAGGTGCGCCGGCTGGATTGATCGGCACGTTCGGGTGGGACACGGCCGGCGCGCTCGCCTATTTGGCGGTGTTGTCGACGGTTGTCGTCTTCGCCATCTGGGGCAAACTGTTCACGACTTACGCAGCGGCCATCGTCGCGCCGTTCCTCCTGCTGGTCCCGGTGTTCGGCATGAGCCTGTCCGCCCTGGTACTGGGCGAACGCCTGTCCGCACTGCAATTCGGCGGCGCGGCCCTGGTGTTCGCCGGTCTGGCGGTCGCACTCTGGCCGGCGCGCGCCCTAGAGCCGGGCCGTTAGGCCGGGTTGCCAGCCGCGCGCTTCGCGAGCGTCGTTTCGACGGCGCGCAGTTTTTCCGGGTTGCGGACGACGTAGATGGCGGCGATGCGGCCGTCGCGCACGTCGATGCTCATGGTCTGCTCCAGCGCGCCGTCGAGGTGCACGACCAGGCCCGGCAGGCCGTTGATCGGCACCGCGGCGATCTCGGCGCGATCACCACGCCGGTGGCTCTTGCGCACGATACCGGCGAAGAAGCGGGCCACCTTGGCAGCGCCGACAATCGGTTGCAGGGCCGCCAGTTTGACGCCGCCGCCGTCGGAATAGGCGACGGCATCGGCGGTCAGCAGCGCTTCGATGCCGCCGACATCGCCGGTCGTTACCGCCTCCATAAAGCTTTGGAGCAGCGCCTGATGGGCGCCCGGCGGCGTCGGCCGCGCCGGCCGGGCGCCGGTGACGGCCTTGCGGGCGCGGGCGGCGAGTTGCCGGCATGCTGCCTCGCTCTTATCCAGGGACGCGGCGATTTCGGCGTAGGAACAGTCGAACACATCGTGCAGCAGGAAGGCCGCGCGTTCCGGCGCCGACAGTTTTTCGAGGATCAGCAGCAGGGCGAATGACAAATCGTCGGCGATCTCCGCCGCGGTGTCGGCTGAGAGGGTTTCGGCGTCGAGCACCGGTTCCGGCAGCCAAGGACCGACATAGACCTCGCGGCGCCGGTGGGCGCGTTTGAGCTGATCCAGGCAGAGCCGGGTGACGGTCTTGAACAGAAAGGCTTCGAGGTTGCGGATGTCGTCCAGCCGGGTGCGGGCGACGCGGAGGTAGGCGTCCTGCACTACATCCTCCGCGTCCGCCCGGCTGCCCAGCATGCGATACGCGAGGCCTTCGAGGCGTCCGCGGCAGCCCGCGAACGCCCCTTCCAGGTCGGTGCTCACGCCGCCTCTTTCACCACGTCGACTGGCGCGTCGGCGACGCGGACGCGCTGGCACGATTTGGCGAAACCGAGGCCGGCCTTCACCATCGGGTAGACGCGGCCGATTTGCATACCGAGGGTCAGGTCGACGACCGCGGCGTCGCCCCATTGCGCCCGCACCACCTCGCGCGCCGTATCGGCTTCGGACGTGCGGTGCAGGACGGCCTCGGCAAAGCGGTAGCCGACGCTGGTGTCGACATCCATGGCGGCGCGATCGCGGGTCAGCACCGCTTCGATATTGGCCGCGGAAACGCCGGCCTCGCGCGCCATATCGACCACGAGCTGCACACAGGGGCCGCAGTCCTCGGCCAGAGCGCCGACCAGTTTCGCGGCGAACATGGCTTCTTTCGGCGCAGCTTCACAATGCTGGGCCAGGTCCGCGAGCTGGCTGAACTTCGCGGCCGCGGCCGGGGAGACGTCGAGCATATGCTCCAGATAGCTGACATCGTAGTCGTAGAGCTTACCAAACGCCTGGAACTGTTCACGCAGATCTGCCGTTTGCATGGCTGTTTCGTCCTATTCTGTGTTCTGTCTCCCACTAGACGAATGAGCGGCCCGGTTTGTGACACGATGACCGCGACGCCTCGCCGCAGCGGTTGCGGCGCGACCTTGGTTAACCGGCCTGTTGCTTAACTGGCCCGTTGGTTAGCCGGTCTGGCGGGCGACGAGGATGTAACTCTGGGGTGGTTGTGCGGCCTGGTCGTTGTAGATGTCGAATTCGGCGCTGCTGATGTTGTGCGGGAGCTCGCGGAAGCGTTCGATGGCGAGACCATTGTCAAGACATGCCGTGATGATGTCGGACATCTTGTGCACGAACCAGTAGTGGGCTGGCCCGGGCTGGCGCGGGCCGCCGTCATACAGAATGGCGCCTAGATCCTCGAACGGCTCGTCCTTGAAGTAGCTGTACTGCAGCCGATACGGATCGTCGGTGTCGTACACCTCGAACATCATCATGATCGGATGTTCTTCGTAGATGAACAGCGCGCCACCGGGCTTCAGCAACCGCGCCGCGACCGCCAGGAAGGCGGGCAGTTCGGGCATCCAGCCGAGCACGCCGATAGTGATGACGACGATGTCGTAAGCGGCATCGTGTTGGACCCCGATGGCATAAGCATCGGTTTCGACGAAGCTGCAGTCGATGTTGCCGGCCGCTGCCAATTCGTGTGCCTGGGCGAGGAATGCATTGGACTGATCGAACCCGACGCAGGACCGCGCGCCGAGGTTCTTGATGGACAGGATCTCGCGGCCGTTGTTGCAGCAAAGTTGTGCCACGTCGGCACCGGCGACGCCGAGGGATTGCAGTTCCTCGGTGGCGAGCGTATCGAGACAGGAGTGGCCCGGCGTTTCGAATGCCTTACGCAGGCGCGCAAAGCCTTCGGCATCGCGGTGAAAGGGCGCCGACGCGTCCCAGGCAGCACGGTTCGCCTCGGTATAGTCACGGCGGGACTTGGTCATTCCTCGCTGGTCCCGTCCCCCTGCGCCAGGGCGTCGAGGGCATCGGCATTCAGCCGGTAGTTCACCGTGTGGGTCATGTGGGTGCCGCCGAGGCGTTCATAAAATGCCTGGGCCCGTTGGTTGCCGGTGTCTGTCGTCCAGTCCATGCGAGTACAGCCGCGCTTGACGGCGAGGTCTGCCAAACACTGCATCAATCGCGTGCCGGCGCCCGACGAACGGGCCCCCGTTTCCACATAGAGCAGCCGCAGATAGAGGATGGGGCGCAGGTCGGCGTTCGGGAAAATGATCGAGAAACTGGCGAAGCCGACAGTCCTGCCGTTGCATTCGGCGAGCAAGACCTCGCAGCCCGGATGCTGGCCAAGTGTATCGCCGACGTGGCCCGGTGCGTCGACCGTTTCGGCGGCGCCGTAGTCCCGCTGCAGCTCACCGAACAGGTGGTCGAGGATGTCGCGATCGGCTGCCGGGTCCGCCAGCCGGACGCGCAAGTCAGCCATCGGGCGTGGCGGCGGCGAAGCTTGCGCTGACCGCGCCGATGTCGCCGAAGTCGGCGGTGGCGGTGTCGCCGGGCTGCAGCGGCAATGCGCCGGCCCAAGTGCCGGTCATCACCACGTCGCCATCGCGCAGGCCGCGTTCGCCGATGGTGGGATGGTTTGCCAGATAAACGACGGCGTCGCACGGGTCGTCCCAGACGAGTTCGGCGTTGCTGCCGGTGACGGTTTCGCCGCTCACCGACACTTGCGCCGAACGGTTGCGCAGATCGCGCGCCGCCCAATTGTGCACCGGGGCGCCAAGTACAATGGCGTCGTTGCCCGCCGCGTCCGCGACAATCCATGGGCCATGTCCTGCCGCGCCGCCTTCCATGCGCAGGGCGACGATCTCGAAGCCCGGGGCGACGGATGCAATGGCGGGCTTCACCTCCGCCAGGTCGTAAGCTTGGGCGCGCCGCGGCAGGTCGGCGCCGAGGATGATGGCCAATTCGGTTTCGAGACGCGGCCCATGCGTGGGGAAGACAGGCAGTGTCGCGCCGCTATCGTAAACAAAGCCTTCGAGCACTGGCCCGACGAAGGGCGCATCGAAGCCGAGTGTTTGCATGCTGGCGTCGCTTGCCGCGCCGATCTTCCAGCCGACAATGGCGCGTTCGCTGAGGGCGGTTTGCCGCGCGAGTTCTTCATAGGCGCGGTCAACGGCGTCGATACCATCGAGATCGGTGCGCGGGACCAGCGTGCCGGAGAGGCGCGCGCGCCAGAGTTTGCCGGCTACCGAGTCCGTCATGTTGCCTTCCTACTTGCTGTCGGCTTCCTGTTCGCGGGTCCGGAGCCCGTGGATCACCGGAGACCTTAGCAGGCCGGGCCGGAAACACCTAGGCGCGGGCGGCATATCGCGGTACGGATCGTGGATGGGCAGCCGTCGTAGCTTTGCGGCGACCTGCTGCCCGCTGAGCCGGTACTTGTTCAACATCCGCCTAGTGGGCGGTCAGCTAGAAGCGCGCCGGCTCTTGTCTTGCTCTTTGTTTCGCCAAGCCTTAAGGAATACGCTCACATCGGTCTGCAACTGGGGATCTATCCGATCTGTTTGCTCTAGCTCCTCAAGCCGCGACCGGAACACTGCTAGATCCATAAGATCTCCGAGGCTATCAACGGCGGCGCCAACCTTCTTCATGGAAACCCGGTCTCCTACGCTTTGAGACCAGCTTTCGCTCGTAAACGCTTTGGCCAGTTTTGCCACACCAACATCGTTCAGGAGCTGCTCACTGACCCAGGCCGTGAGATCCGCCGGATTGTCTTCACAAAGATCTCGCCAGCGGAAAAGAATGTACGGCAGTCTCGGATGATCTAGCAGGTCGTCGTCATTCACCGCAGCCTCGATCGCCCCCAAGGCCATCCCCTTCAGTCGTGCTGTGTGTGATTCATCGACCAAACACATCTCCGCCGGTCGCGACGAGCTGCCGTCTGCCCGAGGATTGTGTTCGTCAAGAGCGGAAGAAACAAAGTCGATGAGCCAACCCAACTGCGCGTCCTCACACGCCCGAAGGAACAACCCGCTTCGATCTGCAGAATCGAATCTGTGGAGGGTCAGCTTTCGAATCAGCCAATGAATTCGGAGGTAATTATCACCAATTCCAAGTATTCCACGATCCTCGTCTTCGGGCCTATTTATGTCGTCCGCTATCTCGAATATGGCCGTGACAAGAGGCTGGATGTGTTCTTCCTCTATCCGAATCGAATGAATGGTGAGTTCTTCCAACAGAATTGGAACCTTAGATGTCCCGCTTTTGCGAATCGAAAGAGATGCCCTACGGAACTTGTCTTTGATAAACTCTGCGTTGCCGGCGCCTTGGACTAACTCTTCGATCTCCTCTGATCGAAGAGTGTCTTCGCCGATCGTCATACGGAAATATGAATCGAAATGCCTTTCCGCACATACACGCCGCTGCGCTTCCCATTGCTCCAGAGTACCATCCGAGTACCGCGTGTTCTCGAACCGGGGAAATAGTCTCTCAAGCGCGGTACTTGCAGTCTGCCGACGGGCCTCAGGCAGCGGGCCCAGTAGACGCTCGAGTAATACCTCTGGCTTCTCTTTTTCGTCGTAGCTGCTTCTAGTACCACAGATCTGATCTTTGAGATTGCGAATGCTGTTGTACAGCGATGTCTCGAAGAGGCGCATGACCTCTAGCGCGACGAAGTCGGCCTTGTCCACTTGATCCGCAACCGGGGGCCAACTCACCGCCATCATGTTGGATAGTCGGGTCACGTCACGGGGCGACTTGATGTAGGGAGACACCGCGTCATAGAAGACGTTCATAAACCGCAGTAGTTCGGATTCATCCTTCGACGAACCACAACGCTCTTCGATCTCGGCAAGCACCGCACCGTTCAAGTCGTTCTGCGTAGGTGATGGGATATCGAAGCTAGCCTGTACAATCTTCTCAAGAAAGTGCGGACCTTCGGAGGGGTAGCGTCTAGCCACTGATCGCTCAGCTTGGTTTCTGTCAAACGCCAACAGATAGATTATGTTTGGGAGCCGGCCGACGGATTTCAGCAATCTAAAGACGAGCAGAGCTTCGTCAGGCAGGAGCCTATCTAGATCGTCGATTATGACAAGGTATCGCCTGTCTTGTTCCCTCAGTGACTCTGATAACTGCGCGAATATCTCCTCAACGCTTTCTTCCGGGAAGAACGTCTGCACGAAGTCCATGGACCGCGACACCAGAACCCCCCAGGAGCCGCCTGTGGCCACGTTGACGGCCGGTCCAAGAACAGGACTTGCCCGTAATAGGATCCTGCTTAGACGGGGGACGAGTTTCTTTGCATCAGCGGTCTCGGCCAGGGTTGCGTTGATCTCTTGAAGAAAAGCGAGTGTTAGTGCCTCCTCGCCTCTGAACCACCAGCTCTTGAAGTCGATTATTTTCAGTGAGCCTGCCTTTTCGCTGGTGCCAAGGTGATGTCTGATAAGGTTGATCGCACTGCTCTTCCCGGATCCCCAACTCCCATTCAATGCGATGGTAACGCCTACGGGCGAATCGATATTCGTTATGCTTTGCGCTAGCGCCTGGGCGAAGGCATCTATACCGAAACGATCGTCCTCTGGTGTCTGTATGGGGGCGTCATTGAAGTAGTTTTGATTGGCCATTGGAGACGGTATTTCTGCCAAAGACAAGAACGGCCACTACATACCACAATCCCCAGTTGGCGGAACAACGCAGCGTGCCGACCGTTTCCGGCCTTGGTTGAGCCCAGTCTCGATCGGCGAGGAGATAGGGTTCCTGGCCTAGCGGCCTCGCCCCTTCACCTTCGCCCAGCTATCGCGCAGACTGATGGTGCGATTGAACACCAGACGGTCCGAGGTGGAGTCCGGGTCGGGACAGAAGTAGCCGGTGCGTTCGAACTGCACCGTGTCGGCGGCGTTGCGGGCGGCCAGGCTGGGTTCGACAAGACAGTCGGTTAGCACTTCACGCGAGTGGGGATTCAGTTCGCCGATGAAGTCGTCGGCGCCGGCGGGGTTTTCGATGCTGAAGAGCTGTTCGTAGAGACGGATCTCCGCCGGGACCGCATGGGCGGCCGAGACCCAATGAATGGTCCCCTTCACTTTGCGCCCGTCGGGTGCATTGCCGCCTTTGGTTTCCGGATCGTAGGTGCAATGCAATTCGACCACCTCGCCATTGTCGTCTTTGACGAAATCGGTGCAGGTGACGAAGTAGGCGAAGCGCAGCCGCACCTCCCGCCTCGGGCCGAGGCGGAAGAATTTGCGCGGTGGGTCTTCCATGAAGTCGTCGCGTTCGATGTAGAGTTCGCGGCCGAAGGGCACGATGCGGTTGCCGGCGTCTGGGTCGTTCGGGTTGTTGACGGCGTCCAGCTCTTCGGTCTGGCCTTCGGGGTAGTTGGTGATGACGACCTTCAGCGGGCGCAGCACCGCCATCCGGCGGTCGGCGTGGGTGTTGAGATGGTCGCGGATGGCGCTGTCGAGTTGCGCCATTTCGACGACGCCTTCGGTCTTGCCGATGGACAGGCGGCTGATGAAGTCGCGGATCGCCGCGGCGGGCACGCCACGGCGGCGCAAGCCCGACAGGGTCGGCATGCGCGGGTCGTCCCAGCCGTCCACATGACCGTCCTGCACCAACTGGGTGAGGCGGCGTTTCGACAGCACGGTGTGGGAGATGGCGAGACGCGAGAACTCATACTGGTGCGGCTGGGCCGGCACCGGCAGATGTTCGATCAGCCAGTCATAGAGCGGGCGATGGGCCTCGAACTCCAGGGTGCACAGGGAATGGGTGACGCCTTCGATGGCGTCGGACTGGCCGTGGGCGAAGTCGTAGGTGGGGTAGATCGACCAGGTGCCACCGGTACGCGGATGGTGGGCCCGCAAGATGCGGTAGAGGACCGGGTCGCGCAGGTTGATGTTGCCAGACGCCATATCGATCTTCGCCCGCAGCACGCGCGACCCGTCGGGGAAGTCGCCGGCACGCATGGCCCGGAACAGCTCCAGGTTCTTGTCCGGCGTGCGGTCACGGTAGGGGCTGTCGCGGCCGGGCTCGGTCAGGGTACCGCGGTATTCGCGCATCTCCTCGGCCGAGAGATCGTCGACATATGCGTGGCCTTGTTCGATCAGATGTTCGGCCCAGGCGTAGAGTTGTTCGAAATTATCCGACGCGTGATAGAGGTGCGCGCCCCAATCGAAGCCGAGCCAACGCACATCGGCCTCGATGGCATCGATGAACTCCTGCTCCTCTTTCGCCGGGTTGGTGTCGTCGAAGCGCAGATGGCAGCGCCCGCCGAATTCCTGCGCCACGCCGAAATTCAGGCAGATGGACTTGGCGTGGCCGATATGCAGATAGCCATTGGGCTCCGGCGGGAAGCGGGTGACGAGACTCTGTACGCGGCCGGCGTCGAGGTCGGCGCGGATGGTGTCGCGGATGAAGTCCCGCGGCGCATCTTCAATGACGGCCGGGTCGGCCATGGTCTGTCTGCTCGGTGAGTTCGGGTTGGGCGTGGTGTGCCAGTTTTTCCGGCAGAGGCCAAGGGTGGCTCGTTATGGTTAAGAACTGAAAAGCGGCTCGTTGCCGGATGCTCCGGTCAGTCAATCAGCCGATACATCAGCACTTCGTCATGGTAGACGCCGTCGATTTTCAGGGCGCGCGGTTCGGTGCCGTAGGTCATGAATCCATGGCGTTCGTAGAGACGGCGGGCCGGATGGTTGGTGGCATTGACGGTCAGTTGCAGCATCTCGAACCGTCCGGCGGCAAAGTCGATTGCGTGGGTGACAAGGGCATCGGCGAGACCCTGGCGGCGCGCCCGGCCGGCCACATAGACCATGACCACCGACGCCTTGTGCTGCAGTTTGACACGATGCATATGCGCCAGGCCGAGGGTGCCGCATAGGCCGTCGGCGTCGAAACCACCAAAGCCCAGGGTGTTTTCCAGCCGTTCGGCGACGTCCGCGATCGATTGCGCCGCATGCTCATGGCTGGCTGTGCCGAAGGCGCTGGGGTGGCGTTCGAGGGCTTCCAGGCGGATTTCGTGGAATGCGGCAGCGTCGGCCGCGGTGAGGCGGCGGATTTCGAACATGCTAGCCGAGCTCAAACGTGGTGATGCCGAAGGTGCGGTGTAGCGGCAACTCCGGCGCCGGGCCGCGGTACATGCGCGCGGTTTCGAACACTGGGGCGAGGCCGTGGCGTTCGGCGAGGGCCATGGCGGCGGCGTTCGGTTCCGGCGGGTCGAGGCTGATCGTGGCGCCATCGGCGGTCGCTGCCAGGGCGCAGAACAACAGATCGGCGGTCGCTGCATCATCGGCGAATAAGGGGCCGATCTTGTAGCCGACACGGCACTGGCGGATGACGCCATAGCCGGTGATGCCGTCAGCGGTGATGCAGGCGAAGCCGTGGCGGGTGGGGCCGGGCGTTACCCAGTCGGCGACGAACGACGCGCGCGGTGCGGGAAAGAATGGGGCGTCATAGGCGATGACCCGTTCGGCCAGGGCGGCGTCGATCGGTTGCAGCCGTGAGTCGTCCGGTGCGGCGCCGTTCACCGTGCCGCTGTAGCGCACGTTGCGGTGGGCGAGGACAAAGCCGGATTTCTCGTAGTTGGCGATCTGCGCGAGGACGCCGTCGAGTCCAACGGTGCGGCCGTTCAGATGCGACAGGCCGGCTTCCCAGGTTTGCCAGCCGAAACCGCGGCCGCGATGCGCGGGATCGCAAATGTAAAAGCCGACGAAGCCATAATTGGTGCCGTAGCGCACGGCGGAGATGCTCGCGACGACTTTGCCGTTCTGGGCCGCGCGGATGAAACCAGCGGGATCGGCATTGTAGAACGGATCGCCGTCGGCCAGACCGGGGTTCCAGCCTTCGGCGGCGGCCCAATCGAGTGTGGTGCCGAATTCGGCCCGGGTCATCGGGCCGATGTCGAGGTTGGTCACATCAGTTGCCGAACAGCAGAGTCACGCTCATGCGCCGTTCCGCAAAGCCGTTGCCGAACTCGAAGCCGGCTGGGTGAAGCTTGGTGTCACATGGAAAGATGACGGCGCGATTGCAGCGGTACGGCACTGCGACTTCCGGCGCCGCGGCAGGGCGCAGCAGCAAACAACCGACGCCGCGCGAGCGGTTGGCGGCATCCGGCGTGATCCACAGATTGACGCAGACGGCGCCGCGCTCCGCCTGGATCTCGATGGCGGCGTCATTGTCATAGCGCGCGGCGCGGCAGCCGATCAGGCGACGCCCGCCTAGAACCGCGGGCAGCGCGCGGCGCAGTTCGGCGGCGATCTGAAACAACACGGCCGGGGCAAAGCCGGCGCCGAGGTCGGTGGCGACTACGCCGGGCGCGGGCGTTTTGGTCCATACGGTCGACTCAAGGCAATAGTCGTACAGGATGGCGACGGCGTTCGCCGACAACACGCCGTCGACGATCGCACAACCGTGAGCCTGGATATCGGCGGCGGTCGTGCGCATGTCACATGCTGGTTCGATCGCCGCCTCGACCGGCGGCGCCGCTGCAACATGCAACAGCCGATTGTAGGCGGTGCGAAAGGCGCGCGACGGTGTGGGCCGCAAATCGTTGAGACGCGTCGCGCCGTGGCGCAACCAAGCCGCCGCGTGCTGCTCATATTCAAACAGCAATGGCGACAGCTCGGATGGCAACCGGTCGCGATAACGCAGGTACCGGAGTTGGCCAAGGTCATGGTGGATCTTCGCGGCGTCGATAGCCGCGTCGGCATCGTCCGGCCCCGTCGCGCAACGTGACGGCACCAGCGCCGCAGCGGCGGCCTCTTCGAATTTGTCTTGTTCCGCCAGAAGTAACGCCAGCTGTTCACGGACTAATGCGTCTTCCGGGTTGAGGGCGACGGCGCGTTGGAACGATTCTTCGGCGCCGGTGAACTCGCCGGTATCGAGCAGGGCGAAACCGAGATGGCGGTGGGCTAAGGCGTAGTTGGGATCGACGGCGACGGCGGCCTGAAAGGCCTCTACGGCTTTGCCATCGTCACCCAACTCTTTTTGAAGGCTGCCGAGGTTGAGGTGCACGGACGGTGTTGGCGCCTCGGACAGGACATCGGCGAAGATCTGCTTCGCCTCCTCCAGCTTGCCGGTGCGTTGCAGCAGCACGCCGAGTTTGACGCGGTCTTCGATGTCGACGTTGGTATCCAACTCGTGCAGGCGGCGATAGGCGGCAATGGCTTCCAGCGTTTCGCCGACAAAGTCGAGGGCGCGGGCCAGGTGCCGCCAGGCGGCGGCGTAGTCCGGCGCGGCGGCGGTGGCACGGCGGTAGGACTCCACCGCCTCCGCCGGCCGTTTGGCGCCGCGCAGCAGGTGGCCGAGATTGATGTGGGCCGGAGCGTAGGAGCCGTTGGCAGCGACCGCGCGGCGCAAAGCATCCTCGGCGGCGGCTAGTTGGCCACGTTCGTTGTGGAGGCTGCCCAGGTTGCTGAGGAACGGCGCGTGGCCGGGGCGCAGCTCGTCGGCGCGGCGGATCATCTCCTCGGCGCCGTCCAGGTCGCCAAACTGCTGGGTGGCGATGCCGCACAGGTGCCAGGCATCGGCATTGTCCGGGTGGACGGCCAACACGCGCCGGTAGGTCTCCATAGCGCGTTTGACCTGTCCGGCCTGGTGTTGGTCGAAGGCCTGGCGGAGCGCGGTGGCCGCGTCCGCCACCACCTCATCGGGTGTTGTCTGGGTGCTCATGGCCCGTATTATCGGAGATCCGGCGGGATGGTGGAACCGGCCAGCGCCGAAAATGCAGCCCAACACAGCCTCGGGAGGGACCGTTATGAAGACCATGAAAGGACCGGCGATATTTCTGGCGCAGTTCGCCGGAGACGAGGCGCCGTTCAACGACATCGATTCCATCGCCCGCTGGGCGGCCGACCTTGGCTACAAGGGCGTGCAGATCCCGTCCTGGGACGCGCGGCTGTTCGACCTGGCCACGGCCGCCGAAAGCCAGACCTATTGCGACGATTTGAAGGGCCGGCTGGCCGATGCCGGGATCGCCATCACCGAGCTGTCGACCCATTTGCAGGGACAGTTGGTCGCGGTGCACCCGGCCTATGACGAGGCGTTCGACGGCTTCGCGGCGCCGGAAGTGCGCGGCAACCCGGCGGCGCGGACGGAATGGGCGGTCGGCCAGATGAAAATGGCGGCCAAGGCCTCCCAAAAGCTGGGGCTGACGGACCACGCCACCTTCTCCGGCGCGCTGGTCTGGCCGTACATGTACCCCTGGCCGCAGCGACCGGCGGGCTTGGTAGAGACGGGGTTCACCGAGCTGGCGAAGCGCTGGAAGCCGATCCTCGACGCGTTCGACGAGGCCGGGGTCAACGTCTGCTACGAGGTGCATCCGGGCGAAGATCTGCATGACGGCGCGACGGTCGAGATGTTCCTCGACAAGGTTGACCACCACCCGCGGGCCAACATCCTATACGACCCGAGCCATTTCGTGCTGCAGCAACTCGACTACCTCGAATACATCGACCTGTATCACGAGCGCATCAAGATGTTCCATGTGAAGGACGCCGAGTTCAATCCGACCGGACGGGTCGGCGCCTATGGCGGTTTCCAGGGCTGGGTCGACCGGGCCGGCCGGTTCCGCAGCCTGGGCGACGGCCAGGTCGATTTCGGCGGCATCTTCTCAAAACTCGCGGGCTACGACTTCGAAGGCTGGGCGGTGTTGGAGTGGGAGTGCTGCCTGAAGCATCCGGAAGATGGGGCGGCGGAAGGTGCCCCGTTCATCGAAGCACATATCATCCGGGTGACCGAGAAGGCGTTCGACGACTTTGCCGACGGCGGCACCGACGAAGCAGCGAACCGGCGGATGCTCGGCATCAGCTAACGGGAGGACAGTATGAGTGAGATTGGCGGAAGCGCCGGCGGGGTCGCCGCGCGGCGTTTACGGTTGGGTATGGTCGGCGGCGGGCAAGGCGCGTTCATCGGCGCCGTGCACCGGATTGCGGCGCGCATTGACGACCGGTACGAGCTGGTCGCCGGCGCGTTGTCGTCGGACCCGGCGCGGGCCAAGGCGTCGGCAGCGGAGCTGCATATTGCGCCGGACCGGGCCTATGGCTCCTTCGCCGAAATGGCGGAGAAGGAGAAGGCGCGGGACGACGGTATCGACGTGGTGGCGGTCGTCACGCCGAACCATGTGCATCACGCGGCGTGCGTGCCGTTTATCAACGCCGGTATCCACGTCATCTGCGACAAGCCGTTGACGACAACGTTGGCCGATGCGCTGGATCTGGTGGAGCGCGTGAAGAAGGCCGGCATCGTGTTCGGGCTGACCCACAACTACACGGGCTACCCGATGGTGCGGCAGGCCCGGGCAATGGTCGCCGCCGGGGAGCTGGGCAAGATCCGTGTGGTGCAGGCTGAGTATGCGCAGGACTGGCTGGCGACCCAGGTCGACAATAAGCAGGCGGAATGGCGTACGGACCCGGCGCGGTCCGGCCCGGCCGGTTGCGTCGGCGATATCGGGACCCATGCGCTGAATTTGGCGAGCTACGTCACCGGCTTGGAATTGGAAGCAGTGTCGACGGAGCTAACGTCGTTCGTCGAAGGCCGGCCCCTGGACGACAATGCGAACATGCTGTTGCGCTTCGATGGTGGGGCGCGGGGCATGCTGTGGTCGAGCCAGGTGGCGGTCGGCAACGAAAACAATCTGCGGCTGCGCGTCTATGGCGAGAAGGGTGGCCTGGCATGGGCGCAGGAGCACCCCAACCAACTGACCTTCACGGCGTTCGGCGGGAAGCCGCAGACGCTGAGCCGCAGCAGTGGCGAGCTGACCGACGCGGCGACGCACGCCTCACGGATCCCCGCCGGGCATCCCGAAGGTTATCTGGAGGGCTTCGCCGTTCTGTACAACGACATCGCGGAACAGATCACCGCGCGGCTGGAAGGGCGAGACCCGGACCCGTTGGCCTGTCAGGTGCCGACGGTCGAGGACGGCGCGCGCGGCGTGAAGTTCATCGAGGCGGCGGTCACGTCGAGCCAGCAGAACGGGGCGTGGGTCGAGGCGAAAGCGCCGCTGTAGCAAGACTGTGTTGGCCGGTTACGTCTTTTCAGCGTCGAGGGCGTAGCCGGCACCGCGCACCGTGCGAATGACGTCGATCTGACCGTCATTGTTGAGTGCCTTGCGCAGCCGGCGCACATGCACGTCGACGGTGCGTTCGTCGAGATACTTGTCGCGACCCCAGGCCAAGTCGAGCAGTTGACCGCGGGACAGCACCCGGCCCGGCCGCTTCATCAACACATGCAATAGACGAAACTCGGTCGGACCCAAGTGAATGGCGCGGGCGCCGCGCTTCACCTTGTGCGTCGCCAGATCCATGATGATGTCGCGGTACTGCAGGCGTTCGTCAGGCAGACCGGCGCCGCTGCGCCGCAGGACGGAACGGATGCGGGCGATCAGTTCGCTGGGAGAGAAAGGCTTGACGATGTAGTCGTCGGCACCGCCCTCGAGACCGCGCACGCGATCCTCTTCCTCGCCGCGCGCGGTGAGCATGATGATCGGTAGTTTCTGATGAAACGGATCGGCGCGCAGACGGCGGCATACCTCGATGCCCGACAGGCGCGGCAGCATCCAGTCGAGGACGATCAGGTCGGGCTGTTCCAGGTCGATCTGTTCAAGGGCCGCCACGCCGTCCTGGGCGACACGCGTCCGGTGGCCGGCCTTTTCCAGATTGTAGCGCAGCATCTCGACGAGCGGCGCTTCGTCTTCGACGACCAAGATCAGGGGCTTCATTCGGATTCTCCGGCGGTAATCACCGTCAAACTCGATGCGTCCCCCTTACGCCGGCGTTCCGCCGGCTCCGCACCGTGGACCAGGAAATAGACACTTTCGGCGATGTTGGTAACGTGATCGCCAATGCGCTCGATATTCTTTGCGACAAACAGCAGATGGGTGCAGGGCGTGATGTTGCGCGGGTCTTCCATCATGTAAGTCAGGAGTTCGCGGAACAGGCTGGAATGGAGCCGGTCGACCTCGACATCGCGCGCCCGGACGTCGGCGGCTTTGTCGGCATCGCGCGCCATGTAGGCATCCAGCACGTTTTGAATCATCGCCTGCACAAGTTCGCCCATGCGCGGG
This sequence comes from Alphaproteobacteria bacterium, assembly GCA_028279245.1. Taxonomy (GTDB): domain Bacteria; phylum Pseudomonadota; class Alphaproteobacteria; order UBA6615; family UBA6615; genus JANQOE01. The sequence goes on from JANQOE010000023.1 coordinate 41,065, forward strand.
ATCAAGTAGGATGCGGGCACCGCCGGCGCCCGTGATAGCGCTTCGGTACGGCGGACCAGGCTGGTCGTGCAGCCGCCAATGCGTTCGAGTTGGCTGGAGATCTTGGTCGCGACAATGCAACTGCGCAGGTCGGTCGGTATTTTGTCCGCGCTCCCAGCGATCCGCAGGGTGTGCTGCTGGATCGATTGGTCGAGGTGGGCAATCTGCCGGGCGCGCCGGCCAATGCCGGCTGCTTGCAACAGGTCGCGACGCGCCACGACACCGATTGCGTCGGCCAACAAGGCCTCCGCCAGCCCGCCCATCTCGGCGATGAGCGTGTCGATCTCGCGAAGCGCTGCCTCGACCGCCTGATCCTGTACCGCGTGCATTTTGTCAGCCGGCCGATCCGCCGGATGCTGTGCAGCGGCCAAAGACTTCAACCCGCATTCTGGAGCGTAGCCTCGCCCTGACCCATTTCGTCGAGCCGCCGCTGCAGCGCCAAGCGCCCGAGCGAGGCGAGCGGGAGGCTGACGAAGATCTGGAGGCGCCGTTCGATCTGACCATAGATCTGGGCGAAGTAGGCGTTGGTTTCCGCCGAGCTGCCCTCGAATGCGGCCGGGTCGGGAAAGCCCCAATGCGCGGTCATCGGCTGACCGGGCCAAACCGGACAGACCTCACCCGCGGCGTTGTCGCACACGGTGAAGACAAACTGCATCTGCGGCGCGTCAGGCTGGGCGAATTCCTCCCAGTTCTTGGACCGCAGCTCGCCGGTTGGATAGTTGAACCGCTGGAGCAGGCTCAGTGCGTGCGGATTCACCTGACCGGCCGGATGGCTGCCGGCGCTGAAAGCCTGGAAGTTAGGACGGCCGATCCGGTTCAGGATGCTTTCGGCCATGATGCTACGGGCGGAGTTGCCTGTGCAGAGGAAGAGGACGTTGTGTGCCATGGCTAGCCGTTACCTGCGCCGGCTTCCCGCGGTTCCACGACCATGACGCTCGACAGGTCGTGTTTCGGGCGGTCCTCGTCAATGAAGTCGCCGGTTACTTGGAAATGGATGCGTTCGGCGATGTTGGTCGCCAGATCGCCAATGCGCTCGATGTTCTTCGCGGTGAAGAGCAGGTGCGTGCATGACGTGATGCGCCGCGGGTCTTCCATCATGTGCGTGAGCAACTCGCGAAACACGGCGTCGTAGCTTTCATCGATCTCCACGTCGCGTTCCCAGACCTTGCGCGCCAATTCGATGTCGTGGTCGGCGAAGGCCTGCATGACGTCGCGCACCATCTCTCGCACCATCTGCGCCATCCGCGGGATGGTGACGATCGGCGTGGTCACGGGCGCTTGGTCGAGGGCAACCGTGCGCTTGGCGATGTTCTTCGCGTAGTCGCCGATGCGTTCGATATCCGGGGCGATTTTCATAGCTGCCAGCGCGCGGCGGAGGTCATCGGCCATGGGCTGGCGCAAGGCCATCAAGTTTAACGCGGCGCGGTCAACCTCCGCCTCGAGGGCGTCGATTTCAGCGTCATCAGCGACGACCTTCTTGGCGAGCTTCGTATCGTGCCTGACGAGCGCGCGAACGGACCCGTCGATCTGCGCTACCGCGAGTTCACCCATTTGCGTAATCAAACCGGTCAGCCGCGCAAGTTCGGCGTCGAACGAAGTGACGATGTGGCCTTTGTCCATGGCCGCCTCCGATTGCTGGGCCTAGCCGAAGCGGCCCGTAATGTAGTCCTGCGTGCGTTCGTCGCGCGGCGCGGTGAAGATCTGCTCCGTCTCGCCTTCCTCGACGAGGATGCCGAGGTGGAAGAACGCCGTCTTCTGGCTGACCCGCGCGGCCTGCTGCATCGAGTGGGTGACGATGACGATGGTATATTCCTGCCGCAGTTCGTCGATCAGTTCCTCAATCCGCGCGGTGGCAATCGGATCGAGCGCAGAACACGGTTCGTCCATCAAAATGACTTCAGGTTGCACGGCAATGGCCCGCGCGATGCAGAGCCGCTGCTGTTGCCCGCCGGAGAGGCCGGTGCCCGGCTCATCCAACCGGTCCTTCACCTCGTCCCACAAGCCGGCGCGGCGCAGGCTTCTTTCGACAATCGCGTCGAAGTCGGCCTTGGTGGTCGCCAGTCCGTGGATGCGCGGTGCATAGGTGATGTTATCGGCGATCGACTTCGGGAACGGGTTCGGTTTCTGGAATACCATGCCGACGCGCGCCCGCAACTGCACCACGTCGAGGGCATCGGACAAGATCTCGACTCCATCCAGCTTGATATTGCCGGCGACGCGGCAGCCTTCGATGGTGTCGTTCATGCGGTTGAGGCAACGCAGGAACGTCGACTTGCCGCAGCCAGACGGCCCGATGAGCGACGTGACGGAGTGGGAGGCGATATCCAGGTCGACATCGAATAGCGCCTGCTTCTCCCCGTAAAAGACGCTGACACGCTCGGCGGCGATGCGGATCGCCTGCGGGATATCGTCGTTAGCCACCGGGACGCCTTCCGTTGTCTGGGTCTCCGCCAGATTTGCCATCTACCACCGCCTTTCGAAGCGTTTACGCAACAACACCGCCAAGAGGTTCATGGTGATCAGGAACGCCAGCAAGACCATGATGGCGGCGGAGGTCTTCTCAACAAAACCACGTTCCGGGGCGTCCGCCCAGAGGAAGATTTGCACCGGCAGCACGGTCGCCGGGTCGGTGAAGCTGCCAGGGACGTCGACGATAAAGGCGACCATGCCGATCATCAGCAGCGGCGCGGTCTCACCAAGGGCCTGGGCCATGCCGATGATCGTGCCCGTCAGCATGCCCGGCAGGGCCAGGGGCAAGACGTGGTGGGTGACCGTTTGCAGGGGTGACGCGCCCATCCCTAGGGCCGCTTCACGAATAGAGGGAGGCACGGCTTTGAGCGAGGCCCGGCCGGCGATGATGATCGTCGGCAGGGTCATCAAAGCGAGCACAATGCCACCGACTAGAGGCGCCGAGCGAGGAAGACCGAAGAGGTTCAGCAGAACGGCCAGGCCGAGCAGACCAAAAACGATCGACGGCACCGCCGCCAGATTGTTGATGTTCACCTCAATCAAGTCGGTCCAACGGTTTTTCGGGGCGAATTCCTCGAGATAGACCGCGGCCATCACACCGACGGGAAACGCCAGCAATAGCGTGACGATGAGGGTGAAGAACGAGCCGACCACGGCGCCGCGAATACCGGCCTGTTCGGGTTCGCGGCTGTCGGCGGAGCTGAAGAAGGTCCCGTTGAACCGTTTTTCAACACGGCCGTTGGCGGCGAGTTGATCGAACCAGGAGACCTGGTTGTCGTTTACCCGGCGGTCACTCTCCGGCACATCGCGAGGGATCTGACCCTTGTTGAAGCTGTCGAAGTCGGCGCCGGCTTTCACCCAGATGGTCTGGGTGGTGCCCATCCAATCCAGGTTCTCCAGCAGGGCCGCACGCACGGTGGACGGCGCGCCGACACTAATGAGCTTATTCAGATCGCGCCGGTCGGTGCGCCCGGACACGTCCGGGAAGTAGGCGCGGAGCGCGTTGCGGGTCAGACCCTGGAAGTTGGCGCGGCCGATCACCGCGGGATCGCCGGTTCCGTCCGGATCCACTTCGGCTGGGTCGAAGGTGACGTCGATAGCGACTTCCGTCGCGATGAACGCGGTGTAGCCATTGCTGACGATGGTGATCAGCATGATCGCCAGCATGCCGAGGGCGACACAGATCGCCGCCAAGCCGATCCGCCGAAACCGGCGTTCCTGCCGATAGCGCCGCTCGATACGAGCCGCGGAGTCGGCGTCGGCGAGCGGACGCGGCACGGTGGTGGCGATATCAGTCATATTTCTCCCGGTATTTCCGCACGACCCGCAACGCGATCACGTTCAAGCCGAGGGTCACAACAAAGAGCACGAGACCCAGTGCAAACGCCGCCAGTGTCTTGGCGCTGTCGAACTCCTGATCGCCGGTCAACAGCGTGACGATCTGCACCGTCACGGTGGTCACCGCCTGCAATGGATTCGCCGTGAGGTTCGCAGCCAAACCGGCGGCCATAACAACAATCATGGTTTCGCCGATGGCGCGGCTGACGGCGAGCAGAATACTGCCGACGATACCGGGCAGTGCCGCCGGGATGATGACCTGACGGATCGTCTCCGAATGGGTCGCCCCGAGCGCGAAGGAGCCGTCGCGCATTGCCTGCGGCACAGCGTTGATCACATCATCCGACAGGGAGGAGACGAACGGGATGATCATGATGCCCATGACCACGCCGGCGGCGAGAGCGCTTTCCGACGCCACGCCCAAACCGACTGACTCGCCCAATCCGCGGAAGAACGGGGCAATCGTCAAAGCGGCGAAGAAGCCGTAGACGACCGTCGGAATGCCGGCGAGGATTTCCAGGATTGGCTTGACGATCGCGCGGAACCGCCGCGACGCATATTCCGACATGTAGATTGCCGACATCAGGCCGATCGGCACGGCCACCGTCATGGCGATAATGGTGATGAGAAACGTACCAGCGAACACCGGGATGGCGCCGAAGGCGCCGGAGGATCCGACCTGGTCGGCGCGCAAGGCGGTCTGCGGGCTCCACTGCAGCCCGAACAGGAACTCGGTGATCGGGACCTTGCCGAAGAAGCGCAGTGCCTCGAACAACAGGGAGACGACGATGCCAACCGTGGTGAGAATGGCGATGGTCGAAGCGACGATCAGGACGATCTTGATGACGCGCTCAACTGCCGGCCTGGCACGGAACGTCGGATTGACGAGGCGGCGCCCGTAAGAAAGGCCGCCGATCGCCGCAGCGATGGCGACGACCGCCCAAAGCGCGGTGCTGATGTTGCGCCAGGTTGAATAACGCTCGGCCGCCTCGGTCATGGCCGCATCCGGCTCACGGCTGAGGATCCCGCCCGAGGCCAGACTACGAATGTCGTTGAGCAACAGGTTGAGTTGGGTTTCCGACAGGGCGCGCGCCGTGTCGCCCAGGCCGGACAGGGTGATTGACCGCAGGAACTGGGGTTCCAGCACCTGCCAGAGGAAGACCATCAGGAATGCTGGAATCCCACACCACAGCGCCACATAGGCGCCGTAGTAACTGGGCAGCGAGTGCATGTCCTTGACGCTGCTGCCGCTGGCGAGAACGCGCTGCCGCCCCAGGCGGTACGACAGCATGGTCAGCACCAACAACACTGCCGTCAGCAGAGTGAACGTCATTGCAGTCCCCGCCCTCTCGTAGGCTCGGGCGGAACCGCCGGTAGCAGCGGTTCCGCCCGTCCGGTCGCTTTGGTTCTTTACAGAGCCAACGGCGCGAGGGATTGCGCCGCGTTGCCAACCGCCTGGCGGTCCGCGTCGGGCAGCGGAATCAGGCCTTTGTCGACGAGGTAACCGTCCTCGCCCCAAGCACCTTCGCTGGTGAACTCATTGACGAACTCCTGAATGCCAGGAACGACGCCGACATGCTCACCCTTGACATAGAAGTATAGGGAGCGGGAGACACCGTAGTCGCCAGCCGCAATGTTCTCGAAGGTTGGATCGACACCGTCGATGTTCGAGCCCTGCAGCTTGTCGGAGTTCTGGTCGAGGAAGCTGAAGCCGAAGATGCCGAACGCGCCCGGGTTGGCATCGAGCTTCTGCACGATCAGGTTGTCGTTCTCGCCGGCTTCGACAAACGCGCCATCCTCGCGGATGAAATGGCAGGCGCTGTCCTCAAGGCCGAGTTCGGCAGCGCCGTCGACTTGGTCGCAGCCGCCTTCCATGGCGAGTTCGACGAACGCATCGCGCGTGCCGGAGGTCGGCGGCGGACCGAGCACTTCGATCTTGCTGTTCGGCAGCGACGGGTCGATGTCGCTCCAGTTCACATAGGGGTTCTCAACGAGGGCACCGTCGACCGGCACTTCCTTGGCGAGGGCGAGAAAGAGCTGACCCTTGGTCAAGGCCATCTGATCAGCGGATTTCGAGTTGGCCAATACGATGCCGTCGAAGCCCACTTTCACTTCCGTGATGGTGATGCCGTTCTGGGTGCAAGTCTCGAATTCGGAGGATTTGATACGGCGCGAAGCGTTGGTGATGTCCGGATGCTCCAAGCCGACACCTGAGCAGAACAGCTTCAAGCCGCCGCCAGAGCCGGTGCTCTCCACAACCGGGGTCTTGAAGTCAGTGGTGCGGCCGAAGTTCTCGGCGACCGCCGTTGCGAACGGGAAAACCGTCGACGAACCGACGATCCGGATCTGGTCCCGGGACTGAGCCTCCGCGGCGCCAACCACCGCCACGCTGGCCAGCAGGCCGAGCGTAAGTGTCTTTGTTCTCATTGCGTCCTCTAATAAATGAATCTCGACCGGCGGTTAGCCGGATAGTCCGACGGTAAGACCGCGCACTGACGGTTGTATGTCACTTGTGTGACGCTATTATTACAGTCCGTTGGCCATCTTTTTATTTATTTACAACTACTTATTGGCCTCTCATCACGACCGCAAACGACAGTGACATGTTGTTCCTGTCAACAAAGTCTGCCCCAGGTCTAGGTGGCCGCGTACTGCGGCAGGACCACCGTAAAGGTCGTGCCGGCGCCGACTTCGCTGTCGACGGTCAGGTATCCACGGTGGCGGCTGACAATGTGTTTGACGATCGCCAGCCCCAAGCCGGTGCCGCCGAGGCTGCGGGAGCGGCCCTTATCGACCCGATAGAAGCGTTCGGTCAGGCGTGGCAGATGTTCCGGGGCGATCCCCTCGCCATGATCGCGGATGGCAACCGCCACTCCGACCCCGCCGGTTTCGCGCATGCGCGGGAGCGGCTGTAGGCTGATCTCGACGGCTGAACCTTCGCGACCGTACTTCACGGCGTTGTCCACCAGGTTTTGGAAGACCTGGCGCAGTTGATCGACGTCGCCGGCCACCGGCTGCAGGCCGGCGGCGACATCCATCTCGATCGCCATTTCCTTGCGTTGCGCCGCGCCGGCCAGCGTGTCGACCGTGCTGGCTATGACCGGTTCCAGATCAACCGGCTCGCTGGGCGGCACATGTTCATTGATCTCGACGCGGCTGAGCGACAGCAGGTCGTCAATCAGATTGGCCATGCGCGCCGCCTCGCCCTCCATAATGTCGAGGAAGCGTTCCTGCACCGCCGGATCGTCGCGCGCCGGGCCCTTCAGGGTTTCGATAAAGCCAAGGACCGACGACAGGGGCGAACGCAATTCGTGGCTGACGTTGGCAACCAGGTCGGCCCGGATTTCCTCGGCCCGGGTGGCGACGGTGATGTCGCGAAACAGCAGCATCAGCAGCGGTGCGGCGGCACCGTGCCGCAACGGGGTGACCGACAAACCAAAGGTGCGGCGCACCGGCGCCGCCAGTTCGATCACCGTTTCCGGACACTCCCCGGCGGACAGCATCTCGTCGGCGGCGCGCAAGACGTCGGGGTGGCGGACGGTCTGGGCCAGGTCTCGGCCGAGGCCAGTTGCGCCGAAGGTGTCAGTCGCCGCAGCGTTCGCCGCAACCAGGTTGCGGCCGGTATCGACAATCAGCACAGGGTCGGGGATGGCTTCCAGCAGTTCCGCCGCATGCGGCAGATCCGCGACATCCGCATCCGTCACGCGTGTTGGCCCGATATCACGGCGCCTTCCTAGCAGCTGGCGGTGCCAGAGTCTCGATGGCGGGCGGGACTAGTAGATGGAGGTTTGCGGGCCGGGGCCGCTGAACAGGGTCTGCGCCAGTTGCGGATCGCCCGGATCGACCGGACCCGGGGCAATCGATGCGTCCGGGGTGACGATCTTCGCGTTGAGCCGCTGAAAGATGCTGGGCGCGAGGTCGCTGTCCGGGAATAGGATCAGGAACTCTTGCAGGGAGTCGATGGTATCGGCGCTGGTCGCCGCCTGGTAAGCCACCCGTTCCTCGGGGGTCGGCGCGGCCATCGCACTGCTCATGGCGGCGGTCGACACACCGGCCGACAGGGCCATCGCATTCAGGATCTTCCAGAGACTGTTCTCAGGCATCGAGACCGCTCGTTTGGGGGCGCCCGCGCAGTGTAGTTGAGCGGCCGAAAATGCCTTGACCTCTTATGGCTTAGCATCCCTCGAATGGGTTCTCGGCGGCACTACCCCCTGTGGGAGAGGGTTAAACTAACCATGCCTTAAGGCCGCTGATTTAGCCTGGATTCGTCGAAAAACCGCCAGGATGGCCGCGATGCTGAGCGACAAGGAACTGGTCGCCATGAAGATCCACATGCTGGAATTTCTGGTCCAGCGCCTTTTTTACGAACTGTTCCGCCGGTCCGGCGATCCGCTGCCGCAAATCCAGAACTACGCCGAGGCGATGCGGCTAAATCTCGAGCAGAATGTGCTGGAAAGCGACGATCCGATCGCTGCTGAAGGCCAAATGGCGATCAGCGAAATGTTGAACGCCTTCTGGGACACCACCATCGCCAGGGCCCATGTTACCCCGGTTGAGTAAACCCGGCGCCTGTCCGCCTCCGCAAAAACACGGTTAACAATCCGCTAAGGCTTTTTGCCTAGGGTGATCTCACGGGCAACCGCCAGCCCGGTACCAGGAGGTCACATGTTGAGACTGGCCCTCATCGCCTTCACCGCGGCCATGATCGCCCTGCCGATGAATGCACATGCGCGCCAAGCCTGCGCCGAACGCGCCGACATCACCAAACGGCTTGGCAACAAGTACTTCGAACACCCGGTTGCGACCGGTGTCGCCAACAATGGCGGCCTGTTGGAAGTGCTCAGCTCCAAGGACGGGTCGACCTGGTCGATCATCGTCACCATGCCGGATGGCAAGGCTTGCATGTTCGCGGTCGGCCAGCATTGGGAAATGCTGCCCGAGAAGAAGCGCGAAAAGCCGGCGACCTAAAGCTGCCCGGACGCGAGCCCGTCCAGCCCATGACTGAGCGGCCGTAAGGCCGCGTAGGCCTGCCGATACACGCCGTCATAAAGCGCCTCGTAGCGGTCGACCCATTCCGGATTGGGCGCGACGATCCGCGGCGCCGGCCCCGCAACCGCACGCTGGGCCTCTGTAAGATTCGGATACACACCTGCCGCCAACCCACCAAGAATAGCCGCACCGAGGGTCGTCGATTCGGTGACCGGCATGACCGACAAAGCGCGGCCGTAGACACTGGCCTTGATCTCCAACAACAGGTCGTTGCGGGCATTGCCGCCGGCCACCCGGATTTCGGCGGGAATCCCCAACTCCCCAGCGACACCGTCCACCACCAGCCGCGCCTCCATCGCCAGACCCTCTAGGACCGCGCGATACAAGCTGGCGCGGCCCATATGGGGGCGCAGTCCGACAAAGGCGCCGCGGGCGCGGTTGTCGCGATGCGGGCTGCCGGCATGGTGGACATGAGGGACGAAGATCAGGCCGTCTGCCGCCGGTGCCACGTCGCGACCGCCGGCGATTAGTTCGGCGTGGTCAATGCCGGGCGCGACCGCCCGCCGAAACCAATCGATCGACGCGCCGGAACTGTAGATGCCGCCGAACATGTAATAGCTGGGCCGGTCGGTGTGCACGGCGCCCTGAGTGTAGCCACGCTCGGCTAGCGCTGGATTGCCGACCGGTGCAGACAACGAGAAGTACAACGCCTCGGCGGTGCCCATGGAGTCCAGCATGAGTTCCGGCCGCGAGACGCCAAGGGCGACGGCACCGAGGACGTGATCGTGACCGCCCACGCCAACAATCGTGTCGCGGGAGAGCCCGGTTGCTTCGGCGGCTTCCTTCGTGACCGGGCCGAGCGCCGTGCCGTTGGCTTGGATCGGCGGATAGATGGACGGCCGCAGGTCCACTTCGGCCAGCAACTCCGTCGACCAGTCGCGCCGGTGAATGTCAAAGGCAAGGGTGCGCGAGGCGAGGCTGGGGTCGGTGGCGACAACTCCACTCAACCGATAGGCAATCCAATCCGCTAGGGGCAGGAAGCGATGGGTCCGCGGCAGCAAATCCGGATGCTGGGCGCGAAGCCATATCAGTTTGCACAAACCAAAGAACGGATCGACAAACAAACCGGTGGTGTCGAAGACACGCTGCCGGCCAAGCTGCGCTTCAAGCTTGTCGGCAATATCGGCGGTGCGATTGTCGTACCAGGCGATCGCGTTGTGCAGCGGCCGGCCGCTTTCATCAATCAGGACAATCGACTCGCCGACGCTGGCGGCGGCGACACCGGCAACCGGTTGATCCCCCGGCACGGCGGACGTTGCTTCGCGCAACACGCGGACCGCCGCCTGCCAGATCGCTTCCGGCTCGAACTCGGTCCAGCCGGGGCGGGGCGTTACCGTTGGGGTGGGAACCTGCGCCACCGCGACCTGCCGGCCGCTTGCATCGAAGATGAGGGCGCGCACGCTGCTGGAGCCGATGTCGACGCCGGCCAGCAACGGCCCTTCGATTTGTTCGGATCCCATCAAGCTCCGTTCCACCCCACAGGTTTTCCGGCAGTGTTCCGTGTTCCGCCGGGCGGCACAAGACGCAGGACCTATCGGCCCGCGCTGTTCCTGAAGAGCGGTGTGCGGGCAACGGCGATGCCGCTTAGAATGAGCCCGAGGGACAGCCAGGTCGCCGGGCCGAACTGCTCATTGAGCAGCAGCCAGCCCCAGAACGCGCCGAACAACGGGATCAGGTAAACGGATTGGGCGACGAACGTGTAGCCGACCTGGGCAATGAGATAGAAGCGCACGAGTAGCGCCAGCGCAGTCGGAAACACCGCCAGATAGACCACTGCGGCGGCGGCGCCGATGCCGGGCGAGACGGTCCAAGGCCGGTCGATCAACACAGCAAGCGGTACCAAGACAGCGGCGCCGCTGATCAGCACCGCGCGGGTCAGGACGTGGGGCCGGTGCGGCCCGCCCAACCGGACCGTCAGAATTCCACCCACGGTATAGGACAGCGCAGCTAACAGGACGGCGCCGTAGCCCCGCAGCGGCCCGGCTTCGGCAAATCCTGCTTCAGGGCCGACCAACACTGCGATGCCGAGGAACCCCAGCCCCATGCCGGCGACCTTGGCGGGTGTCAGCCGGTCATCCCTGGTGAAGAAGTGGGCCAGGATCAGGGCGAAGATCGGGCCGATTCCCATCAGAATGGCCGCCGGGCCACTACCGATAAACTGTTCGCCCCAAGGCAGGAGGAAAAACGGCACCACCGTGTTGAACAGGGTGATCGTCGTAGCCGCGACCCAAAGCCGCAGGCCGCCGGTGAGGACCGTGGAACCGCGGGCCCGATCGAGGAGCAGACTGAACGCCCAGACAACGGCGGCGCCGAGCAAGACCCGCCCGGCGGCAATGGTAAGCGGCGGAATCTCGGCCACGGAGATCTTCATCGCCTGAAACGATGATCCCCAGGTCGCGGCAATCACCAGCAGCAGGGCGTAGTGGCGGAGCGAGGGGGTGACCATTGCGACGTGACCCATTCCCACTAACCCAAAGGGCAAAATTGACTTGGGCCAGACCTGCCCCTACGTTGCGCTCGCACCAACTAAACAATCTTCGACAGCTGCGCCACCCTTGCCGCGAGACGGGCAAAGGACGCCACAACTCACAATTTGACGCCGCAATCTGGCGGCGCCGGACAGTCAACAACGCGCCGAGGAGGCCTATGCAACACACCGCCCTGCCCATTGCTATCGTTATCGGATCCGGCTTCGACGAGGATCAGTTCACCCAAGCGCAACGCTATCTGCTCAACGCCGAGATCCCGGCAAAAGTCGTCTCAGTCGATGGCGGCTTGGTTCAGGGTTGGTATCAAGGCACGTGGGGCCATCACTTCATGGCCGACGAAAACCTGTCCGACGTGTTGTCCGCCGACTATCAGGGGCTGGTCCTGATCGGCGGCGCACGCAGTCTGGTGAGTTTGCAAAACAATCCGCACGCGAAGCGATTCGTCCGCGCATTCGTGCAGGCGGCCAAGCCTGTCGTGGCGATCGGTGAGGCCGGCATGTTGCTGGTCGGCTCCGAAGTGGCGGCCGGACGCCAGATGGTGCCAGCCGAAGGCAAGGGCCCAGCGCTCGAAAAAGCCGGTGCGCTGTTGGCCGAAGGCGAAATGGAAGTGGACGGCATGTTGCTGACCGCCGCCAACACTGTAGAAATGGGCACGATGCTCGACGAACTGATCGAGATGCTGCGGCGTGCCGACGAAGCGTTGGAGGCCGCCTAACCCCCGGGGGGTGACGTTTGCCCGGACTGACCGCGCCGGCGGTAACCGAAACACCGGTTGCCGCCGCCGAACTGACACAGAATGTAACGCGTGGCGTTTGCCGGGGTCTTATTGAGCTTGGCTATTCCGTTCTAACCGAATTCACGTTGGCGAACGGGCGGCGCGTCGACGTCATGGCGTTGAGCGCCGACGGCAAGTTTCTGGCGGCGGAAGTTAAGGTGACGACAACCGACTTCCTGGGCGACAACAAGTGGCCCGACTATCTGCCGTACTGCGACGCCTTCTATTTCGCCGTGCACGACGCGTTTCCGTTGGACCTGGTGCCCGACGACTGCGGCTTGATCGTCGCCGATGCGTACGGCGCGGAAATCCTGCGTCAGCGGGCGCATGGCGCGATCCACGCGAGTCGCCGGAAGGCGGTGACGTTACGCTACGCGCGCGTGGCAGCAGATCGGCTGCAGGTTACGCGCGACCCTCGTCTTTAGCCGCCATCACCGTTAGCACGCGCGATTGTCGCGGTGGTCGAGTGACCCGGTTCCAGCGGCGCAAGTTTCACCTCGCCACCGTAGCTCTGCACGAATGATGCGCCGACCACTTGGTCGACGGTGTAATCGGCACCTTTAACCAAAACGTCGGGGCGCATCGTTTCAATCAGCGCGAGCGGCGTGTCTTCGCCGAAGCGGACGACAAGATCGACACTGGCGAGTGACGCCAGCACCCGTTCGCGGGCGGCGACCGTTTGCACCGGCCGGTCCTTTCCCTTCAGGCGCCGCACCGACGCGTCATCGTTGACGCCGATCACCAGCCGGTCGCACGCGTTGCGCGCCCAGGCCAGCAGCGCGACGTGTCCCGGATGAATCAGGTCGAAGCAGCCATTGGTGAAGCCGATCCGTCGTCCCTCGGCGCGCCAACGGTTGACACGCTCCGCCAACTGCGACCGGTCTACGATCTTGTTGTGATCGCCGGGCTGCAGAGCCTCGTCTAACTCGTCGGGGAGCACGGCGGCGGTGCCGACTTTACCAACGACACGACCGGCGGCGGCGTTGGCGAGACGCATCGCCACCGGGAAGGGCAAACCCGCAGCCAAGGCGGCTCCCACTATGGCAACGACGGTGTCCCCCGCGCCCGACACGTCGAACACTTCCTGAGCGACCGTTGGCAGGTGCGCCACATCGCCATCCCGTGTCACGAACGACATCCCGTCCGGGCCGCGAGTCACAAGCACGTTGTTGATGCCGCAAGCATCGACAACGTAGCGCGCGGCGGCCACCACTTCTTCGTCGGAACCGACTGGCTGGCTGGCGGCGGCTTCCAGTTCCGCCCGGTTGGGGGTGATGAGATCCGCGCCGCGATAGATGCCGTAATCCTGCCCCTTCGGATCGACAATGACCGGGGTCCGTGCGTCGCGCGCTGCGGCAATGAGATGCTGCAAGACGGCCGGACCCAACATGCCCTTGCCGTAGTCGGAGATGATCAACGCGCCGACTTGCGGCAGCAGCCGTCGCGCGTGTTCTTCGATCGCCGCATGGGTTGCTGCCTGCGCCGGCGCCGTCTCCTCAAGGTCGGTGCGCAGCAATTGTTGGCCACCGGCGATGAAGCGGGTCTTGATCGTGGTCGGGCGGTCGGCCTCGTGCAGCAGTGTGACTTCGCCGGCCAAGTTATCGAGCAGGCGCGCGACGGTGCGGCCTGCGTCGTCCTCGCCCACCAGTGCGATCAATGAAGGCGCCGCGCCGATGGTTGCGAGGTTGCGAAAGACGTTGCCGGCACCGCCAAGCATCACCGTTTCACGCCCGACGCGCAGGACCGGCACCGGCGCCTCGGCCGAAATGCGATCCGCGGCCCCGTAGACGAAGCGGTCCAGCATCAGGTCGCCGATACAGGCCACTTTGGCGCCGGCCAGGTTGGCCGCGGCCGGCAAAGCGTCGGGATCCGTCATGATGCCGGGCTACCCTATGGCATCGCCCAGGGCAAGGTGCGGCTTTACGTGCTCAAGAACCGAAAGGACTGGCCCTCTAGTACCAAGCAGGTGAGCCGGCCACTGGCGAACGCGCCGGTGTCGATGCCGATGCGGTTGGGCCGGACCTCCGGCTCCGCCACCGGCGTGTGGCCATGCACAACAATCGAACCGTGGGATTCCTTGCTTTTCAGGAACGCATCACGGATCCAGATGAGGTCGCTTTCCTGCTGGGCGTCGATCGGCACGCCAGGGCGGACGCCGGCGTGGACGAAGAAATAATCGCCTTCGCGGTGAGTTAACGGCAGGGCGCCCATGAATTCGAGGTGGGCCGCCGGAACCTCTTGGCGAAGCGATTCCTGGATCTCCGCCAAGCCTTCCTCAGTGAAACCGAGACTTGCCGGCTGGGCGACCCCGTAACTCATCAACGTCTCCCGGCCGCCATTGACCAGCCAGACCGGCCCGACCTGGGTATCCTCCAGGAATTTTAGCAGAAAATCCTCGTGGTTGCCCTTGAGGCAGACCCGTTCGAAGCCCGGGAGCGCCGGCTGCAGCAGGTGGTCGAGGACCGCCCGCGACTCGAAGCCGCGATCGATGTAGTCGCCCAGATAGACTAGGACCGCGCGCGCCGGGGACTGGTTCCGCCGGTCTTCGACAATCCGGTCCTCAAGGGCCCTCAACAGGTCGAGGCGGCCATGGATGTCGCCGATCGCGTAGACTCGGGTGCCCGCGGGAACCTGCCCCTGGGGCGGCTCTACCGGTTCCGGGCCACGATTGCGGCCGAAGAGTCGTTGAAACATGGGCCAGATACTAGAAGGACGCACGCAGGTCACAAACACTCATACGTAAGGGTGCGCCGGCTGCAGCCTGGTTAATGGATTCGCAAGCTGCCGATACTAAGGTGCTTGTTCCAACACGTGGGGCCTGTATGCAATCCGCCTTGAACCCGGTTGCCGGTCGAGGGACCTCCTCACCAGAGCTGTTGCTCCAGGAATTGATCAAACGAATCGAGCGCAATCCAAGCGGCCGCAAAGCCATTCACCTCGGCCTGTCGAAGCTCCGCCCCGTTAACCGGCAGCCCCATCATGTGCGCATTGCCCACAACACCTTCGAAGACCAGGTGCGCAACCTGGAAGGACAATTGTTCCTGCCGAGCAACGGCGACATCGTGTTCGTCATTGCCACTGGCGTGGATCTGGAGGCCATCGACGAGGGCATCCTAAAGATTCGGCACCTGTTTGCCGAAGACCCGCTGATGGAACTCGACGAGAGCCCGGGGACCGGCGATTTCTGCACCTGGTACGACCTTGACGAGGAGTTCGAGAACTTCCAGAGGTTGGGCCAGGATCTCGCTGCGCAGTTGAAGCTTCGGCAGCATCGCGGCGCCAACAAGCCCCAGAAACGGATGCGGAAGCCGCTGACTCCGGCGGCGCTCCAGGAAATGGAAAAGGCGCTGGCGCAGGCCGACTTGTCTAGCCTGACCCGGCAGCAGCCGATCTGCGCCATCAAGGCCGGGGCGGACCCGGTCATCGTGATGAAGGAGTTCTACGTCTCCATTCGTGACCTGGCGGGACAAATCGCCGGGGATGTTGACCTGACTTCGGACCGGTGGCTGTTCCAGCGGCTGACCCAAACACTGGATCGGCGCGTGCTGTCCCAGTTCGGCCGATTGGAAAAAGGCGATACCTGGCGGTACTTCTCGCTTAACCTGAATGTCGCGACGGTGCTGGCGCCCGAGTTTCTGAAGTTCGACGGTGCCCTGCGGTCAGGCGCGCGCGGCACGATCAGCATCGAGTTGCCGCCGGCCGATGTCTTTAGCGACGCCTCCGCGTTCGTATTCGCCCGCGACTTCCTGCGGGCCCGCGGCTATCGCGTGTGCCTGGACGGGCTCACCCATTTCATCGCGCCAATGATCGACCGGGCGCGGCTGGGCGTCGACCTGCTGAAGCTGCAGTGGGATCCCGAACTGGCTGAGTCGGGCAGCGAGCTACGCAAGAAAGAATTGACGGAATTCGTCAAGCGGGCCGGTGCCGCCCGCGTCATTCTATGCCGTTGCGACGATCAACGTGCCGTCGACTACGGTTCCGCGCTGGGGATCTTCATGTTCCAAGGGCGTCATCTGGACGGCCTGGTCGCCGATAAACCCTAAGACGCTATTCGCGGGGCGCGTGCTTCGCGAGGATCCGCTGCAGCGTTCGCCGGTGCATGTTCAAGCGCCGGGCCGTCTCCGAAACATTGCGGCCGCACTGTTCGAACACCCGTTGAATATGTTCCCAGCGAATGCGGTCGGCGGACATCGGCCGTTCCGGCGGCGGCGGTAGCTCTTCGCCGTCAGCAAGCAGTGCCGACACAACGGCATCCGCGTCGGCAGGTTTCGGCAGATAGTCGACGGCACCGGCTTTCACAGCGGCGACTGCCGTAGCGATGTTGCCGTAGCCGGTGAGCATGATGACGCGCACGCCGGGGCGGGCCCGGCGCAGGGCCTGCACCACGTCCAGACCGCTGCCGTCCTCCAACCGCAAATCGACCACCGCGTAGGCCGGCGGGGTCGCGGCGGCGACGGCCATGCCTTCCTCAACGCTTTCGGCGGTTGCGACAGTAAAGCCGCGACGCTCCATCGCTTTGGCAAGCTGCAGACGCAGATTGCGCTCGTCATCGACGATCAGTAGCGAGCGGTCCGAGATGGTTGCCTGTGCTGGTGCTTCGAGGGTTTGTAGCATCACTCAACGGCCTCCGATGGGTCCTTGGCCTGTACCTCTAACATGGAACGATTCCAAGTCACGTCAACTTGGGCACCGCGGATGCGCCGATTGGTGAAGCGGATGCGGCCCCCCGTCTGCCCCAACAGAGTCTGGGCGATAAAGACGCCTAACCCCATATGTTCGCCGCCGCGGCGGCTCGATACGTAGGGCTCGCCGAGGCGGTCCAGCATCGCCGGGGCAAACCCCGGCCCGTCGTCCTGCACGATGATTTCGATGGTTGATTCCGTCCACCGGCACTCGATCATCACCTGGGTCCGCGCAAATTGGACAGCGTTCTGGATGATGTTGCCCAGCCCATGCACGAGTTCCGGGCTGCGGCGGACACGGGGCTCCAGGCTGCCGTCGATGCTGGTTGCGGTAATCTCGATCCGGGCCAGGCCGCCCTGATGCTGGGTGACCGCCGCGCTGACCAAGACCGACACCGGTAGCTCAGAATAGGGCGACTGGTCGTCGGCCTCCGAGCGTTGTCCCAGTTCGGCCAAGATGTTGCGGCAGCGATCCGCCTCCGCTTGGAGAATCTGCACATCCTCTGCAAAGGGGCTGTCGGGCGGGACCTCGCGGGTCAGTTCCTTAACCGTAACGGCGATGGTCGCCAATGGGCTGCCGAGTTCATGAGCAGCCGCGGCGGCCAACGCGCCGAGGGAGGAGACCCGTTGCTCCTTCGCCAGGGCCAGTTGGGATGCATTCAGCGCATCCCCCATGCGGCGCCGTTCCGCCGACACGCTGCCAGCATAGGCGGCCACGAAAACAATGCCGAGAACCACGGCTATCCAGGTGCCAAAGATGAGAATGCGGCTGATCTCGCCGGGGGTGACCCCCGGCGGCAACGGCAGATGCCAGATCGCCAGCACGGTGGCGCAGGCCACGGACAAGCCGCCGAGGGCGGCGGTGTTGCGGCGGGGTAGCAAAGTGGCGGAGACGGTCACCGGCGCCAACAGCAGCAAGGCAAAGGGGTTGCTGAGGCCGCCGGTGAGGTAAAGCAGCACCGTGAGTTGAACAGCGTCGAACGCCAGATAGCCGGTGATTTCCGAATTGGTCGGGCGGAGGCGAGTGGGACGCAACAGGCCTGCCCAAGTGTTGAGCAGAACCGCGGCGGCGACCGCCGAGAAGGCTGGGACCAACGGGATATGGAGGCCGAAACCGTAGTGGACGACCACCAGGGTCGCGGCTTGACCGGCAATCGCCACCCAACGGATCGCGGTCAGCGTGCGCAGGCTGACTCCGCCGGATGCCACCGGCGCTTCGCCGGCACGCGCTGGTTCGACTGGTCGTGAGGCCATGTCCGATGCTGGATCCGTGCGCGGCGGCACTCAAGCCGTTACGCGGCGGGCGAGGCGGTGGCGACGCCGGCTTCGCCGAAACTAGCCATGCCGGTGTGACAAGCGACCGCCGCGCGGACCAAGCCGATCGCCAGCGCGGCGCCGCTGGCCTCCCCCAGCCGCATGCCGAGATCGAACAACGGTTCCTTGCCAAGAAGTTCGGCTAGCCAGCCGTGGGCGGGTTCCGCCGACCGATGGGACACCAGGCAGTGGTCGAGACTTGCGGATTCCGCCGCATGAAGGGCCGCCGCCGCCGCGCCACAGACATAGCCATCCAGCAACACTGGAATCCTCAGCAACCGGGCGCCGATAATCGCGCCGGCCATCGCGGCAATCTCGTGCCCGCCGAGGCAGCGCAGGGTTTGCAGCGGCTCGTCGGTCGTTACGGCGCGGTGCAGTTCGACGGCGCGGCCGACCACCGCCGCCTTGTTCGCTAGGGCCGCACCGGTGACCCCGGTTCCGGGGCCCGTCCAATCCGCTGGGCCGCCACCGTACAGGGTGTGACAGATTGCCGCCGCCGCAGTTGTGTTGGCGATCCCCATCTCACCGACCGCGACCAAATCGAGGCCCGGTTCAACCGACGCCATGCCGTAGGCGAATGCGTTGAGGCATTCCTGTTCGGTAAGTGCCGGCCCGGTGGTGAAATCCACCGTCGGGTGATCGAGGGCCAGTTCGAGAACCCGCAGTTCGGCATCGACGATGCCGGCGAGTTGGTTCACGGCAGCGCCGCCGGCCTGGAAGTTTTGGACCATCTGGGCGGTGACGTCGGCGGGAAATGCCGAAACCCCGCGCGCGGCGACCCCGTGGTTGCCGGCAAAAACGCAGATGCGGGGACGGTCGACGGACGGCGGATGACGGCCCTGCCACATGGCCATCCACGCGGCGATCTCCTCAAGCCGGCCAAGCGCGCCGGGCGGCTTCGTGAGCACGGCTTCGCGCTGCCGCGCGGCTTCCGCCGCACCCGCGTCGGGCCCCGGTAGTTCGGCCAGCAAGGTCCGCAATTCGGCAAAGCTGTTGATTGGCGAGTCCATCCATCCCACCCGGTCGCAATGCGCCTGCTATATAGGGAGTGCCGAAATGCCACAACAGAACCAGTCTCAATCCACGCCGGGTCAAAGTTCGCGCTTGGCCGTGAGCTTTCTTACGCGCGTGCCGGTCAATGCGGCCGGTGGTGATTTGCAGTCGGCGTTCTGGGCTTTTCCGTTGGTTGGCGCCGCGATCGGACTGATCGGCGGCGGCGTCTATGCGTTGGCGGTGCTGGCCGGATTGCCGTTGATGGCCGCGGTCATCCTGGCCTTCATGGCCATGGCCTGGCTGACCGGGGCGCTGCACGAAGACGGACTCGCCGATACGGCTGACGGTTTCGGCGGCGGGCGGGACCGTGAAGCTAAACTGGCCATCATGCGTGACAGCCGGATCGGCAGCTATGGCGTGTTGACGCTGATCCTGGTGATGGGGCTGAAGATCACGCTGGTCACCCATATCGGCGCGCGGACCGGCGAGATCATCACGGTGGTCGCTGCATTGACCGCCGCTGCGGCGACCAGCCGTGGGGCGATGCTGTTCGTGCCGGTGTTGCTTGGTCCGGCGCGCGCGGACGGGTTGGGCCGTTCGGTTGCGGAGACTCTGCCCCTGCGACTGGTGGCGCCGGCCGTGCTGGCGGTCGCGGTGACGGGTATCGCCGGCTGGCACATCGGTTGGGTGCCGGCCACCGGGTCGATCATCGGGGCCAGCTTGGCTATTGTCGCGGTCGCCTGGTTGGCGGCACGGCAGATCGGCGGGTATACCGGCGATACCTTGGGTGCCGCCCAGCAAATCAGCGAAACCGCGAGCCTCGTCGCGCTGGCCGCGATGATCGGAGGGAGTTGACCCGTGACCGAAGTGACCCGCTGGTGGTGGATCCGCCACGCCCCCGTGACCTCGACCAACGGCCGCATCTACGGCCAGGGCGACCCGCCGGCCGACGCCGACAACCCGACCACCGCCGGCGCCTTGGCGCGCGCCCTGCCGGCAGATGCGGTGTTGGTCACCAGCCAACTGCAACGGACGCACCAAACCGCCAACGCAATCCGCGAGGGTGGTCTGGTCATGCCGGAACCGGTGGTCGAGCACGACCTGGCGGAACAGCATTTGGGCGACTGGCAGGGGAGAATGCGAGAGGAAGTGATCGCCGAGTTGGGTGACCATAACTTCTGGGTCGCCCCGGCGCGCCAGACACCGCCGAATGGCGAGAGCTTTGCGACGATGACTGAGCGGGTGTCGGCGGTGATCGACCGGCTGACCCAAACCTTCCTGGGCCGGGACATCATTGCGGTCACCCACGGCGGGACCATCCGCGCCGCGTTGCGTCACGCTTTGGACTTGGACCCGGAGGCGGCCCTGGCGTTCCGGATCGACAACTGGTCGATCACGCGGGTGGACCATTACGGGCCGACGGACTCGCATCCCGACGGCTCATGGGCGGTGAGCGGGGTGAACATTCACGCGCCGGGTTATTGAACCGACGCCTTGGCGTGTTAGGTTCGCCCCCGTCGAATCAGGGAAGTCCGGTACGGTAACACCAAAGCCGGCGCTGCCCCCGCAACTGTAAGCGGCGAGACCCGGATCGAAATGCCACTGGTCAACCAGGACCGGGAAGGCGATCCGCGGTCGATGAACGCGAGCCAGGAGACCTATTCGGCGCAGGTTTGAGTCGACAACCTCGGGCGGAGGCGGCGTTGGCAGATACGGTCACGAACGCGGCGCTGCCGCTTGTTACCCTGATTCTGGGCGGTGCCAGATCGGGCAAAAGTCGGTATGGCGAAGGCCTGATCGAGCAGCGACTCGGCACGCTCTACCGAGCGGCGACTTACATCGCCACGGCGGACGCACGCGACGCGGAGATGTCGGCGCGCATTGCCCGACACCGGGCGCGGCGCGGCCCGGCCTGGCACACGGTCGAGGAGCCGACCGAGCTGGCAGAAGCGTTGGGGCTGTACACCGATCCAGAAAAACCGGTTCTGGTCGACTGTCTGACTCTCTGGCTGAGCAACATGCTGCTGGACGACCGCGATATCGAGCGTGAGTCGACGACGCTGCTGGACGCATTACGAGATGCGAAGGGGCCGGCACTGCTGATCGCCAATGAGGTCGGCTATGGCGTGGTGCCGGACAATGCGCTGGCGCGACGGTTTCGCGATGCAGCGGGGCTGTTGAACCAGGCTGTCGCGGAAGTAGCGGACAGTGTCGTATTGGTCACCGCCGGCTTGCCTGTGGTGTTGAAGGGAGAACGCAGTTGAACCGGATTCCAGCAACGATCGTGACGGGGTTTCTCGGCGCGGGCAAAACCAGCTTGATCCAACATCTGATTGCCAACGCCGATGGCCGGCGTATCGCGCTGATTATCAACGAGTTCGGCGATGTCGGTGTGGACCGGGAGTTGCTGCTGGGATGCGGTGATGAGAGTTGCGGTGCGGACGACATCGTCGAACTGGCCAATGGTTGCATCTGCTGCACGGTGGCCGACGATTTTCTGCCGACCATGCAAGCGTTGCTGGGGCGTGACGACGTGCCAGAACACATCGTTATCGAAACATCAGGATTGGCCCTGCCGAAGCCGCTGGTGAAAGCATTTGCCTGGCCGGAAGTGCGCAGCCGAGTGACGGTCGACGGCGTGGTCGCGGTGATCGACGGACCGGCGGTTGCCGCGGGTTTGTTCGCCAGCGACCCGGCGGCGGTGCAAGCGGCCCGGTTGGCGGACCCGTCACTGGATCACGACGATCCGCTGGAAGAACTGTTCGAAGACCAGGTGCAGTGCGCCGACCTGATCGTGCTGAACAAGATCGACCTGCTGAACGGCGATGCCGGCGCCGTCGAAGCAGAGATCAAGACACGCGGCCGGCCGAACGTGCCGATTTTGGAGACATCGCACGGGCGTATCGAGCCGCGGGTACTGACGGGCATCGGCGCGGCGGCGGAGTCGGATCTCGATACACGCCCGAGCCACCATGACAGCGCGGACGATCACGACCATGACGATTTTGAAACGATGCGCGTGCCGCTGGGCGCCGTTACAGACGCCGACGCGCTGCAATCGCGGCTGACGTCACTGGCGGCGACCTATGGCTGGCTCCGGGTGAAGGGATTCGTTGCGGTCGACGGCCGGCCGTTGCGGCACGTGGTGCAAGGCGTGGGGGCGCGCATTAACGGCTACTACGACCGCCCCTGGGGACCCGACGAACAGCGCCGGTCGGAGTTGGTGGTCATCGGGCGCCAAGGATTGGACCGTGCCGGAATCCTGCGCGACCTGCGCGGTTAGAACAGGCAGAGAATGGCGTAACAGCTATCGAAATAGCGCGCGAAAACGACAAACAGGATCAGGTCGAGCAGGAAGCCGACCGCGGTGATCGGGAGTGCGACATAGAGCAGAAAGTACAGCAGTGCCCACAAGGTGAAGCGCGGTGCGGGAATGCGCTGTCCGAGGATTTCCTTGGGCCGGCCGAGTCGCATGGCCCGCACAAGCTAACGTCAGCCTATCCGTGACGCCAGCCAACACCACTCGCCTGCAATGGAACGCGTGCGACAAGGCGACATGGCGCGGGTATTTCGAGCAGATGTCATGGTCGTCCCTGGAACAGTCCTGGGCCTATGGCGATGCCGTCGCCGCGACCTCCGATGCGGCGGTGCAACGCGGTTGCCTGGTGGACGCGGACGGACATGTCGAAGCGATCGTGCAGGCGGCGGAGAAACGGATCGGCCGGTTGATTTCCTTCGTGCGCATCGTCCGCGGCCCGTTGCACCTTCAAGGTGCCGAGGGTTCGTTTTCGGCGCCGGCTCTCGGGATGATCCGCGCGGCCTTCCGGCGGCGGCAGCGGCGGTTCCTGTTCTGGCTGCCCGAGTTGCCGGGCGGCAGCACGGACAATTTGCTGATGCGCGGGGCCGGTACGCATCGCGTTGTGACTGGCTACAGCACGGTGAGGCTCGATCTGCGCCGCGATCTGGATGAAGTGCGCGCCGGCTTGCACAGCAAATGGCGGAACAGTTTGCATGCCGGCGAGCGGAGCGGGTTGCGGGTGAAACTGTCGCGCGGCGGAACGGCCCTGACGCAACTGCTCACCGCCTATGACGGTCTGCAACGGAAGAACCGGTTCGCGGGCCCGCCGTCCCAACTGTTGCACGCCTTCGCCAACGCGGCGGGCGCGAAAGACGTCGCTGTCGTCAGCGTCCGGCAAGGCAGCGACACTGTCGCCGCGGCATTGTTCCTGCGGCATGGGCGGACCGCGACCTACACCGCGGCCTGGGCCTCCGACGAGGGTCGTGCGGCGAACGGACCGCGGTTGGTGTTATGGCGCGGTATTGAAGCGCTGCATGCGCAGGGCGTGGAGTGGCTTGACCTGGGCGGGGTGAACACGACCCGCACACCGGGGCTGGCACGCTTTAAGCTCGGGCTCGGCGGCGAAGTGATCACGTTGGCCGGCACCTACTTCTGATGCATCTGCTTGCGGCGGTGCCCGGCCGGATCGACGACGGCGGCGAGGCGATCGATCTGGGCCAGACCCCCGGCGACATCGTCTTCCTCACCGCCGCCGATACGGAGATTGCGTGCCTGGCCCAAGCCCAGGCGGGGCGCACCGCGCCGAGCCTGCGCCTGGCCAATCTGATGCGGCTTGGACACAACATGTCGGTCGATCTGTATGTGGACGGTGTGGTGCGTCAGGCGAAGCTGTTGGTCGTGCGGCTGTTGGGCGGCCGCGCCTATTGGCCCTACGGCGTCGACGAGATTGCGGCGGCTTGCGCGTTGACCGGCACACCGGTGGCGTTTCTGCCGGGTGACGATCAGCCCGATGCGGAGTTGCACCGGCTGTCGACCGTGGCGCCGGAGGCTTGGCACCGACTTTGGCAGTATCTGGTGCATGGCGGTGCTGACAACGCCACATCGTTCCTGGATTTCGCCGCGAGCCTGATTGGTGAAGCGCGGGATTGGCGCGAGCCGGTGCCTTTGCTGCGCGCCGGTTTGTATTGGCCGGGCGTGGCCCAGCCGATGCTCGCCGAGGTTCAACACGAGTGGCGGGCCAATGCGCCGGTGGCGGCGGTGGTGTTCTATCGTGCGCTGGTGCAGGCGGCGAACCTGGCGGCCATCGACGCGCTGGTCGATAGCCTCCGGACTGCCGGGTTGAATGCGCTGCCGATCTATGCGGCCAGCCTGAAGGACGCAGCGAGCGCCGACATTGTCGCGCAACTGCTGGTCGATACGAGCACGGACATCATTCTGAATACGACCGGCTTCGCGATCGGCCGGCCCGATGGTGCGGCTGCCGACACACCGTTTAGCGGGCGCGATGTGCCGGTGTTGCAGGTGATGTTGGCCGGCGGACGGGCCGATGATTGGCGCGCGCAAGCGAACGGACTTTCGGCGCGCGATATCGCGATGCAGGTGGCACTGCCCGAAGTCGATGGGCGCATCATCACGCGGGCCGTGGCGTTCAAAGGGCTGGCGCGCCGCGATGCGGCGACCGAAACGGACATTGTGGTGCATGAGGCGGTCGCTGATCGGGTCGATTTCGTCACTGCACTGGCAGCGCGGTGGTGTGCGTTGCGGCGAACGCCGGCCGCCGAACGCAAGGTCGCGCTGATCCTTGCGAACTATCCCAACCGGGACGGACGGATCGGCAATGGGGTCGGGTTGGACACGCCGGCCTCGGCCGTCCGGGTTCTGCAGTCCCTCCGCGGCGCTGGGTATGATTTGGGCGAGGTGCCCGAAACCGGCGACGATCTGGTCCGTCATCTCGCGGCGGGGCCGACCAATGCCGGCCTGACCGGCCGACGGGTGCGGGCATTCCTGCCGGCTGCCGACTATGCGGTATTCTTCGCCGGGCTGCCCAAAGCGGTGCGGACGGCGGTGACTGCGCGTTGGGGCGGGCTTGCGGGTGATCCGTTTTTCCTGGCGGAAAGCGACGGGTTCGCGGTGCCGGCCTTCCAATGCGGCAACATCGCGATCGGCCTGCAGCCGGCGCGAGGCTACAACATCGATCCAGTGGCGAGTTATCACGATCCGACGCTGGTGCCGCCGCATGGATACATCGCGTTCTACGCTTGGCTCCGCGCTGAGTTCGGCACGGATGCGGTGGTCCACCTTGGCAAACACGGCAACCTCGAATGGCTGCCGGGCAAGTCGGTGGCTTTGTCCGATGCGTGCTATCCCGACGCGATCCTCGGGCCGCTGCCGCACCTCTATCCGTTCATCGTCAACGACCCGGGCGAAGGCACCCAAGCGAAACGGCGTACCCAAGCGGTGATCGTCGACCACCTGACACCGCCGCTCACCCGGGCGGAGAGTTATGGACCGTTGCAAGAGTTGGAACGGCTGATCGACGAGTACTACGAAGCATCAAGTGTTGATACGCGCCGGCTGCCGGTGCTGCGCCGGCAGATCGTCGAAACGGCCCAGGACGCCCGGTTGGACCTAGATCTGGGGCTTCAACTGTCCAACTTGGACGATTCACTGTCTAAGTTGGACAGTTACCTCTGCGAACTGAAGGAGCTGCAGATCCGTGACGGGCTGCATGTGTTCGGCCAGGCGCCGACGGGGCAGCAGCGGACCGACCTGCTGGTTGCGCTGACCCGGGTGCCGCGATCGGCGGAGCGGGTCGGCCTGACCCGCGCGCTGGCCGCTGACCTGGGACTAGGGTTCGATCCGCTGGACTGCGAGATGGGCGCGGCGTGGGACGGGCCGCGGCCCATAGAGTTGTTAAGGCAAAGCGATGAAGTCTGGCGCACCACAGGCGACACGGTCGAGCGACTGGAGTTGCTGGCCGCAGCACTGGTGGCCGGCGTGCAACCTGCGCCGCCGGATTGGCCGCAGACCTCCGAAGTGCTGGTGGAAATCGAAGAGAAAATCGGGCCGGCGGTTGTCGCGTGCGGTGACATGGAGCTGGCAGGGCTGGCGGCGGGCCTCGACGGGCGGTTCGTGGCGCCGGGGCCGTCCGGCGCACCGACCCGCGGGCGGCCAGAGGTGCTGCCGACGGGGCGTAACTTCTTTTCCGTCGACACGCGCATGGTGCCGACCAAGGCCGCATGGACTCTCGGCTGGCAGTCGGCGACGCTGCTGGTCGAGCGTTATGCGCAGGAAAACGGCGATTGGCCGCGGCGGATGGCTCTGTCCGCCTGGGGCACCAGCAACATGCGCACCGGCGGCGATGACATTGCGCAGGCCCTAGCGCTGATGGGGGTGCAGCCGCGCTGGGATGAGGTCTCGGGCCGGGTGGCTGGCATCGAAGTCATGCCGGTTTCGGTGTTGGGGCGGCCGCGGGTCGATGTCACGTTGCGAATCTCTGGCTTCTTTCGGGATGCGTTCCCCGGCTTGATCGACCTGTTCGATTCCGCCGTGCGGGCGGTGGCCGCGCAGGACGATGAAGACGATGCCGACAATCCGTTGCGCGGGGCGGTGCGTACCGATGGCGCGGCGCTGACCGCGGCCGGCATGGCGGCGGACGACGCACTTCGGCAGGCGCAGTGGCGGGTGTTCGGGTCGAAGCCAGGCGCCTACGGGGCGGGCCTGCAGGCGCTGATCGATGAGCGGGGCTGGAATTCCACCGCCGACCTGGCGCGGGCCTACGTCGCCTGGGGCGGCTATGCCTATGCGGCCGGCGGCCAAGGGCAACCGGCGCATCAGGCCTTCGCCCGGCGCCTGAAAGGCGTACAGGCGGTGGTGCACAATCAGGACAACCGCGAGCATGATTTGCTGGACAGCGACGACTACTACCAGTTCGAAGGCGGCTTGGCCGCCGCCGTCACCGTGGAAGCTGGACGCGCACCCACTGTCTACCACAATGATCATTCGCGCCCTTTCGCGCCAAAGATACGGCGGTTGGAGGAAGAGATTGCGCGGGTGATCCGGGCGCGCGCGGCCAACCCCAAATGGATCGCCGGTGTTATGCGTCACAGTTACAAAGGGGCGTGCGAGATCGCGGCGACGGTCGACTATGTTTTCGCGTTCGCCGCCACGACGAAGGCCGTGCGCAGCGACCAATTCGACCGGTTGTACGATGCTTATCTGGGCGACGATGGGGTGCGCGGTTTCATGGCCGATCATAACCCGGCCGCGTTGCAGGAAATGGCCACACGGTTCCAGGAAGCGCTCACCCGCGAGATGTGGCAGCCGCGATCCAACTCCGCCGCCGCACGATTGGCGGGCTGGGCCGATGGCAAAGAGGATGTCCAGTGACGACCACCGAGGAACTGAACGCCCGGCATGCCGAGAAGAAGCGCAAGCAAAAGGCCGCGCGCGACCGGATGCTGGCCACCAAGACCAATGAAAAGGGCCTGCTGATCGTTCACACGGGCAAGGGCAAGGGCAAGACGACGGCGGCAATGGGACTGGTCATGCGGATGCTGGGACACGGCAAGCGGATCGGCATCGTGCAATTTGTCAAAGGCAAATGGGAAACGGGGGAACGCGGGGTGCTGGACCGGTTTCCCGATTTGGTCGACATCCAGGTGATGGGCGAGGGCTTTTCCTGGGACACGCAGGATCGGGAGCGCGATATCGCCGCGGCGCAGGCGGCCTGGGCGGCGGCCAAGGAGATGATCGCCGACCCTATCTATTCGCTGGTGCTGCTGGATGAGCTAAGCATCGTGCTGCGTTACGATCATTTGCCGATCGCCGAGGTGGTCGCGACCCTGCAGAACCGGCCACAGGACCTGCATGTCGTGGTGACCGGCCGCAACGCCAAACCGGAATTGGTTGAAGCCGCCGATCTAGTTACCGAAATGTCGTTGGTGAAACACCCGTTTCGCGAACAGAATGTAAAAGCCCAGGTTGGCATCGAATTCTGATTGGCCGCCAATAGGCTGGCCGTCGGTGAAGAGAGGTAAGCAAGCATGATCGCGCGTCTATTGACCCTGGCCGTTGTCGCCTGGGGATTCACCGTAACTCAGCCGGCACTCGCCCAAAGCAACGATCAGGAAGAGCTGTTGGACCGGGCGCTGATCACCTTCAACACGATGATGCGGGACGAGAATGTGGGCCCCAGCTTCAACAAGCTGTTGCCCGACGCGAAAGCGCTGCTGATCGTCCCGAATCTGTTGAAGGGCGGTTTGATCATCGGCGGCGAGGGCGGCAACGGCCTGTTGATCGCGCGGCTGCCCGACGGGCGGTGGAGCGCACCTTCGTTCGTGTTCATGGGTGGCGCGTCGATCGGCCTGCAGATTGGCGGATCGGTTTCCGAAGTCATCATGACGGTCATGACCGAGCGCGGTCTTAATGCGGTGCTGGTGAACAAGTTCAAAGTGGGTGCTGACGCCTCCGCGGCGATTGGACCGGTCGGCGGCCGTGTTGGCGCCGCGACCACATCCGCGGGTGGGGCCGATATCTTCACCTATGCCATTAGCGATGGCTTGTTTGCCGGGACGACCTTCGAAGGCGCCGCGGTGACCCGCAAGGACCAGTGGGACCAGGCGCTGTACGGTCAATCGCTGACGGCCCGACAGATCCTGAACGACGTTGCGTTGAACCCGCCGGCGGCGGTGGAGTTGCGCCAGGCTCTTGACGCCGCATCCTAAGGCGCGGCGCCCGGCGCGGGCGCTGATGCTGCAGGGGACCGGTTCGGACGTCGGCAAGTCGCTGATCACTGCGGGGCTGTGCCGGGCCTACACCAAGCGAGGGCTGCGGGTACGCCCCTTCAAACCGCAGAATATGTCCAACAATGCTGCCGTTGTCAGCGGCGGCGGCGCCGAGATCGGTCGGGCGCAGGCGCTGCAAGCGCGAGCGTGCGGCGTTGCGCCTTCGGTACACATGAATCCAGTGCTGTTGAAGCCGCAGACCGATGTGGGCGCGCAGGTTATGGTGCAGGGGCGGGTACGCGGCAACGCCGGGGCGCGCGACTATCACGACTGGAAGCCAAGGTTGCTGCCGGCGGTGCTCGACAGCTTCCACAAGTTGGCGGCAGAGGCGGACCTGGTGCTGGTCGAGGGCGCGGGCAGTCCCGCCGAAGTGAACCTACGCGACGGCGACATCGCCAATATGGGTTTCGCCGAAGCGGCTGACGTACCGGTCGTCCTGGTGGCCGACATCAACCGCGGCGGTGTGATCGCCAACCTAGTGGGAACGCATACGCTGTTGCGTTCGTCGGAGCAGCGGCGCGTCAACGGTTTTCTCATCAACAAGTTTCGCGGTGATCCGTCGCTGTTTGACGGTGGTGTGCAAACGATCGAGGGGCGGACGGGTTGGGCGCATTTGGGAACGCTGCCGTACTTCCGGCGCGCCCGCGATTTGCCGGCTGAGGATGCGGCGGATCTGGAATCACCTGCTTCGGATGGGACGGCCGGTATCCGGATTGCCGTGCCGCAGTTTTCGCGGATTGCGAATTTCGATGACTTCGACCCGTTGGCGATGGAGCCCGATGTCGAACTGCTGTTCGTGCAACGCGGCGAGCCGCTGCCGTTGGACGCCGACATGATCGTGCTGCCGGGATCAAAAGCAACGATCGCTGATCTCCGTGTCATGCGCGATGAAGGCTGGGATATCGACGTGTTGGCGCATGCGCGGCGTGGCGGCTTCGTGTTGGGTATTTGCGGCGGCTTTCAGTTGTTGGGGCGCCGGGTGCAGGACCCGGATGGTGTCGAAGGTGTGCCCTCCGACGAGAAAGGGCTTGGTCTGCTTGATGTCGCGACGACCCTCACCGGCGAGAAAACGCTGACAGCGGTGTCCGGGGTCCACAACGGCATCGCCGTTGCTGGATATGAGATGCATGTGGGTCGGACGGAGGGGCTGGACTGCGCGCGGCCGTTCTTGACGTTGCAAGGCGGACAGGCCGACGGGGCGGTCTCCGCCAACGGACTGGTCGCCGGTTGTTACGTGCACGGCCTGTTTTGCAGCGATGCGTTTCGCCAGCACCTATTGCAGAAGCTACGGCCGGGCAGTCGCGCGGCGCTGGCCTATGAGGCACGCGTCGAATCGGCGCTCAATGCGCTGGCGGAGCTGTTGGAGGCCCATGTCGATATGGAGCGGCTGCTGGCCACCGCGGCCTAGGTCGGCAACGCGGCAATCGCTAGAGCAGACACGGCGCCGAGCGAGAGTAAGCAGGCGACCACATACAGATAAAGCGCCCGCCCGACATCGGCTGCCGTCGCGCGGGCGGTGAAGGATTCACCCAGCCATTCCCCTTTGACCCGCCGTTCGCCGTATTTGCGCGGACCCTGCAGCGCCACGTTGATGGCGCCCGCCATGGCGGCTTCCGGCCAGCCGGCGTTGGGTGACTCATGCTTTGGCGCGTCCCGCCACATGGTGCGCCAAGCGGTGACCGAGTGCCCTTTCGGGGCAAATGCCGCGGCAGCCGATAGGATAATGCCGGAGAGGCGCGACGGCACGATGTTCAGGACATCGTCGAAGCGTGCCGCGCAGCGGCCGAACGCCTGGTGACGCGGCGAACGATGACCGATCATGCTGTCGAGGGTGTTGGCCGCCTTGTAGACGAACAGACCCGGCAGGCCGAACAGCAGGTACCAAAAGGCCGGCGCGACCACGCCGTCGGAGAAGTTCTCGGCGAGGCTCTCGATCGCGGCGCGGCCGACGCCATGCCGGTCAAGACTGTTCGGGTCGCGGCCGACGATATGGCTAACCGCCTCCCGCGCCTTGGCCAGTCCCCCCGCCGCCAGGGCCCGCCGAACGTTGCGCACATGTTCGAAAAGGCTGCGCTGGGCCAGCAGGATCGCGACAAATAGCAGCTCGATCAGCCAGGCCTGGGGATACTGACGGGCGAGGCCAGCCAACAGTGCGCCGGCGAGACCGGACAGCGTGCAGACGACGGTAACGACCAGGACGCCCCGGACCACGCGGGCGGTGTCGCTGCGGTCTGCACGGTTGAGCCGCTTGTCGAAGAAACTCGCCAGACCGCCAATGATAGCCACCGGGTGGGGGATAGCGCGAAACAACCAGCGCATGTCGCCGAACAAAGCGTCGAGGATCATCGCCCCAGCCAACAGCAACGGGAGAACGGGCACGTCGGCGTGGTCGGCGTAAGCAAGGATGGTGGCGTACTCCCAAGGCGCGCACCGGGGTCGCGGCTCTTGGCAGCACTGGTACGCCGTGATCTATTCCCCGGCTAACCGAATGTGAGGGGATGTGCAAGAGGCGACGGGCATCATGATCTGCGGCCACGGGAGCCGTGACCCCGGGGCGATCGAAGAGTTTTCGGTGGTCGTCGAGGCGTTGCGTCCGCGGTTCGGCGATACGCCGCTGGCGCACGGCTTTCTGGAGTTTGCGCAGCCAGTGATCCGCACCGGCCTGGATTCGCTCCGCGAGCAAGGCGTTCGCAACGTGTTGGCCGTGCCGGGCATGTTGTTCGCCGCGGGACATGTGAAGAACGACATCCCGTCGGTGCTGAACACCTACGCCGCCAGCCACGATGATGTGACGATCCAATTGGGCCGTGACCTGGGCATCGACACCAAGCTGGTGCGCGCGGCGGGGGACCGAATCCAAGCCGCCTGCGCCCTGGCCGACGAGACGCGCGTGGTGGACCGGCACGAGATCATGCTGGTGGTTGTCGGACGCGGTACATCCGACCCGGACGCCAACGGCAACGTCGCCAAGGTGTCGCGCATGCTGTGCGAAGGGCTGGGTTTCGGTTGGGGCGAAACGGCGTATTCCGGCGTCACTTTCCCGCTGGTCGGGCCGGCGCTGCAGCATGCGGTTAAGCTCGGCTATCGGCGGATCGTCGTGTTTCCGTATTTCCTGTTCACCGGAGTGCTGGTCCGCCGCATCTACGACGAGACGGATGCCGTCGCAGCGGCGCATCCGGAGATCGAGTTCGTCAAAGCCGGCTACCTGAATGATCATCCCCTCGTCCAGCAGGCCTTTGTCGACCGCATTCACGAAGTGGTCGACGGCCGCGGCCTGATGAACTGCCAGCTCTGCAAATACCGGGAACAGGTGCTGGGCTTCGAGGATGAAATCGGACTGCGCCAGGAAAGCCACCATCATCACTTCGAGGGCATCGGCACCGACGCGGATCACCAAGACGATCACGGCCACAGCCATCATCATCACGGTCCTGGCGGGCACCATCATCCATACCCGCATGCGGACCATCCGCATGGCGTCCGTTCGCTCCGTGACGGATGATCGAGGCTTACCTGCGGACGCCGGAGGCGATCTACGCGCGGTCGCGTGAGATTGCGACGGCCGAGACGGATCTCTCGGCCGTTCCGGCCGAGTTGCAGGATCTGGTGTTGTGGCTCGTGCACGCGACCGGTGACCCTGGGCTGAGCGATGGCTTACGTTGGAGCGATGACGTGCTCCTCGCGGGAGTCGCCGCATTGCGGGATGGCGCGACTGTGCTGACGGACAGCCGCATGGTTGCCGCCGGCATCAACCGGATGCAGTTGCCAGCGGGCAATGCCGTGCTTTGCACACTGGGACTGGGCGGGTTGCACGGCGCCGCCGGGCGCGCGCAGACAACGCGATCCGCCGCAGCGGTCGACCGGTGGCGGCCATGGTTGGACGGCGCGGTGGTGGCGATTGGCAACGCACCGACGGCATTGTTCCGACTGCTGGAGTTGCTCGAGGGCGGCGCGCCGGCGCCGGCGGTTGTCCTGGGCTTTCCAGTTGGTTTCGTTGGGGCTGCAGAAGCGAAGGATGCGTTGGCGGCAAGTACTGCCCTTCCATACCTGACCGCAAGTGGACGGCGCGGTGGCAGCGCGATGGCGGCGGCCGCGGTGAACGCGTTGTCGGGGGCCGCGGCGCCATGACCTGGCTCACGGTGATCGGCCTGGGTGAGGTTGGCTACGATGGTTTGCCTGCCGAACAACGCGCGTTGATCGAGGATGCGGCGCTGCTGGTTGGCGGTGAGCGGCATCTGGCGATGGTACCGGACACCGCAGATGGAAAGCGGCTGGTCTGGCGGCGGCCGCTGTTGGATACGGTGCGCGATATCGAGGCGGCGCGCGGTCAACGCGTCGTGGTGTTGGCCACCGGGCATCCGATGTCCTACGGGATCGGCGCGACACTGGTGCGGTACTTTGCGCCGGACGAAATGCAGATCATTCCGGCGGCCGGCGCGTTCGACCTGGCTTGCGCACGTCTCGGCTGGCATCGTGAGGAGGTGGCGCGGGTGACGCTGCATGGCCGGCCGTTGGATACGCTCCGGCCACAACTAGTACCCAACCGGCGGATTCTAGTGTTGAGTGAAGACGGCACGACACCCCGCCAGGTGGCGGCGTTGCTGACCGAACTTGGTTATGGCGCGAGCAAGTTACAGGTGCTGGAGCATCTGGGCGGCCCCGATGAACACCTGCTTGCGGCAACCGCTGCGGAATGGGGTGACGCTGTCGTTGCCGATCTAAATACGATCGCCATCGAATGTGTCGCGGGCGCCGATGCGGTGGTGCTTGCCACGACACCTGGTCTGCCCGACGAAGTGTTCGCCAACGACGGACAACTCACGAAACGGATCGTACGTGCCGCAACTGTGAGCGCGCTGGCGCCGCGACCCGATGCATGTCTTTGGGACTTGGGCGCAGGGTGTGGGTCCGTGTCGATCGAATGGCTGCGGGCATCGCCCGGCGGTGCTGCCTACGCGGTGGAACGTGTGTCCGAACGCTGTGCGCTTATTCGGAAAAACGCGAGTGTACTTGGCGTACCGCAACTCAATATTGTTGAAAGCGACGTAGCGGTGTTGGTTGGCGATGACCTGCCAACGCCCGATGCTGTCTTCATTGGCGGTGGCCTCACAGAGGAGACGGTGCATCGCAGTCACGACGCGTTGTCCATGCACGGACGGCTGGTTGCGAACGCGGTGACGGTGGAGGGCGAAGCCGTGTTGGCGTACGCGCACGCGACGTATGGCGGTGAATTGAATCGCATCGCCGTCGCGACAGCTTCGGCGGTTGGCGAACGAACGGGTTGGCGGCCTGCCATGCCGGTGACGCAGTGGAGTTGCTACAAGGCATGACCGGCCGCGTGTTTGGTATCGGCGTCGGACCCGGCGACCCGGAACTGATCACCGTGAAGGCCGCGCGGTTGCTCGACGCGTGTTCCGTCGTCGCCTATCCGGCGACGGAGGATGGCGCGAGCATGGCACGGAGCATCGCCGCACCCTATGTCGCGGCCAACAAGATCGAGTTGCCGATCAACATCCCGATTGCGACAGGGCGCTTCCCCGACGCGGCAATCTATGCGGCTGCGGCGGACCGAATTGGCGCGCACCTGCACGACAGTCACGATGTCGCGGTGTTGTGCGAAGGCGATCCATTCTTCTACGGATCCTTTATGTACCTCTATGGTCTGCTAGCGGAAAGCGGGCATGTGGTTGAGGTGGTGCCGGGCGTGTCGTCGCTGATGGCGTGCGCCGCCATGCTGGGACATCCCCTTGCCGCAAAGAACGAGGTGATGACTGTGGTGCCGGCGCCGCTGCCGACGGACGCGTTGCGCCAACGGTTATCCTCCACCGACGCCGCAGCGATCATCAAGCTGGGCCGTCACTTCGCCAGGGTGCGCGACGTGTTGGACGAACTCGGCCTCGCCGAACGCGCGCGCTACATCCAACACGCGACGATGCAGGAGCAGAAGTCGCTGCCGTTGCGTGCGGTCGAGCCCGACAAAGTCCCCTACTTCTCGATGATCCTGACGCATCGGCAAGGCGTGGCTGGCCAATGACTGATAGCATCGCCCTTGTCGTGCTGACACGCGATGGCTTCGCCCTGGCAAAACGCGTGTGTGCAGTGTTGGGCAACGCAGAGATTCACGGATTGGCCCGTCGCGTTGACGACGCCGACGGGTCGTTTGAATCGGTCAGCGCGCATTTGTGTTCCCTGTACGCAGCCGGCTCTCCGATTGTGGCGATTTGCGCTGGCGGGATTGTCGTGCGCGCGTTGGCACCAGTGCTAGCCGACAAGCGGCAGGAGCCGCCGGTTGTTGTAGTGAGTCATGACGGCGCGTCAGTCGTGCCGTTGCTTGGCGGGCATCGGGGCGCGAACAAACTCGCGCGGCAATTGGCGGAGGTTCTCGAGGGCCATGCCGCCATCACCACCGCAAGCGATGTCGATGGCTGCGCGTTGGATGATCCGCCTGTCGGCTGGACTGTGGCCAATCCGGCTGCCGCAAAACCCGTTGCCGCAGCCTTGCTGGCCGGTGAGCCGTTGCAACTGGTTGCCGAAGCGGGCGATGCGGATTGGCTCATCGGCGTTGGCGCACAACCGGACCCCGCTGCTCCTGTCGTGCGGACCACCGATCGGGCGGTGATGCCGGCCGAAAACGAACTGGTGTTGAACCCGCCCACGCTGGCGGTCGGTGTTGGGTGCGAGCGGGGCGCGCCTTCGGCAGAGATCGTGGAACTAATGGACCAGGCGTTGGCGTCGGCCGGTTTGACGCGCGCGTCCGTCGCCTGTGTGGCGTCCATCGATCTGAAGGCTGACGAGCCGGCGATCCACACGGCGGCAGCAGCGCTGGGTGTGCCGGCACGGTTCTTCGATGCCGCAACGCTAGAGCAAGAGCGCGCGCGGCTGGCCAACCCGTCGCCGGCGGTGTTCGCCGAAGTCGGCTGTCATGGCGTCGCCGAGGGGGCGGCACTGGCGGCGGCGGGACCGGACGGGCTGCTGCATGTGCCGAAACAAAAGACCGTACGGGGAACGTGCGCGATTGCCCGCAACGTGAGTGGAATAGATGGATCGTGTGTGGGGCGGCCGGCCGGGAAGCTGACGCTTGTCGGGCTGGGACCCGGCGCGGCGGATTACCGGCTGCCGGCGGCGACGGCGGCATTGCGGCAAGCGACGGACATCGTCGGTTACGGCGGCTATGTCGGCCAGATCGAACGGATCTCCGACGGGGTTGATGTTCATCGTTTCGCCCTGGGCGAGGAAGAGTTGCGTTGCCGCCATGCGCTCGGGCTGGCGCGCACCGGGCGAGCTGTGGCGCTGGTGTGCAGCGGCGACCCCGGGATCTATGCGATGGCGGCCCTGGTGTTCGAGTTGCTGGAGCAAGAGCCGTCGCGCATCCTGGTCGACGTTGTTCCGGGGGTGTCGGCGTTGCAGATGGCCGCCGCGCGGATGGGCGCACCATTGGGCCATGATTTCTGCGCCGTTTCCTTGAGCGATTTGCTAACGCCCTGGTCGGAGATCGAGCGGCGGTTGGATGCGGCGGCACGCGGGGACTTTGTGGTGGCGCTATACAACCCGGCGAGCCGGCAACGGCAATCGCAACTGGCGCGGGCCCGGGACATCATGCTGCGGCATCGGCCGGTCGATACGCCCGTGTTGATTGGCAGGCAACTGGCCCGCGCCGGCGAGCAAACCGACATCGTGCCATTGGCCGAATTGGACAGCGGTATGGTCGACATGCTGAGCTTGGTGATTGTCGGCAGTTCGACGACGCGTCTCTTCGACACCGGCGCACGGCGCTGGCTTTACACGCCGCGCGGTTACGCGGCGAAGGCAAGGTCCGCCGCATGACCGTCTACTTCATTGGCGCCGGGCCGGGCGCGCCGGACCTGATCACCGTGCGCGGTTTGCGACTGATCGAAAGCTGCCCCGTTTGTCTCTACGCGGGCAGTCTGGTGCCGCAGGAGGTGATCGCCGCAGCGCCAAAGGATGGCCAGGTCGTTGATACATCGAGCCTGACCCTCGACGAGATTGTCAACGCGTGTGCCACCGCCACGCGCGACGGTCAGCATGTGGCCCGCGTGCATTCCGGCGACCCGTCAATCTACGGTGCCATTGGCGAGCAGATGCGGCGACTGGCGGTGCAAGACATCTCTTATGAGGTCGTGCCGGGGGTGCCGGCGTTTGCGGCGACGGCGGCGGCATTGAAGCAGGAACTTACCCTGCCCGACGTGGCGCAGACCGTCATTCTGACGCGCACCGCGGTGCGTGCGTCGGCGATGCCGGCCGGCGAAGAACTTGAGGAATTGGCGCGCAGCCAGGCAACGCTGGCGATCCACCTCTCCGTCAACAATCTGGCGAAGGTGGTGCGGGCATTGACGCCGCATTATGGCGCCGACTGTCCGGCGGTCGTCGGCTACCGCGTCAGTTGGCCCGACGAGCTATTGATCCGTGGCACGCTGGCGACCATTCGCGACGAGGTGAAGGCGGCTCGGATCACGCGGACGGCGCTGATCCTGGTCGGGCGCGCATTAGATGCTGCTGATCACACTGAAAGCCGGCTTTATGACCCGGCGCACAGCCACGTCTTCCGGCCGGCATCCTAGTCTAGACTAGGAGGCGCCAGCCTCGCGCAGGCGGTCGGAGATCTGGCGGGAGCGGCCGTCGTTGGCCCAGTCCAGCACCGTCCGGCCGGTGAAGTCGGTGTGGTTGATGTCCGCACCGCCGGCGATCAAGGCCTCGACCGTGTCAAGATGGCCGTTCTGCGCGGCGATCATTAGGGGCGTCACACCCTGGCGGTTTTCGCTATCGGCGTTCGCGCCGGCGCCTATCAAGAGTTCGACGACATCGACGTAGCCACGGTCAGACGCGTAGAACATGGCCGAGTTGCCAAGTGCATCGGTGTGATCGGGCTGACGGTCAAACTGAAGCAATACATCAATCGTATCGTAATGACCGACGACGCTGGCCCAAATCAAGGCGGTCCTGCCCTGCGCGTCCTGGGCGTATGGGCTGGCGCCACGCTGCAAAAGACTGCGGGTCTCATCGACATCGCCCGCATAAGACGAGACTAGCAGCGGATCGGACGCGAGCAGTTGTATCTGGGCAAGCGCCGGACTGGCGGCAGTCAACGCCAAGGTGAAGAGGGCGGCTCGGAGAAGAGGCTTCACGGTCATCAACTCCTTAGTGCCCGGCCAGAGTACATGGGTCAACGCGACCCTTTCGAGATTCGGCATTACATCTTTCGCGCAACCGCCGGCCAACCCATTCCAGCACGGCGGCGTGGCTACCAACGGATAGTTGGGTTCCGGACGGGCGGCGGACAAGCACGACCGGCAGGCCTAATCCCCGCGCCGCCAGCAGTTTCGGCTGGGTTGCGTCGCCGCCGGATGCTTTCGCTACCAGCGCATCGATCCGGTACCGGCGCTGCAAGGCGCCTTCGGCGGCGACGTTGAAGGGGCCACGGTCGACGATGAGTTCATGCCGATGCAGCGCTAAAGGCGCGTGCGGATTACCGAACAATCGGACTAAGAGGAACGTCTCCCTCAGCGCTTCGAACGCTTCCAGCCCCGTGCGGCCGGTGGTGACGAAGACGCGCCGCCAACCCCGCCTCGCGACCATTGCAGCGGCAGCAGCGAGGCTTCCGACTGTGCGCCAGTCGTCAGCAGGTGTCGGCTGCCACGCCGGACGCGTGAGCGCGACGAGCGGCGTGGCAGTATCGCTGCATGCAATCAGAGCGTTTTGGCTGATGCGCTCGGCGAAGGGGTGAGTCGCATCGACAACCGCATCGCATTCCGTCGTGCACAGGTATTTCGTGAGGCCGGACACGCCGCCGAACCCGCCCCGGCGGATTTCGACCGGCGGTAACGCTGGCGCGTCGGTGCGGCCGGCGATGGAGTAGACGCATGAGATCTGGTCGCCAAACCGGGCCTTCACCTGTGCCGCTAACTCGCGGGCGTCGCCGGTCCCGCCCAGCACCAGCAGGCGGAACGGGGTCACGGACCGGCCGTGCCGATGACCGCACCGTTGCGGGCGACGACGAGCACGTCGATGTCGACCCGGCCGGTCAGGGATGCGCTGGCCACCTCCCGCACGCGGCGGGCGACCGACGATGCGAGCGGCAGACCCCGTGTTTCCGCCAGTTCCAATACCGCGCCGGCGCTGTGAGACCGGCGCGCTGCTTCGACTGCCGCTAGGTCGGCACCAAGTTGTTCGAGTTGGGCGGCGAGGGCGGAAATGTCGACGCGGCTGCGCGAGGAGTGCAGGTCACGGACCCCGCGGGCGAACTTCGATAGCTTGGCGAACCCGCCGGCGATGGTGACCCGCGGTATCGGGTGGCGCGCCAGATAAGTCAGGGTTGCGCCGGCGAAGTCGCCCATTTCGATCAGCGCGCTGTCCGGGAGTTCATATCGCTGTTGTGCTACCTGTTCGGAGGTCCGGCCTGTTGACAGGACGATGTGGCTAGTTCCGGTAGCACGGGCGACATCGATGCCGCGGTGAATGCTGTGAATCCACGAGGCGCAGGAGTAGGGGATAACGATGCCGGAGGTGCCGAGCACGCTGAGCCCGCCTTCGATGCCGAGGCGCGCGTTGCTGGTCTTCGCCGCCAACCGCTCGCCGCCCGGGATGGAGAGGGTGACGTGAAACCCGGCGTCGATGCGGTTTTCGCGGGCCACCGCTGCCAGTTCCCGGGCGATCAGCTCCCGCGGCTTCGGGTTGATGGCCGGTTCGCCGACGGCCACGGCGAGCCCAGGTTTCGTTACGGTGCCGACCCCCTCGCCCGCCGCGAAATGCACGCCTTCGTCCGATGATTGCTGAACGGTCGCCAACACCAGTGCGCCGTGGGTGACATCGGGGTCGTCGCCGGCATCCTTGACTACGCCGGCGGTGGCGGATGATCCCTCAGTGGCGCGGTGCGCCAGCCCGAACGAGGCCGACCCGCGTGGCAGGGTGATGCTGACCGGGTCGGGGAATGTGCCGGTGAGCAAAGCGGTACCAGCCGCCCGCGCGGCCGCCGCCGCGCAGGCCCCGGTCGTCCAGCCCCGCCGTAGCTCGGTTTGCGCCATCCCCCCAGTCTAGCGACTAGTCAGGCCGCGGCCAGCGGATTAGCTTGCGGCGATGCTGCACCCTTCCTTGCCGACATTCGAACCGGGCACCGTCTGGCTGGCCGGCGCCGGACCCGGCGACCCCGGATTGCTGACACTGCTGGCCGCGCACGGCCTGCAGCAAGCCGACGCGATCGTCTACGACGCATTGGTCGACGACCGCATTCTGGCTATGGCCGATCCGGGCGCGGACCGCATCTATGCCGGGAAGCGCGGTGGGAAGCCATCACCCAAGCAACGGGACATCTCCAGCCGGCTGATCGAACTGGCGCGGTCGGGGAAACGGGTGTTGCGGCTGAAGGGTGGCGACCCGTTCGTGTTCGGCCGCGGGGCGGAGGAAGCGCTGGCACTGGTCGGGGCCGGAATTCGGTTTCGTATTGTGCCAGGGGTGACCGCCGGGATCGGTGGGCTGGCCTATGCGGGCATTCCGGTCACCCACCGCAGTACCAATTCCGCTGTTCTATTCATCACCGCCCATGATCTGACCGGCGCGGTGCCGGATGCGCTGGACTGGGATGCGATGGCGCGGGTCCCGGTGCTCGTGATCTACATGGTGATGAAGCAACTGCAGGAGGTCAGCGCGCGGCTGATCCACAATGGCCGGCGGCCCGGCGAGACGGTGGCGATTGTCGAAAGCGCCGCGACGCCGCAGCAGCGAGTTGTTGAGAGTAGCTTGGCGAACGTGGCGGCGGATGCGGCGCGCGCCGGGGCGAAACCGCCGGCGATTCTGGTGGTCGGCGAGGTGGCCCGGCTGCGGCCGGGACTCGACTGGCTGGGTGCGCTTGAGGGCCGGGTCCTGATCGACGACCCGCTCGCCACCACACGGTTGGCAAGTTGAGCATGGCCTGGCTGTCGCTCAAGGCGCTGAGCACGCTGATTGTCGGCGCGGCGTTCGGCGGGATGGTGATGTTCAGTTTCGCTGTCGCGCCCCAACTGTTCTCACAGCTTGGCAAGGAAACCGCGGGCCGGTTCGTGCGGGTGTTCTTCCCACGCTACTACTTGATGATGACGATTGCCTGCGTCGCCGGTGCGGGGTTGCTGGCGACTCTGCAGCGGTTCCCGACCGAGGTTGCGGTGCTGGCGGCGGTGGCCCTTTCGTTCATTCTGCTGCGGCGCGGTTTTCAACCGCGGTTGGAAGACCTGCGGGAGGCGCGGGCACAGGGCGATGCCGCCGCGGAAGCGCAGTTCCGCCGGTTGCACGGGGTCAGCATGGCCGTGAACCTGGTGCAGATCTTCGCCATGGGTTTCGTGCTGCTGCGCCTCGGCGCGTAACATGGCCGCCCCCGGACTGATCATCGCCGCGCCGGCATCGGGCAGCGGCAAGACCCTGATCACCATGGGGCTGTTGCACTGCCTGAAGGCGCATGGCGTCGACGTGGCGCCGGCCAAGGCCGGACCCGACTACATTGATGCCGGTTTTCATAGCGAGGTGGCCGGGCGCGACTGCGTCAATCTCGACCCTTGGGCGATGCGCCCGGCGACGCTGGCGCGCTTGGCTGATGGCGATGCGTTGGTGGTGGCGGAAGGCGTCATGGGATTGTTCGATGGCGCGGCGGTCGGCGACCGGCTTGATGTCGGATCCACCGCCGACCTGGCTGGGCTGACCGGCTGGCCGGTGGTGTTGGTGGTCAACGCGCGGGGTCAGGGTGCAAGCGTCGGCGCACTATTGCGCGGCTTTGCCGAGATGCGGGCCGACGTGGACGTCGCCGGTGTCATCTTCAATCGGGTCGGCAGCGTGCGCCATGCCGACTTGTTGCGGCGCGCGGCGGTTTCGGCGGTGCCTAGTATTCATGTCCTTGGCGCCGTTCCGCGAGACGATGCGCTGCGGATCGAGTCGCGCCATTTGGGTCTCAAACAGGCGCGCGAGTTGCAGGCCTTGGATTCCGTGGCGGAGCGCGCTGGGGCAATGGTTGCGGAACACCTGGATATCGACGGAGTGTTAGCGCTGGCACGGCCGTCGGTGATGCCTTCGGTCGATGT
Source organism: Alphaproteobacteria bacterium (assembly GCA_028279245.1). Lineage (GTDB taxonomy): Bacteria > Pseudomonadota > Alphaproteobacteria > UBA6615 > UBA6615 > JANQOE01. Next base: position 82,856 of record JANQOE010000023.1, read on the forward strand.
GGCGTCCCCTCCCCTGCCGCCGCTCGGCCAGTGCATCGCGGTTGCGCGGGACGACGCGTTTTCCTTTGCCTACCCGCATGTGTTGACCGGCTGGCGCAGCGCCGGTTCTGCGCTGCAGTTCTTTTCACCGCTTGCCGACGAAGCGCCGGCCCCCGATGCGGATGCGGTTTACCTGCCTGGCGGTTATCCGGAACTGTCGGCCGGCCGGCTGGCCGGCAATCGGCGATTCCTCGAGGGTCTGGCGGATGCAGCGACGCGGGGTGCAACCGTCTACGGCGAGTGCGGGGGATACATGGTGCTGGGCCGTTCCCTGACAGACGCCGATGGCGCTACCCATCGGATGGCGGGCCTGCTGCCGTTGGAGACGAGTTTTGCCCAACCAAAGCTGCATCTGGGGTACCGGCGCGCCACGGCGTTGGGCGGACCGTTTGGCGAACTCCATTGCCGCGGGCACGAGTTTCATTATGCGCGGGTGGTCAGCGAAGCCAGCGCGGCACCGCTGTTCGCGGTGACCGACGCGGCCGGTAATGACCGTGGCGAGGTTGGCCTGCGCGAGGGCCGGATCATGGGATCGTTCATCCATCTGATCGACCGGGAGACGGCGTGACCGAACCGTTTTGGCGGCGCAAATCGTTGGACGAGATGACCGATGCCGAATGGGAGTCGTTATGCGACGGTTGCGGACAGTGCTGCCTTAACAAGCTAGAGGATGCGGATACCGGCGAGATTGCCTTGACCTGGGCGGCCTGCAAGCTGCTCGACCTCGGGACCTGTCAGTGCTCGGACTACGCCAACCGGTTCAAGCATGTGCCGAATTGCATCAACATGACGCCGGAGTCGACCCGCAACACCCGCTGGCTACCGCAAACTTGCGCCTACCGGCTAATCGACGAAGGAAAAGATCTATACTGGTGGCACCATCTGGTGTCGGGCGACCCCAATACGGTTCATCAGGCCGGGGTGTCGGTGCGCGACATCGCCGTGCACGAGGATCGAATCGACGATCTGGAGGATTCGGTTATTGGGCTGATTGTGCAGCCGGAGCCGGCGGCGCCTTCCGCGAATTCACCATCGCCACGCCGGCGAAAATCAAAGCGACTGCGGCGTACATAAGGGGCGACGGACGCTCGCCGAAAGTCACCATGCCGACCAACAGACCAACAACGCTGATGATGTAGCCGACCTGGCTGAGATAGACCGCGCCGGACAGCCGGACGATGGCGAAAAACAGCACGAGCGCCCCGGCGGTCAGCACGCTGTAGGCTAGCATGGCCGCCTCCGCCGCGCCGAAGTCCGCCCAGATCGGGTGAAACGTGCCGGTGCCGAGGTTCAGCACCAGCAGGAACGGTGTCGAGAAAAGCAACATGCCCGCCGCATTGGTGAGGGGATCGCCGGTTTGCGGCCGGCGCCGTTCGGCATACAGGTTGGCAATGACGTAGGTGGCCGGCGTGAACAGCGCGAGCACCGCAAATGGCCGGGCCTCCGGCGCCGGCAGGCTGCTTTCCGGCAGGACCAGGAGCAGGGCGCCAATGAAACCGCTGGCAACGCCGAACGCCCGGATTGGCACGACGGACTCGTAACGCATGGCGAGGGCGATCAAATAGGTCAACAGCGGCGCGGACGTCAGCACGACCGCCATCGTCCCGGCCGGGATCTCCCGCAGTACGAACAGCATGTTCACATTGGGCAGGGCAAAGCCGAGGCTGCCGACGATCACGTAGTAGGCGAGATGGCGCGGCGTCAGGCCGACCGGCGAACGGCGAACGGCGCAAATCAGCAGCAGCGTGACCGTTGCGCCAAAACTCTGCCAGAACACCGCCGCCATCGGCGCGACGCCGGACACGCTGATGAACTTGTGCACACTGGTGCCGCCGCCCCAGATTGAGCCGAGCAGCAGGAGTAATGCGAGGGGAAGCAGGGCGGAACCGGCACGCATAGCCTCTCTACGTATGCCCGCGCCGGCAAAAGGCCAGCCCTACCGGTCGAGGCTGCGGCCGGAGTCCGGGTCGAACAGATGCAGATGCTGGGCGAAGGCGGCGATTGGCACCGTTTCCCCGGCCTTGATCGCCACCTCACTGTTGACGCGCAGGGTGCAGGATTGCTCCGGGGTACCGAAATGACCATAGACCAGCTTATCGGCACCGAGTGCTTCAATCAGGTCGACCTCAAGATCGGCGACATGTTGGGCGCTCGCCTCGTTCCCGGCATGCAGATGTTCGGGCCGAACGCCTAGCGTGACCGTCCGGCCGTTGAGGTCCGAGAGTCTGCCGTCATGAGTGTGGGCGATACTGCTGCCGCCACCAACATGGATCTTACCGGCGCTGACAGTTGCCGGCAGGAAGTTCATCGGTGGCGATCCGATGAAACCGCCGACAAAGGTGGTCGCTGGGGTCTCGTAGACCTCAAGCGGGGTGCCGATCTGTTCCGCATTGCCATCATTCATGACAATCAGCCGATCGGCCAGCGTCATCGCCTCGACCTGATCGTGGGTGACATAGACGCTGGTGGTGTTGAGCGCGTTGTGGAGTTTGCGGATTTCGATACGCATCTGGACGCGTAGCTTCGCATCCAGGTTACTCAGCGGTTCGTCGAACAGGAAAACCGCGGGCTCGCGAACGATGGCGCGGCCCATTGCCACGCGCTGCCGTTGACCGCCTGACAACTGACCCGGTCGCCGTTCGAGCAATTCGTCAAGCTGGAGAATCCGCGCCGCCTCCTGCACGCGCCGTTGAATCTCGTCCTTTGACAGGCGCGCGATCTTCAAACCGTACGCCATGTTGCCGTAGACGGTCATGTGCGGGTAGAGCGCGTAGTTCTGAAAGACCATCGCGATGTTGCGGTCCTTGGGTTCTACCCCGTTGACGACGCGGCCGGCGATTGAAACCTCCCCGGCGGTGATTTCCTCGAGCCCGGCGATCATGCGCAGCAGCGTGGACTTGCCGCAGCCGGATGGCCCGACCAGCACGGCAAACTCGCCATCCTCAATCCCGAAGTTCAGGCCGTGCAAGACTTCCGTCCCGCCGTAGGACTTGCGGACGTCACGGATCGATACGTCAGCCATCGCTACTTCTCATGCTCGATCAACCCTTTGACAAACCAACGCTGCATCAGAATGACGACTGCTATCGGCAGGATCATCGCCATCATCGTCGTTGCCATGACCAGTTGCCACTCGACTTGATCGTCACCCGCCGAAAGCATCGCGTTGATCGCGATGATGATGGTGTTGAAGTCCGGATCCGTCGTCACCATCAGCGGCCACAAGAACTGATTCCAGCCGAAAATGAACAGAATTACGAAGAGCGCGGCGATGTTGGTCTTCGACAACGGCAGCAGGATGTCGAAGAAGAAACGCACAGGACCGGCGCCATCGACGCGGGCGGCTTCCAAGAGTTCGTTTGGAATAGTCAGGAAAAACTGGCGGAAGAAGAAGGTGGCAGTGGCGGAGGCGATCAACGGGACGATCAGCCCCTGATAACTATTCAACATCCCGAGCGCGGAGACGATGCCGAAGGTCGGTACGATACGCACCTCGACCGGCAACATCAGCGTGACAAAGATCAGCCAAAAGGCCGTCATGCGAAACGGAAAGCGGAAGAAGACGATTGCGTAGGCCGAGATGATGGAGATTGTGATTTTGCCGATCGCGATACCGAGGGCCATGATCGTGCTGTTCATCAGCAGCCGCCAAGCTGGCACACCGCCCCCACCTTCGAGGGCGCCGTCGGTCAACGCCGTGAGGTAGTTCTCGACGAACTGACTGCCGGGCAGCAGGGGCATGGGTGCCTGCACGACTTCGCGCAGGGTCAAGGTCGAGCCGACGAATACGACGTAGATCGGAAACGCGAGAACCAAGACCGCGAGAACCAAAATCACGTGCGACATCTGCCGCCCCGCATTGCCCCGTTCGACCATCAGTACGTCACTCTGCGTTCGATGTAACGGAACTGAACGACCGTCAAAGCAATCACGATGCCCATGAGAATGACGGATTGGGCGGCCGAACTGCCGAAATCAAGCCCGATGAAGCCATCGTTGAACACCTTGTAGACCAAGATATTCGTCGCACCCGCGGGGCCGCCCTTGGTCAGGATTTCGATGACACCGAACGTTTCGAAGAACGCGAAGATGATGTTGATGACGAGCAGGAAGAAGGTGATCGGCATCAGCAGCGGGAAGATGACTGTCCAGAACCGTCGCTTCGGACCGGCGCCGTCGATGGAGGCGGCTTCGACCAGCGAGCGCGGAATTGCCTGCATGCCGGCCAAAAAGAATAGGAAGTTGTAGCTGATCTGTTTCCAGGCGGAGGCCAGGATCACCAGCAGCATCGCCTGGTCGCCCTGCAGCAGGTAGTTCCAATCGATGCCGAAAGTTCTATTGAGCAGTACGCCGATAACGCCGAACGTTGGATTGAAGAGGAACAGGAACAACACACCGGCGATCGCCGGTGCGACAGCGTAGGGCCACATCAGCAGGGTGCGGTAGAAGAGTCGTCCGCGAATGACACGGTCGGCCTTGGCCGCAAGATACAGTGCGACAGAGAGACCTAGCGCCGCGACGGCGAACGAAAAGAAAATCGTTCGTAGAACCGATGAAGCGTAGAGGGGGTCAGCAATGATCAGGGCAAAGTTCTCGAGCCCAACGAACTCAGTCGACAAACCGAAGGCGTCTTCGATTTGTGTCGACTGCCAAAGAGCCTGGATCGACGGCCAGATGAAGAAGATGAGGGTGACGGCCAGCTGCGGCGCCAGCAGGAAGTATGGCAGCGCCTTGTGCCGGAAGTAGACCCGTCGTTCCATACGGCTGGTCAGCGGTGGCGACAGGGACGCACTCTGTGGCGTCCCTGTGCCAGATCGCTAGTCGATGTTAGCGGTTGGCGCGTTCGAACCGGCGCAACAGATCGTTGCCCCGCTCAACTGCCGTGTCGAGGCCCTCCTGCGCCGTCTTGTCGCCGGCCCAAATCGCTTCGAGCTCCTCGTTGATGACGTCGCGAATCTGCACAAAGTTCCCCAAACGCAGTCCCTTCGAGTTGCCTGTGGGTTCGCCTGATGTCATCTGAATGACAGCCGTGTCGGCGCCCGGGTTGCGCTCGTAGTAGCCCGAGAGTGTCGTCGTGGTGAACGCCGCCGGGGTAATTGGCAAGTAGCCCGTACCCTCGTGCCAGGCGGACTGAATGCCGGAAGACGACAAGAAGTCGAAAAACTCGGCGATACCACGGTAATCTGCATCGTCGTGCCCCGACAGTACCCAAAGGCTGGCACCGCCGATAATCGTGTTCTTCGGATCGCCGACAACATCGGGCCAATAGGGTAATTGGCCCACACCGAAGTCGAACTCGGCGGTGCGGCGGATACCTGCCAGTCCGGCTGACGAATTCATCCACATGGCGCATTCACGGCTGGTGAACAGGGCTTGGCCGTCGCCGCGGCGACCGCCGTACTTGAAGACGCCGTCCTGCGACCAATCGGCAAGCGCCTGGATATGCTTCACATGGGTGTCGCTATTGATCAGCAACTCCGTATCCAAGCCCTGAAAGCCGTTGTTCTTGGAGGCAAACGGAACGTCATGCCGGGCCGAGAAATTCTCTAGCTGGACCCATGATTGCCAGGCCGTCGAAAAACCGCAGGTTGCCGCACCCGATGAAATGAGCGTGCGGGACGCCTCTTCCAGCTCAGGCCAGGTCTGTGGGGGACTTTCGGGATCCAGGCCGGCGGCCGCGAACATCTCCTTGTTGTAGTAGAGGACCGGCGTTGAACTGTTGAAAGGCATCGACAGCATCTGGCCGTCGTCGTTCGTGTAGTAGCCGGTCACAGCCGCCAAGAACCCGGACGGCTCGAAGTCCTTGCCGCTCTCCTCCATGATTTCGAAGACCGGTTTGATCGCGCCACCGGCCGACATCATAGTCGCTGTCCCGACTTCGAAAACCTGAACGATATGTGGCTGCTCGCCCGCACGGAACGCGGCGATCGCGCCGGTCATGGTTTCGGTGTAGTTGCCGCGGTTGGTGGCCACGACTTCGTATTCGTCTTGACTTGCGTTGAAAGCCGCGGCGATGGCTTCGACTTTCTCGCCCAGGGCGCCGCCCATGGCATGCCACCAGTCGATCTGAACCCTGTCCTGAGCCTGCGCTGCCGAGGCAAATGCAAACAGGGCCGAGACTGCAACCGTCGTTCTAACGAAACTCATAAAAGACCTCCCAGTAGGCTGTTGTTTGGTGCCTGTGAGCAAAGGATTGCACAGGTAAGCCGCCCGTATGAAGCTTTTATGACTAACGTCGACCGTGATGCCTAGCCTTTGCCGACTGACATGTCCGCCTGTTGCGCTGCAATATCCCGGTGCACCGCGGACATAAAGTCCTGCCAGATTTTCGCTGGGAGGCCGCCGCCGGTCACACCTTTCATCGGTGTGCCGTCGTCGTTGCCCAACCAAACACCGACGACGATTTCGCTGGTGTAACCAATGAACAGTGCGTCGCGGAACTCCTGACTGGTGCCGGATTTGCCCGCCGCCGGTTGGCCGATCTCCGCCGACTTGCCCGTGCCCCAACCGATCACCGCGCTGAGCACATCGTTCATCAAGTTCACGTGGTCGGCGTCGATCACCCGGCCAAGACCGGAACCTCCACGGCGATAAAAGACCTCAGCACCTGGGCCCCGTACTTCCTGCACACCGTGGGGCACCACACCGTGGCCACCGTTGGCAAAGGTCGCATAGGCGCCGGTCAATTCGAGCAGCGTCACTTCGCTGCTGCCCAATGCCAGGCTTGGGTGAACGGTCAGCTCACCGGTGATGCCGAGGCGGCGGGCAACGGCGGCGACACGCTGCGGGCCGACGTCTTGGAACAAGCGCACAGCGACCGAGTTGAGGGACAGCGCCATGCCTTCGCGTAGACTCACGTCGCCGCGGAACTCGCCGCTGAAGTTGCGCGGCGACCAACCGTTGACCGTGAGTGGCGCGTCTTGAAGACGGGACTCGGGCTTGTAGCCCTCCTCAAAGGCCGCGAGATAGACGAACGACTTGAAGGCCGATCCGGGCTGGCGCCGCGCCTGGGTGGCGCGATTGAACTGGCTGTGGCGGTAATCGCGGCCGCCGATCATCGCGCGCACCGCACCTTCCGGCGTCATGGCCACTAGGGCGACCTGCCCAACCTCGGCCTCGATGGCTTCGTCGGCGTACCGTGCGACCGCTTGTTCGGCGAGTGCCTGCAAGCGGGGATCAAAGGTCGTCTCAACCTGCAGATCGTCAGCGTTGAGACCGACGAAACCCGACACCTGCTCCAGTATCCAGTCGGAGAAGTAGCGGCGGCCGGCGCCTTGGGTCACTTCCCCACCGCGAAAGTCACTACGCTCCTCCGCCGCGGCCGTCGCGGTGCGCGGTGCGACGTAGCCGGCATCGACCATCGCATTCAATACGGTGACGGCGCGGTTGTGCGCGGCGACGGGATCGGCGGAGGGGTTATAGCGGGACGGAGCGCGCAGCAGCCCCGCCAGCATAGCGGACTCGTACAGGGTCACCTCGCGCGCCGAGTGGCCGAAATACTTCTGAGATGCCGCTTCAACACCATAGGTGCCGGCGCCGAGATAGACGCGGTTCAAATAGATGGTCAGCAGTTCATCCTTGGTGAACTTGGCGTCCAACCGGATAGCCAGGATCAACTCCTTGAGCTTGCGGCGGATCGAGCGTTCGGGCGTCAGAAAGAGGTTCTTCGCGAGTTGCTGGGTGATGGTGCTGCCGCCCTGGGCCACCCGGCCCTGGGCAACGTTGACGACGACCGCGCGGGCGAGACCACGGATATCGAAGCCCGGATGGTCGTAGAAGCGGCGGTCTTCAATCGCCAGCACGGCAGCCGGTAGGGCCGGCGGCAGCTTATCGACGCTGAGATGCTGTCCGTAGAGGTCGCCGTACGACGCCAGCCGCGAGTTGTCCGCCGCCTGCAGCACGACACTGGTGCGGCGCGCGTCCTGTTGGAGCTGACTGATGTCGGGGGTGTCCCAGGCGAACCAAGCGACAACGCCGCCGACAATGAGGAACGCCCAAATCCCGAGGGTCAGGACCCATTTCGCCGCCCAGCCCAGGAACGAGCCGCGGCGCGCCCGCGGTGCCGTCTTGCGGGTGGTGCGCCGGCCTTTGCCCCGGCGGTTCTTGCTGGCTTGCCCGCGGCGGGCGGTGCGGCGTGCAGCCATGCGCTAAACGTCGAGGTTGGCCACTTTCAAAGCATTCTCCTGAATGAAATTGCGGCGCGGTTCGACCACGTCGCCCATCAGGGTCTCGAACACATCGCTGGCTTCATCCGCATGTTCCACGCGTACGCGCAACAGGGACCGGACCTCCGGATCCAGCGTGGTTTCCCATAGCTGTTCCGGGTTCATTTCGCCAAGTCCCTTGTAGCGGGACACAGAAATGCCCTTCCGGGCGACGCCGAAGATGCGCTCCAGCAAGGCGCGCGGGCCGGCGACTTCGCTTTCGCCGTCCTTGGTGGTCAACCGCGCGGCTTGTTCGTAGACGGCGCGCAGATCGCCGGCCAGGGCGTCCAGGCCCCGGGCCTCGGCGCTTGCCGTGATGCGTTTGTCGAGGACGTGGCGCTCCCGCACGCCGCGCAGGGTGCGGGTGAAGGAAAGGGATCCATCATCCTCGACCGCGCCTTGCCAACCCCGGTCCTGCTCCGGTGCCAGAGCATCGAGCCGCAAGGCGATCATTTGCGCCATGCTCATGGCCTGGGTCGGATCGGCCAGAACGTCCGGGTTGAGGGCGCCGGCGATCGCCGCTTGTTCCAGCACCGACAACTCGCTGATGTAGGGTTCCAGCGGCTGCATCAGATTGCGGGCGCGGCGTGCAGTCTCCAGAAGTTCGCGGAGATCCTTGCCGGCACGCTGGGTGCCGTTCGACAGATACAGCACGGCGCCGGCCGAGCCCTCGTCGATCAAGTGGTCCTCGAGCCCGCGGTCGTCCTTCAGGTAGTTCACCGACTTGCCGCGAGCGAACCGATAGAGCGGCGGCTGGGCAATGTAGAGATGTCCTGCCTCGATGAGCTGTGGCATTTGCCGGTAGAAGAAGGTGAGCAGCAATGTACGGATATGGGAGCCGTCGACATCGGCGTCGGTCATGATGATGACCTTGTGGTACCGGAGTTTGGCCAGGTCGAAGTCGTCGCGGATACTCGTGCCCAGCGCGGTGATCAACGTGCCGATTTCGGCGGACGACAACATCTTGTCGTAGCGGGCCCGTTCGACATTCAGGATTTTGCCACGGATCGGCAAGATTGCTTGCACACTGCGGTCGCGCCCCTGTTTGGCCGAGCCGCCGGCACTGTCGCCCTCGACAATGAACAGTTCCGATTTTGCCGGGTCGCGTTCTTGGCAATCCGCCAACTTGCCGGGGAGCGACGAGATATCGAGCGCCGTTTTGCGCCGGGTGAGCTCGCGCGCCTTGCGGGCCGCCTCGCGCGCGGCGGCGGCTTCGATGATCTTCTCGACGACCTTGCGTGCTTCGCTGGGATGCTCCTCAAACCACTGACCCAAGCGTTCGCCGACGACGCCCTCGACAATCGGGCGCACCTCCGACGACACCAGCTTGTCTTTGGTCTGGGAGGAGAATTTCGGGTCGGGGACCTTCACCGACAGCACGCAGGTCAAACCTTCGCGGGCGTCGTCGCCGGTGAGTTGGATCTTGGCTTTCTTCGCCAGGCCACTCTCCGCCGCATAACCGTTGATGGTGCGGGTCAGCGCGCCGCGGAAACCGGCAAGGTGGGTGCCGCCGTCCCGCTGGGGGATGTTGTTGGTGAAGCACAGCACGTTTTCGTGATAGCTGTCGGTCCACTGCAGCGCGACTTCGACGGCCACGCCTTCGCGTTCGCCGGCGACAGCGATGATCTCGCCGTGCAGCGCGTTCTTGTTGCGGTCGAGATAGCGGACGAAGGCGGACAGTCCGCCTTCGTAGTGCATGTTGATTTCGCGGGGTTCGACACCGCGATTATCGGTCAGGCACAGCGCGATACCGGAGTTGAGGAAGGCGAGTTCGCGCAGCCTATGTTCGAGGGTCGCGCAATCGAATTCGGTTTTCGAGAAGGTCTCGGTTGACGGCAAAAACGTGATCTCGGTGCCGGTCAGCGGTCGCCCGTCGACGATTGGCGCGGGGCCGACTTCGGCTAGGGGCGCTTCGGCGTCGCCGTGGGCGAAGCGCATGACATGTTCATGCCCGGCGCGCCAAATGCGCAGCTCCAACGAGGCGGACAGGGCGTTGACGACGGAGACGCCAACGCCGTGCAGACCGCCCGAGACTTTGTACGAGTTCTGGTCGAACTTTCCGCCGGCATGGAGCTGGGTCATGATGACCTCAGCAGCGGAGACACCTTCTTCGTCATGCAGGTCGGTGGGGATGCCGCGGCCGTTGTCGCGCACGGTGACCGAACCGTCGGCGTTCAACGTGACGTCGACGCGAT